>NZ_JAWPOP010000021.1:0-87686 GCF_033344345.1 Vibrio sp. 1978
TCAGCGAGGTGGCATTATAGAGATTGCGATCACATTGGCAAGCCCTTTTTCTCGTTTTTTTTGATTTTTTTATCGTTTGGGTGTTTTTTATTCTAAAAGGCGAGTTTTCACTACTATTCTACCTCCATACACCCTGTAATCGCCCTGAATAAGGAAAAAAGATGAGCTCAATGAGAAGCTACAAAGGTATAAAGCCTGAACTTGGTGAGCGTGTTTACGTTGACCCAACCTCTGTTTTAGTCGGTGATATCCGAATTGGCGATGATTCTAGCATTTGGCCATTGGTAGCAGCGCGAGGCGATGTAAACCACATTCACATTGGTGATCGAACGAATATTCAAGATGGCAGTGTTTTGCATGTCACCCATAAGAACGCCGAAAACCCAAACGGCTACCCATTGATTATTGGTAATGACGTTACGATTGGCCACAAAGTGATGCTGCACGGTTGTGAGATCCACGATCGTGTTTTGGTTGGTATGGGAGCTATTGTTTTAGATGCTGTTGTAATTGAGTCAGAGGTGATGATCGGAGCAGGCAGTTTAGTGCCACCTGGGAAAGTATTAGAAAGTGGCTACTTATATGTTGGAAGCCCAGTAAAACAAGCTCGCCCTCTATCAGAAAAAGAACGAGCTTTCTTGCAAAAGTCTGCCAACAACTATGTGCAGAACAAAAACGACTACTTAAATGAAGTAAAAGACTTGAACTAAAGCCCTGTTAACCGATGATGATATGGCCTTCTTCGTTGAAGGCTTCATCTTCTATTAGCTCTTCAGCCATTTCTTCTAGGTCGAATCGGTAATCAGTAAACACTTTAATTGCCGCTTGCTCAGTTTCAATCAGTGAACCACTGAGCTTTTCTAACTTTTGTTTCGTCACAAAGCACTCTATTAGTGCGCCTGATTGTTGCGCCGAAAAGTTTACCGATTGTGATACTTCATCCCATGATTGAATATCTGGGAATAAGATGGATTGATTCATCGCTTATTGACCTTCAAGGTTCTTTCTTAGTTCTCTGAGAATTTGTTTGGCACCAGGACGTAAGCCACGCCAGAGCATAAAGCTTTCCGCAGCCTGCCCAACTAACATTCCAAGACCGTCATACGCATGAGCGGCACCATTCTCTTTTGCCCATAAGTTAAAGCTCGTCACCCCTTTGCCATAAATCATGTCATAGCTTGTACTGTTAGCGGCAAAGATGGAGGATGAAATAGTCGGCAGTTCACCACTAAGAGAAGCGGATGTGGAGTTAATGATGACATCATACTCTTCATCAATACTTGCTATCTCTTTGGCGAGGATAGGACCGTGAGAGACAAACAGCTCTGCAAGCTCCTGTGCTTTACTAAAGGTACGGTTGGTAATGGTTAAAGAGGTCGGCTTTTGATCAAGTAGTGGCTTAATAACACCACGAGCTGCACCACCAGCGCCAATAATTAGGATTCGCGCGCCTTCCAATACAACCTGATGCTGAAGCAGATCTTGCACTAAACCTGCACCATCAGTGTTGTCACCGATGATTTCACCATCGTCTAACTTCTTGAGGGTATTTACCGCGCCTGCTAACTGAGCCCGTTCTGTCAATCGACTAGCAAATTGATAAGCATCTTCTTTAAATGGCATAGTGATGTTGCACCCCTTGCCACCTTCAGCAAAAAACACCTTCGCCGCGTCAATAAAACCATCAACAGGTGCACTTTCTGCGGTGTACACCAAAGATTGATTAGTTTGACGAGCAAACAAGGTGTGAATGAATGGCGACTTACTGTGTCCGATAGGATTACCAAACACGGCATAGCGATCGATTTGCTGGGTCATTTCCTTACCTTTGCTCCTTACTTAGATATAGAGAAAACAGGGCCACCTGATTACAGATGACCCTATCACTATCTATCTATATAGAAAAGGAGATTCCGTGCTTACCACTCTCGGGGCGTTAGGTATCGCTCGTAAAGTTCAGCTTCTGGCGATCCCGCTTCTGGCTCGTAGCAGTACTCCCAGCGAGCGAGCGGCGGCATTGACATCAGAATCGACTCAGTACGCCCACCACTTTGTAAACCAAATAAGGTGCCACGGTCATACACTAAGTTGAACTCTACGTAACGGCCGCGACGATATAGTTGGAATTCACGCTCACGCTCACCATACTTGAACTCTTTACGACGAGAAACGATCGGCAAGTAAGCCTGGCAATAGCCTTCACCGACTGCTTTGATGTAAGCAAAACACTTATCAAATTCCCACTGGTTTAGATCATCAAAGAACAAACCGCCAACACCGCGAGTTTCATTACGATGTGGTAGGAAGAAGTATTTGTCACACCATGCTTTATGCTCTTGGTAAACATCGTCACCAAATGGCGCACAAAGCAGTTTTGCAGTATCGTGCCATGATTGGCAATCTTCTTCAAATGGATAGAACGGCGTTAGGTCAAAACCACCACCAAACCACCAAATTGGGTCTTCGCCATCTTTTTCTGCAATAAAGAAGCGAACATTGGCGTGTGAAGTCGGTACATAAGGGTTTTTAGGGTGAATAACCAAAGAAACACCCATCGCTTCAAAACGACGACCCGCTAGCTCTGGACGATGCGCTGTCGCAGATGCTGGCATTTCTTTCCCTTCCACATGCGAGAAGTTCACGCCTCCCTGCTCGAAAACAAGGCCATCACGCATAACACGTGAGCGCCCACCGCCACCAAGACGTTCGCCCGGTTCACGATGCCATGCATCCTCGACAAAGACGGCCTTTCCATCTTCTTGTTCTAACTGCTGACAAATGGAGTCCTGAAGTGACATCAAGAACTGCTTTACGGCGTGCTTATCGATCGCTGACATACGTTATTACCTATTACGTGAAACCTAATGATGGCTGGTTAGCAGGGTTAACCCTGTCTTAATATTTGTGAAGTTTTGGCGTCACGAATCTCGCTGGGTTTATCACGACCGCTGGTCTCGCCACGAAGAATGGCGACCAGCTTATCACCCAACTGCTCTTCGACTTCTTCCGTGGTCATACACGGTGGTAAGCCGGAAAGATTCGCGCTGGTAGAGGTTAACGGCTTTCCGAATGCATTACATATTTTTTGCACCAAAGGATGATCAGTCACACGAACCGCAATTGAATCAAACTGCCCTGAAACCCAGTTGGATACTTTATCGCTCGCTGGCATGATCCAAGTGTATGGGCCTGGCCAAGTGGCATGAACAGTCTGTAATTGTTCTTCAGTCAACTGAGATTCATCAATATAAGGCAAGAGCTGATCATAACTTGCCGCGATGAGAATCAGCCCTTTTTCTACCGGACGCTGCTTGAGCTCTAATAGCTTTTGAATTGCTTCTGGGTTATCTGGATCACATCCGACACCAAAAACCCCTTCTGTTGGATAGGCAATCACTTCGCCTTGCTTGAGTGCGTTGAGCACTTGTTCAAAGTTATCCACCGATTACTTCCTATTTGTTTGACTGTGTTGTTTTCACTAAGTGTACAAATATTCATTCTCAGACACTAAAGCAATTTTTTTATAAAATGTATCAATAGCGCCAACAACAAGAAGCAAACGTTTGCTTGAGATAAAAATCCCCGTATAATGCGCACAAATTTATAGCTCACCTAATTTTTGCAGCTTAAAGGAGTTTGAGATGAAAGTCGGTATCATCATGGGTTCTAAATCCGATTGGCCAACCATGAAACTAGCAGCGGACATGCTAGATCAATTTGGCGTGCCTTACGAAACAAAAGTCGTGTCAGCACACCGAACTCCTCAATTACTGGCTGACTACGCTAGTGGCGCAAAAGAACGCGGCATCAAAGTTATCATCGCAGGCGCAGGTGGTGCAGCCCACCTACCAGGTATGGCGGCGGCGTTTACTAGTTTGCCAGTGCTTGGGGTTCCCGTTCAGTCTCGTGCACTGAAAGGTATGGATTCACTGCTTTCTATTGTACAGATGCCAAAGGGAATTGCGGTTGGTACATTGGCGATTGGCGAAGCGGGCGCAGCAAACGCCGGTATCCTAGCTGCGCAAATCCTAGGCACTCATGATGAAAACATCATGGCGAAGGTAGAAGCATTCCGTAATGAGCAAACGGAAACAGTTCTCGCAAATCCAAACCCTGCAGAGGATTAATCAGATGCATGTACTGGTTCTTGGTGCGGGTCAGTTGGCTCGTATGATGTCTCTGGCTGGTGCGCCACTGAATATTCAAATTTCAGCTTACGATGTCAGCAGCGGTGATGTCGTTCACCCTTTAACTCAACAGGTACTTGGCCATGGCTTGGAAAATGCGATTACGCAAGTTGATGTGATTACTGCCGAGTTCGAGCATATTCCACATGACGTGCTCAAGGTTTGCGAAGCGAGCGGCAAGTTCCTACCAAGTACGCAAGCCATCAAAGCAGGTGGTGATCGCCGTATTGAAAAAGCACTGCTTGATGATGCCGGCGTGCGCAACGCGAAATACTACGTCATTGAAACTCGTGAAGACTTTGACCGCGCAATTGAACACGTTGGTATGCCAATGGTTCTGAAAAGTGCATTAGGTGGTTACGATGGTAAAGGCCAATGGCGCTTAAAAGAAGCTTCTCAAGTCGACGACATTTGGACTGAGATGTCGGAGTGCATCGCGGCAACACCAACTCAAGCGATTGTTGCTGAAGAGTTTGTTCCTTTTAACCGCGAAGTATCACTGGTTGGTGCTCGAAGCAAAGATGGCAGTGTGGAAGTGTATCCTCTGGCAGAGAACGTCCACACCAACGGTGTATTGAGTCTTTCTACTGCGATTGATGCGCCAGGGTTACAGGAACAAGCAAAGCAAATGTTCACGGCAGTCGCAGATAGCCTAGATTACGTTGGCGTATTAGCGCTTGAGTTCTTTGATGTCGATGGGGCACTTTTAGTGAATGAGATTGCTCCACGCGTGCACAACTCTGGTCACTGGACACAGCAAGGTGCAGAAACGTGTCAGTTTGAAAACCATCTGCGCGCAGTGTGCGGCTTACCATTAGGCAGTACGAAATTGGTTCGTGAAACCTCAATGATTAATATTCTTGGTGAAGACACACTACCAGAAGCATTGTTATTAATGGATGGTTGCCACATTCATTGGTATGGCAAAGAGAAACGTGCAGGTCGCAAGATGGGACACATCAACGTGTGTGGCGACTACCCAGGAGAATTGCACCGTAGGTTGTGCGCTCTGGCAGACATCTTAGACCCAATAGCTTTCCCAGCCGTGCAAGCGTTCGCTAAACAGCCTCAACACTAACGTTTGGCAGCAAAAAAATAAAAAAAGGGTCGCACGATGCGACCCTTTTTAATTCCTTTGATGTATTTACCCTTGTTGGGTGTGCTGGCACTTACGGTTGGCACATTGCAATTTCACACCACTGGCGAGTTTCTTCTCCACCAACAAAGTAAAACCACATTCTTCGCATCGCCCCTTGACCGGAGCAAGGTTCACAGCAAATTTGCATTTAGGGTAGTTGTCACACGCGTAGAATGTTTTGCCAAATCGGGTTTTACGCTCAACCAAATGTCCTTTGCCACATTCAGGGCAAGCGTGTTGCTCTTGTGACTGCGCCTCTGGCTCTGGTTGATTAATCGACTCAATATGATGACAAGCCGGGTAATGGCTACAACCAACGAACATACCGTAGCGCCCTTGGCGGAGAACCAACTCATTGCCACACTCAGGACAAGGCACACCCAACTCTTTCACGATGTGACCATCATTGCTGTGTAGCGGTTTAATGTAATCACAGCTTGGGTAATGGTTACAGCCGAGAAATGGGCCATGTTTTCCGTGCTTGAGAGTCAGCTCACCACCACATTTTGGACACGGCTCGTGTTCCAAAGCGTGTTCATGGGCAGAGAAAAGGGTGTTGTCGATTTTACTACTCATACTTACCGTTTCGTGAAAAACACACAAAAAGACAAGCTCGCGTTTATTCTAGTTAAACTCGAACTTGCCCAGATGGTTAGTGAAGAATCCCTTGTTCCTTGGTGTACAACAGCTCTTCCATTAGCGTGTAAGCGTTTTCGTTGCCAGGCACATTAAACAGCACCATCAGAATGATCCATTTGAGATCTTCAAGCTCAAACTCACTCGTTTCTAATCCCATCACTCGGTCAATCACCATTTCGCGAGTTTCTGTGGTTAACACATTGATTTGCTCGAGAAACAATAGAAAACCTCGGCATTCCAAATCTAAACGCTGCATCTCTTTCGCTGTGTAGATACGAGTTGATGACGAAGCCATGCAAGTCGAGATTGCAGAAGAGGTGTCACTTTGCTGCAATGCGGCAAGCTCTTCTAACCAGACAAGGGCTTTGTAGATATCTTTTTGTTGGAAGCCTGCACGAAGCAACTCTTCTTCCAACTCGTCTTGTTCGACCTGTAACTCTGCATCGCTATGGATGTAGGTTTCGAATAGATACATCAGTATATCCATCATCATAGCTAGCCCCTCCCCTTTCGAATATAGCCACCTGAAACCGCAACGACATGCCCAGAGAGTTCTAACTCTAAGAGCTGCATCATGACTTCTTGGACAGGTATATTGGTCCTGTTTGCAAGAATATCAACCGGTGTAGCTTCACTTCCTACGTTAGCTAACAGCTGAGGAAATGGCAATTCTTCTTCATCATTTAACGTAGAAAATAAATCGGTACTCTGATTAATAGACCAATCAAGCAAGGACTGTATTTCATCTAAGACATCTTTCGTCTTTTCTACGAGGCAAGCGCCATGACGTATCAACTGGTTTCCACCGCAGGCATTGGGGGCATTGATTGACGCTGGCAGCGCAAATACTTCTCGACCTTGCTCAAGCGCGTAACGAGCTGTAATTAACGAGCCGCTCTTTTTCGCCGCCTCGACGACCAGTACACCAAGCGATAATCCACTAATAATACGATTACGACGCGGGAAGTTTTCTGGGCGCGGCTTGGCATTAGGCCGAGACTCAGACACCAAAGCCCCATGTTCAATAGCACGTTGCGCTAAACCACGATGACGTGCCGGATAAATATTTTCTAAGCCAGATCCTAGCACCGCAATCGTCTTACCACCCGCTTGCAACGCACCATCATGCGCATGACCATCAATGCCTAAAGCGAGACCACTGGTGACAATAAAATCGTGCTGAACAAACTCTGCAGCAAACTGACGTGCATGCTGTAATCCATCAATACTCGCATTTCGACTTCCAACCATCGCGATTTGTGGCTGAGAAAGACAAGTAGGGTTTCCTTGAACAAAAAGTAGAGGTGGCGGTGCAACGATTTGTTTGAGCTGAGGTGGATAACACGGGTCAGTCAGTGTCAGGATATGATGATTTGTAGAAGCCTCAAGCCAGCTTAAACAAGCATCGACTTCTTTATCTGTTGAAGCCCAAGCTTGAATTTGCTTAGTTGTTAACCCAAGTTGTTGTAGCTGTTCAGGAGAGAAGTTTACGATGTTACGTGGCGTGTCTCTTGCCAGTAGCTTATTCATTTTGACGCCGCCAATGCCTGGCAAACAACTCAGTTTTAACCAGGCAGCGAGATCATCGTTATTTCGTCGATTCATCGATGGTTAATTCGTCCGCCAACGGTGACACCACCGAAATATCTTGGTTAATGGGTTTCGTACTGTTAGTGATCAGTGCCAAGCTAAAGTACTCATAAGGACGAATGACCAGCAACTCACCAACTTTGCTTTGAGGCAAAGTAATTTTCTTATCAAGCACGCCAAACTCTTTCTTGAACTCATCGCCGTCTTTGTAAACTGGGTGCGCGTCTTCTTTTAAATCAAACACACTGCCTTGCTTGAGATTGTCTGACGTGCCTTTATCAATCACCACGACTTGGTTAGTTGAACTAAAGCGAATACCTTCGATATTACCTAGCAACTTTGCAGAACTGCCTTGTGGCGACGGCAGCGGATAGAACGTAGTCGTGAAGTCAGTATTCTCAACCGATTGATTTGGCAACGCGATATCGTTACGTAGGATTTCTTGCATTTGCGATGTAAGCTTCAAACCTGAGTAATCAGTCGAAGCTTCAACGAGCTCGCCTTTGGCAATCAAACGCAGCGCGGTAATCTCTTCGGACACATCGTCACGCGAAAAGGTAGCTACTGGTCGGTAAATAGCCCAACCTGTCGCGGTCTGATTGCCATTGATATACAGCACATCTTCTGCAGTCAGATACTTACTGCCCTTGCTGCTACCCATCACTTTTGCTGCTCTGTTCAACGAATCTTTATCTAGCAACCGATCCGATTTAAGGTAAGGCATCACCAAACCTTCCGCGACCGTTGGTACGGCTTTCTTTTCTGTGATGCGAGCTTTCGGGCTCAGCTTCTTAACCGGTTTTAGGCTCAACACGGGCTGACCGTTAATCCACACCAAAGACAGCTTGTCTCCGGGATAAATTAAATGAGGGTTATCGATTTCCGGGTTTACTTGCCATAAACGAGGCCACAACCACGGGCTATCCAAGTACATGGCCGAAATATCCCATAGCGTATCGCCCTTCACAACTACATATGTATGTGGCGCATCATCTTTAACAGTCAGTGGGTTCGCATCCACATTTGCTACAGCGTTGAAAGAGAAAAGTAACGGCAACGTAACACTGGCAACGTTGCGGAAAATTCGATTCATGACCCTCGTCCTTGGTCTATTAAGCAGGAACCAGAATGGAAATTGGTGCAAGGATGCTGTCATTTAGGCTATAAAATGTCTAGAATTGAGCCAACAAGGTTTGTGCTGTTTCGGCACAGTTCAATATTTCGAGTGAATATGTCTGTATTACAAGTATTAACATTCCCGGATGATCGCCTGCGCACAGTCGCAAAGCCTGTTGAAGCGGTGACACCTGAGATTCAAAAAATCGTCGATGACATGATTGAAACCATGTACGACGAAGAAGGTATTGGCCTTGCTGCAACGCAGGTTGATATCCACAAACGTATCGTAGTGATTGATATTTCAGAAACTCGCGATGAGCCGATGGTGCTAATCAACCCTGAGATTCTGGAAAAGCGTGGCGAAGATGGCATCGAAGAAGGCTGTCTGTCGGTACCAGGTGCGCGCGCACTTGTGCCTCGCGCTGCAGAAGTTACCGTTAAAGCACTGGATCGTGATGGCAAAGAGTTCACCTTTGAAGCCGACGACCTGCTAGCGATTTGTGTTCAACACGAGCTTGATCACCTACAAGGTAAGCTATTCGTGGATTACCTATCACCACTGAAACGCAAACGCATTCAGGACAAGCTAGCGAAAATCAAACGCTTTAACGAGAAGCAGCAAAACGCTTAATCTCGAACCATACCAATTAGAAGGAAGTCTACCTTGAGTCAGTCTTTACGAATTGTCTTTGCAGGTACTCCGGATTTCGCCGCCCGTCACTTGGCGGCGTTGTTGTCTTCGGAGCATGAAGTCATCGCGGTTTACACAAACCCAGATCGTCCAGCGGGTCGTGGCAAAAAATTGGCTGCGCCACCGGTAAAACAACTGGCGCTAGAACACAATATCCCGGTTTACCAACCTGAAAGCTTTAAGTCCGACGAAGCGAAACAAGAACTTGCCGATCTGAACGCCGACCTCATGGTTGTCGTGGCGTACGGTATGCTGCTGCCACAAGCGGTTCTTGATACCCCTAAACTTGGTTGTATCAACGTACATGGTTCTATCCTACCTCGTTGGCGTGGTGCGGCTCCAATCCAACGCTCTATTTGGGCGGGCGATGCAGAAACTGGCGTGACCATCATGCAGATGGACATCGGTCTCGACACTGGTGATATGCTGAAGATTGCAACTCTGCCAATCGAAGCGACAGATACCAGCGCTTCAATGTATGAAAAATTGGCTGAGCTTGGTCCAGAAGCTCTGATTGACTGCCTAGCAGACATTGCTGCGGGTAAAGCAGTGCCAGTGAAGCAAGACGATGAGCTAGCGAACTATGCGAAAAAACTCAGCAAAGAAGAAGCACGCATCAACTGGAACGACGATGCGGCGCACATTGAGCGCTGCGTTCGTGCATTTAACCCATGGCCAATGAGCCACTTTGAGGCGGCAGAAAACAGCATCAAAGTATGGCAAAGCCGTGTGGCAGAGCAAACCAGTGACAAGCCAGCCGGCACCATCGTACAAGCAGATAAAACCGGTATTTATGTTGCGACAGGCAACGGCGTACTGGTGCTAGAGCAACTGCAAGTTCCTGGCAAAAAAGCCATGTCAGTTCAGGATATTCTGAATTCGCGTGCGGCTTGGTTTGAAGTTGGCACTCTGCTGGTTTAAGCCATACTAGGGGTTATCATCCCCAATAATACGAACTTTTAGAGGGCAGAGATGCCCTCCTTTACTTTAAGGTACTCATCATGAATGTTCGCGCTGCGGCTGCTAACGTCCTGTATCTTGTCGTCGACAAGGGCCACTCACTTTCAAGCGCTCTTCCAGCGGCTCAACAAACGGTACGACCTCGTGACCATGCTCTGCTACAAGAGATCTGTTACGGTGCGCTACGTTACCTACCTCGCCTAGAAATGATCGCAAACCAATTGATGGATAAGCCGCTAAAAGGCAAACAACGTGTATTCCATCACCTAATTCTGGTTGGTATTTACCAACTGAGCTTCATGCGTATTCCTGCGCACGCAGCAGTCGGTGAAACGGTTGAAGGCACTAAAGAGCTGAAAGGTCCTCGTCTGCGTGGTTTGATTAACGCGGTATTGCGTAACTACCAGCGCAACCAAGAAGAACTCGACCAAATGGCCGTCAGCAACAACGCTGGCAAGTACGGTCACCCAAGCTGGTTACTAAAACTGCTGCAAGAGGCCTACCCAAAGCAATGGGAAAGTATTGTTGAAGCGAACAACCAAAAAGCACCAATGTGGCTGCGTGTGAACCATCAACACCACACTCGTGATGAATACCTTGCGCTGCTCAAAAATGAAAACATTGATAGCACGCCACACACAGAAGCAATGGACGCCATAAAATTGGCCGCACCATGTGACGTGATGAAGCTACCTGGTTTTGATAAAGGTTGGGTTTCGGTACAAGATGCGGCGGCGCAGCTTTCGATCAACTACCTAAAACCACAAGACGGCGAACGGATTTTAGATTGCTGTGCTGCGCCAGGTGGCAAGACTGCGCACATTCTAGAGCGCACGTCGGGCAGTGAAGTGGTCGCGATTGACTGCGACGACACACGCTTGAAACGTGTGCATGAAAACCTGAAGCGTCTCAACCTTCAGGCAAAAGTGGTTTGCGGTGATGCGCGTAATCCACAAGAATGGTGGCAAGGCGAGCAATTTGATCGCATTTTGCTGGATGCCCCATGTTCTGCGACTGGCGTGATTCGTCGTCACCCAGACATCAAATGGCTACGTCGTGCAGACGACATCGCCGCATTAGCAGAGCTGCAAAGTGAAATTTTTGATGCCATGTGGACGCAACTGAAGCCCGGCGGCACCATGGTTTACGCGACTTGTTCAATCACACCGCAAGAAAACGTGGAGCAAGTAAAAGCGTTTTTAGCACGTACCGCGGATGCGCAACTGCTGGATTCTGATCCCGACCAGCCTGGTCGTCAAATTCTACCAGGCGAAGAAGATATGGATGGTTTCTACTACGCAGTGCTAACTAAGACACACGCGTAACAGCATGCTAAATAGGGCGATTGAAGTGATTTCAATCGCCTTTTTCAGATACGAGAAAAGAGTATGAAGATCATTATTCTTGGTGCAGGTCAGGTTGGCGGCACACTGGCAGAAAACCTAGTGGGTGAAAACAACGACATCACCATCGTCGACAATAATGCCGACCGACTGCGTGAATTGCAGGACAAATACGACCTACGTGTGGTCAATGGCCATGCGAGCCATCCAGACGTGCTACACGAAGCTGGCGCGCAAGACGCCGATATGCTCGTCGCAGTAACCAACACTGATGAAACCAACATGGCCGCCTGTCAGGTCGCGTTCACTCTATTCAATACCCCAAACCGCGTTGCGCGTATTCGCTCTCCAGAATACTTGGCAGAAAAAGAAGCCCTGTTTAAATCTGGCGCTATTCCTGTTGATCACCTTATCGCACCAGAAGAACTCGTTACGAGCTACATCGAACGTCTGATCCAATACCCAGGTGCGCTGCAAGTGGTGAGCTTTGCTGAACAGAAAGTCAGCCTAGTGGCGGTGAAAGCCTACTATGGTGGCCCGTTGGTGGGTAATGCGCTATCTGCTTTGCGTGAGCACATGCCGCACATTGATACCCGTGTGGCAGCTATTTTCCGCCAGGGTCGCCCGATTCGCCCACAAGGCACCACGATTATTGAAGCCGACGATGAAGTGTTCTTCGTTGCAGCAAGTAATCATATTCGCTCAGTGATGAGTGAGCTTCAGCGCCTAGAAAAACCGTACCGCCGCATCATGATTGTTGGCGGGGGTAACATCGGCGCAAGCTTGGCAAAACGCCTAGAGCAAACTTACAGCGTGAAGCTGATTGAGCGTAACTACCAGCGTGCAGAAAAGCTCTCTGAGCAACTAGAAAACACCATCGTGTTCTGCGGTGATGCGGCAGACCAAGAGCTTCTCTCGGAAGAGAACATCGACCAAGTCGACGTCTTCATCGCGCTGACCAACGAAGATGAAACCAACATCATGTCTGCAATGTTGGCAAAACGCATGGGCGCTAAAAAAGTGATGGTGCTGATCCAACGTGGCGCTTATGTAGACCTGGTACAAGGCGGCGTAATTGATGTAGCAATCTCACCTCAGCAAGCCACTATTTCAGCCTTGCTAACGCACGTTCGTCGCGCTGATATCGTAAACGTATCCTCACTTCGCCGCGGCGCTGCGGAAGCGATTGAAGCCGTCGCTCACGGTGATGAAAGTACATCTAAAGTGGTTGGACGTGCGATTGGAGATATAAAGCTTCCACCTGGGACCACCATTGGTGCTATCGTTCGTGGCGAAGAAGTTCTTATTGCCCACGACCGTACGGTCATCGAGCAGGATGATCATGTGGTGATGTTCCTGGTCAACAAAAAATACGTATCAGACGTCGAAGCGCTATTCCAACCGAGTCCATTTTTCCTCTAGGATTTTCCTATGGTCAACTTACGTCCCGTACTGTTTGTTATCGGGCTGGTTTTATCCAAACTGGCCCTGTTTATGTACGTGCCGACTTTGGTCGCTTTCTTTACCGGTACGGGGGGATTCCTCGATTTCGCCCAAGCCGTTGTGATCACGCACCTTGCCGCCTTCATCTGCCTAACGATAGGTCGAACCGCCAAGTTCAAACTCAGCGTACGCGATATGTTCCTCATCACCAGTTTGGTTTGGACCATCGCGAGTGCGTTTGCCGCCTTGCCATTTGTGTTTATCAACCACATCAGCTTCACCGACGCCTACTTCGAAACGATGTCGGGTATCACCACGACGGGCTCAACGGTGCTCAGTGGCCTAGACAACATGGCGCCGAGCATCTTGCTATGGCGCTCTATTTTACAGTGGCTTGGTGGCATTGGTTTTATCGTGATGGCGGTAGCAGTGTTACCTATGCTGAATGTCGGTGGTATGAAGCTATTCCAAACCGAATCATCAGATTGGTCGGATAAAAGTAGTCCAAGAGCGAAAACGGTCGCCAAAAACATCGTAGCGGTTTATTTGATGCTAACGGGCTTATGTATTTTGGGCTACTTGGTCACCGGCATGAACCTGTTCGAAGCAATCAACCATGCCTTTACTACGCTATCGACAGGTGGATACTCTACATCTGATGGGTCAATGAACCACTTCTCTAATGGCGCACATTGGGTGGCCACTACCTTTATGTTCTTAGGTGGTTTGCCATTTTTGCTCTTTATCGCCGCGTTACGTAAACGCCGTATTGATGTGTTGGTTAACGACGCTCAAGTTAGAGGATTTGCGTACCTGTTCGTATTCTCAAGCTTAGTGATTTCAGCTTGGTTAGTGATTCGAGATGGGTACACCATTTTGGATGCCCTGCGAGTGTCGATGTTTAATATTGTCTCTGTCGTCACCACAACTGGCTTTGGCTTAGAAGACTTCACCGCATGGGGCGCATTACCCACAACTCTTTTCGCATTCTTAATGATGGCGGGAGCATGCTCAGGATCAACGTCTGGCGGGATCAAAATCTTCCGCTTCCAAATTGCGATGACGCTGCTAAACAAACAAATGATGAAGTTGATTCACCCTTCAGGGGTGTTTGTACAGCGTTATAACCAGCGACCGGTGAATGATGATATTGTTCGCTCAGTGGTGGCATTTGGCTTGATGTTTTTTATCACCATTATCTTTATCGCGGGTTGTTTAAGTGCTCTTGGCCTCGACCCTGTGACCAGTATTTCTGGCTCAATCACCGCCGTTGCCAATGTTGGCCCTGGTATGGGTAGTGTGATTGGCCCGACAGGCAACTTCGCGCCTCTGCCCGATACTGCCAAATGGCTCTTAAGCTTTGGGATGTTAATGGGCCGCTTGGAAATTCTGACTATTCTTGTACTGTTCTTTCCTGCGTTTTGGCGCCGCTAAGCAGACTCTAATTAAAAGGTATAACAATGAAAACATGGATTACTCTGGCGACCCTACTTGCCGCCTCATCCACATACGCCGCCGAGGTCATCACTTTAGCCGATGGTCGAGAAGTGAAGTTGAACGATGACTTTACCTGGGAATACGTCATGAAAAAAACGGCGCAGCAAGCGACGGAGACACAAACAACAGCAAGCGTAGTTGAAACAATCGCAGCTCCTGCGATTGCGACAATCCCAGTGATAACGAAAACCGTTGGCACGACCGTGGTGGTAAACGCCAAAAAGCCAACCATGCAGCTATCAGATTCAGGTGTGGATGTATTGATTGGTTCAGCAAGCTATCAAAGCGGTGAGCTTGTTTTACCTACATCAATCACTAACCAAAGCTCTCAATCTGTCATTCAAGTGGAAGTTGAGGTGCAAGTGTTTGATATGTCTGGTCAGCAACTGGCAAAAGAAAACGTGACTGTTTGGCAATCCATCAAGCGCATGGCGGATACCTACCTGCGACCTCAGCAAGCGGAGCAAGGTAAGAGCATAAAACTGGCTGTACCGCAATCACAGCAATACCAGTTTTCTGCCAAAGTGCTAGAGGTAAAAACTCGCTAATACGTGTTTAATATTCTTTGTTGAGCCTATCGGCTAGATAGGCTCAACAAAGTAATAAATAGCAAAGAAATGGCACACGCAGCCAGCCAAAACAAAGCCGTGCCAAATCGCATGGTTAAAGGGAATGCGCTTCGCAACGTAGAAAATCACGCCCAGTGAATACACAATTCCACCAGCGGCAAGCAGTGTAAGTCCGCCGACATCCAAGTTGATCGCCAACTGATAAATCACAATCAACGATAACCATCCCATCACCAAATACGTCATCAAAGAAAGCTTTTTAAATCGATAGACGAACGCAACTTTCATGATGATGCCGATCAACGCAATGCTCCAAATAACGATCATCAACCCAAATGCTAGAGGTGTTCTTAAGCTGACTAACAAGAAAGGGGTATAGCTGCCTGCTATCAAAAGATAAATAGCACAGTGGTCGAAGGTTTTTAGCCAACGTTTCGCTTTGGGATGAGGGATCGCATGATAGAGCGTCGAGGCCAAAAATAGCACGATAATACTCGCACCATAAATCGCCATACTGGTAAGCGTTAAAGTGTCAGCTTGATGGTCTATGGCTTTAACTAACAGCAGTATCAAGCCAACAATACCAAAAATCATCCCTATACCGTGGGTGATGGTATTGGCCAGTTCTTCACGTTGACTGTATTGAGGTTTCTGCAGCTCGGACATCAATGCGCCTATACTAGAGTTTGAAATTTGCTCTAGTATGGCACATTAGGCTTACACGTGTAAGCTTAAATTAAGACTCATGAACGGCAGTAGTTTGATCGAGATAATTGAGTACCAGTTCGCCAACTTGATCTGGCTTAGTCGTGGCAGGGATGGTCAGCTCTCGCTTGAGTTTGCCACTACCCAGTAAGCTCGCGAGCATGCCACCTTGCCCCTTGCGTGTGCGGTCAACTTCAAACCACAACTTGAGCTCTTGCTCACTGCGGTGGGCAACAAATTCTAATTCGCGCCACACGCCGTGGTAAGGTCCGTCGGTTGGCACCAGTTCAAACTCTTGCACAAATGGTAGATCGAATCCTTTCACTTCCTCGCATTCCACCTGGCGAATTCGTAAACCTTGCGCTTCAAATGCAGATAGTACCGCATCCATCAGTGGATCAGGTCGGACGGTGAGGATGTCTTTATCAGTCGGATCCAAAGCAGCAGCAACGTCTAAGCCAGTTTCTAACCATACTTTGGCATCACCAATGGTGACAGGCGTGTTCCAAGGCACATCGAGCTTAACATCGAAGGTACGCTCTTCGCCGGAATGGATGGTAAATGCGTAAGGGAGACTCCACTTAGCAAGCACATGAGTTTGAGGTACTCGGCGCATGCTGTGTCCTTCTCGCGCACCACGGTCATCAGGGGCTTCTGCGATGTAGCGGCAACAGAGTTTTAAATCAATGTTGTCGATCGCTTGTTCAGTCGCACCACCATATACATGGATCGACACATCCACACTTTGACCTGGGTATAGCACGTCTTGGTTTAAGATTGAGTCGACCTTCGCGCTCCCAATCCCAAAACTGGCAAGTGTCTTCTTCAAAAATGACATAGGCACCTCCTTCATCGAGATCTCATACTACTACTGCTGATCGTGGGAGCAAACAAAAATTGCCTCGAACATCGCGACAAAATGACAAAATCTAAACAATTCAATTGCTCAACTATCGACCAATTATTACAAGGATGCTAATCTTACACTTGATATGCATGCATATCGGTATTCCTGACTCATTAACTGGATTGGCGAGAGCCAGAAGAGTGATTCTTCAATCTTGTTGGAGCCTAGCTCATAATGATTCAGGCCATTACATCGGCAATGGATATGCCTGACAGTTAGGTAAATTAATGCGCCCAACAACAGTCAGGTTCGCACACACTAATACTAGTGCAATGCGCCGCCGCAGTGGCTTTACTACTGCACCAAAGGCAAAGCAAGTTGCGCCAGCAATGACATTGGTTGAGAAGACAGCAATGATGTCGAGTGTTCCGGCCAAAGTTATCAAAGCAGCTTAATCAAAAGCGCGGCGCCAGCTGCGCTTTTTTCTTTGCACGCGACTCATAAAGCTTCAAAGACTTAGAACAAACTACAGTGAAAGAGATCGTTTTTCCTATTTGGTCTTAGCAAAGCAATTTGGTACCTTTACTGCTAATTACACCTATAAATTCTGTGGAGAAAGAAATGAAGTGTCATCGCATTGAAGAGCTGCTTGAGCTACTAGAGCCTGAATGGCATAAAGATCAAGAGCTGAACCTCTTGCAGTTCATCGTTAAGCTGGCAAAAGAAGCAGGCTATAAAGGAAAGCTAGAAGATCTGACCGACGATGTACTGATCTACCACCTTAAAATGCGTAATAGCAGCAAAGATGAAATGATCCCTGGACTCAAAAAAGACCAAGAGGACGATTTTAAAACGGCGATCCTACGCGCTCGTGGCATCATCAAATAACTAGCTCAACAGCCAGTATTCTTTAAGCGACTCTCTCTGTGAGTCGCTTTTTTATAACCAAAGTTTTTAGTCCCACAATTGGTTATAACTGTTCAGCCAATTATCAGGTTAACTGTACTGATTTTTGTTGTTAAACATTGACTGCGTTAAAGAAACGGAATTGTTATTGATTGTATAATCGCCGTTCATCAGTATTTACTAAAATAATTATGTTCGGTCATCTTTATGACGGAACGAGCAGCAATGTCATCGAGCGACATCAATAGAAATGACGCCGTACATTATAAAAGCCTAAGAAGGATGAGTGCATGAGTCAGGACAAGATCGATATCAAAGATGTGACTCCTAAAACCTATAATCCCAAAACCCATAAAGGAAACGGGGATCGGTTCAACCCAAGTAATCGCATCTATGTACGCGAAAGCAAAGGGACTTACCAGAAACTGCGTCGTTACGGTGGTTGGTTCTTACTGCTTCTCTTCGCTTTGATACCGTGGATTCCTTACGGTGAACGTCAAGCGATCTTGCTTGATATTGGCAACCAGCAGTTCAACTTTTTCGGTACCACCCTGTACCCACAAGATCTTACCCTACTCGCCTTGCTGTTTGTGATCGCGGCGTTTGGGTTGTTCTTTATTACCACCTTCTTGGGTCGGGTTTGGTGTGGCTATCTCTGCCCACAAACCGTCTGGACCTTCATGTATATCTGGTTTGAAGAGAAGCTGGAAGGTAGTGCCAATAAACGCCGCAAACAAGACTCCAATAAGCTGACGGCGAATTTAGCGATGCGTAAAACCGTCAAACATATAGCTTGGTTTGCCATTGCACTCGCCACTGGTTTTACTTTTGTTGGCTACTTCGTGCCAATGAAGCAATTGGTTATCGACTTTTTCACCTTTAACGCCAACTTCTGGCCCGTCTTTTGGGTAATGTTCTTTGCCATTTGTACTTATGGTAATGCTGGTTGGATGCGTTCCATCATGTGTATTCACATGTGTCCTTACGCGCGCTTCCAGTCTGCCATGTTTGATAAAGACACCTTCATCGTTGGCTACGATGCAAAACGTGGGGAAAAACGTGGCCCACGTCCGCGTAAAGCCGATCCAAAGCAGCTTGGTTTGGGTGATTGTATTGATTGTGATTTGTGTGTGCAGGTGTGCCCAACAGGTATCGATATTCGTGACGGCTTGCAGTATGAATGTATCAACTGTGGCGCCTGTATTGATGCGTGTGACAACACCATGGATCGCATGGGCTACGAGAAAGGCCTAATTAGTTACACCACCGAACATCGCTTATCGGGTAAGAGTACCAAAGTCATGCGTCCGAAGCTGCTAGGCTATGGTGCCGTACTACTCGTCATGGTCGGTCTTTTCTTTGCCCAAATTGCAGCGGTAGACCCAGCCGGCATGAGTGTTATTCGCGACCGTAACCAACTGTTCCGCGTTAATAGCTCGGGAGAAGTAGAAAACACCTACACCCTCAAAGTGATCAACAAAACTCAGCAAGTGCAAGAGTACTCGTTGGATGTTGAAGGGCTATCCGATGTAAGCTGGTATGGTAAGCAGACAATTCAGGTCCAGCCAGGTGAGGTATTAAACCTGCCAATGAGTCTTGGTGCCGATCCTGACAAGCTAAACTCTGCGATTACGACAATTCAGTTTATACTCACCGATAAGAGCAACGAATTCACCATTGAAGTAGAAAGCCGTTTTATTAAAAAACTATAGTGCTACTTCAGTGACTAACGGAAAAAGGCTCAGTAATGAGCCTTTTTGTTTATATGTCCCAAAGTATGTTTAACTTTGACGCCCTTACCCCAGACTTTATGTGGTACGCGTTAGAAAGCATCGGCGTTCGCGCAGAATCAGGCTTTCTTCCCCTCAATAGCTACGAAAACCGTGTTTATCAATTTACTGACGAAGAGCGTCGTCGTTATGTCGTCAAGTTTTACCGTCCTGAACGTTGGAGCAATGAACAGATCCAAGAGGAGCACGACTTTACTTTAGAGCTGATTAGCAATGAGATCCCCGTCGCACCACCTGTGCGCATCAACGGTGAAACCCTGCATCACTATCAAGGCTATGCTTTTGCGCTGTTTGATAGCGTGGGTGGTCGCCAATACGAGGTTGACAATTTAGATCAGCTCGAAGGTGTAGGGCGTTTCCTTGGCCGAATCCATAAAGTCGGCAGCCGCCAAGCCTTCCAACATCGTCCTACGATCGGCTTACAAGAATACCTGTATCAACCAAGAGAGATTCTGCAAAACGCCAATATGATTCCAATGCACTTGGAGAACAGCTTCTTCAATGACTTGGATATGCTGATCAAATCAATTGAAAGCCACTGGCACGAAGGCTTCAATATGATTCGTTTGCATGGTGATTGCCACCCAGGCAATATTTTGTGGCGAGATGGCCCTATGTTTGTTGATTTGGATGACGCTCGTAACGGCCCTGCAGTACAAGACTTATGGATGCTATTGAACGGTGAACGCCAAGACAAACTGATGCAGTTGGATATTGTTTTAGAGGCTTACCAAGAGTTTTGCGACTTTAATCCTGCAGAATTGAAACTAATCGAGCCACTTCGCGGTCTACGAATGGTGCACTATATGGCATGGCTAGCAAAACGTTGGCATGACCCTGCATTTCCTCTCGCTTTTCCATGGTTTAATGAGCCAAAATACTGGGAAGGTCAGGTCCTTGCATTTAAAGAGCAGATCGCCGCTTTAGAAGAAGCACCGCTGTCTTTAATGCCTCAATGGTAAGTCAGGCCAAAAATTCAAAAATGGAGATATTTCGATGAAAAAACTGTTCGCACTGTTTTCTATGCTGATGTTAAGCCTGTCGGCACATGCAGCGCAATTCAAAGAAGGTGAACATTACAAAGTATTGGATCTTGAGGCATCAAAAAAACCTCTTGTGACGGAGTTTTTCTCTTTCTACTGCCCGCACTGTAATAGCTTTGAACCGGTTATCCAGCAACTGAAAAAGCAGTTGCCAGAAGGTACTAAGCTATTAAAAAACCACGTTTCTTTCATGGGTGGCAACATGGGCCCATCAATGAGCAAAGCCTACGCAACGATGGTTGCATTAAAAGTGGAAGACAAAATGGTGCCAGTGATGTTTAACCGCATCCACAATCTAAAGAAGGCGCCACGTAATGATGAAGAACTTCGTCAAATCTTCCTTGATGAAGGTGTAGACGCGAAAAAATTCGATTCTGCATTCAAAGGCTTCGCGGTTGATTCAATGGTTCGCCGTATGGACAAGCAATTTGAAAACAGCGGTCTAACCGGCGTTCCTGCGGTTATCGTTAACAACAAATACCTAGTTCAAGCACAAAGCATCAAAACGATGGATGAGTACTTCTCTCTGGTGAACTACTTGCTGACACTAAAATAAGCACATCGATATCAATCAAAAGGGGAACACGTCGCTCCCCTTTTGTTTATTTGTAAATCTCTTGTAGCAACCGATCTTTTTCTTGCCACACATCCCCCAACCATTGCTGAAATTGTCGCTTATAGGGCTTATCGTTGAAGTAATCACCAAGCACTCTTTCATCAACGGGTAACACATTTACACGCACAACCACCTTGCTCATGCGGCCCATCAATAAATCCTTGAACGGTTTATGCGTATTTTCTGGGTACGCCAACGTAACGTCGATAATGCTCTCGAACTGCTCCCCCATCGCCGCTAACGTGTACGCAATCCCGCCCGACTTTGGTTGCAGCAAATATTGATAGTTTGCTTTACTCTTACGCTGCTTTTCTTCGGTAAATCGGGTTCCTTCGACATAGTTAACCACTGTGGTTGGAGTGTGTTTGAATTTAGCGCACGAGCGACGTGTCGTTTCTAAATCTTGACCTCGCTTATGAGGGTTGCGGATCAGATACTCTCGCGAATAGCGACGCATAAATGGCATATCGAGCGCCCAACACGCCATCCCGATGAAAGGCACATACAGCAGTTGTTGCTTGAGGAAAAACTTCGGCATGGGAATACGGTCTTTAAACACGCAGCAAAGCACAACAATATCTGTCCAACTGAGATGGTTACTGATCAGCAGATACCACCCGTCTTTTTTAAGCGCTTCACCGCCCTGAACATCCCACTCAACACGGTTAGATACCGCCAGAATGCACGCATTAACGGTAGCCCATAACCACATCACCTTATTGGCACAAGCGGTCGCTAGTGCTTTTAGCTTTACGCCAGGAAGCAATATTTTAAATACAGCGATAACACAAATTGCGAGTGAACAAACCGCAGAATTGAGAATCACAAAAGAAGCGTTAAAAAAAAATAACAAATATGCCAACATGATAGTCAAACAACAGTGATAATGTGTGAAAAATAAAACAGCGTGTAATTATACTGCGCCTTTGCCACATTGGAACATGCGTGGGAATGGTCAGATTTGTTACCGCAACCAATATGTGCACCACTCATTCGACAACAAGGAGATAACGAATGAAACCAAGGCTACTTCTCTTGCCTTTGGCCTTTGTCGTCAGTTCTGCTCAGGCTCAACTCGCTGAAACCGCAGGTTTTGGCGGTGAAATTTCGCTGAATGCCGGATTCATATCATCAGAATCCAATTTCAATACAGAAAATAGTAACACCATCGATTCTCTCGATAAGCGTGCCGATAGTGACAGTTCCGTTATCGCTGCACCGCTAGGGAGTGTGACATACACCTTTGGTAGCCGACTCAACCACCAAGTTTACGCCGGTACCACACGCTCAGATGTCGCGGTAGGTACACTCGCTTTTCAGTTGGGCTATCAACACGAGCTACAATCTGGCACCGTGCTCGATGTTTCCTATCTGCCGACGGTACTCAAAGGCGAAACTTGGCGCAACCCTTATCAAGTAGGAACCGCACGTAAAGAGACGGATGTTGACGGCAATGCGTATCGCTTTCAGATCAAAGGGTTGATTGATAAGAACTTCAACCTTGATCTTGCTTATGCTGATAAAGACATCGAGCAGGAGGAAGTGACAGACCGCTCACTTGCTCGCGATGCTAACCTTTACTATGTCAAAGGCGACTATCGCATTCCACTCAACCAAACATCTATGTTGCAACCCGCTTTCACCTACATCAATCAAGATGCCGACGGTAAGGCGGAGTCATTTGATTCGTACGGATTTGACATTAGCTGGTTTAAATTTATCAACCGTCATCGATTGGCCCTCACCGCGGGTTATGCATGGAAAGACTATCAAGCAGCTAGCCAAACTTTTGCTAAAACACGAAATGACGACACCATCAGCCTATTTGCGGCCTACGAATATCAAAACGTATTTGACTGGCAAGACTGGTCGTTCATTTCTTTAGCCGGCTATAGCCAAACTGACTCGAATATCACGTTTTATGAGGAGAAAGAGTACCTATTGTCGCTTGGTCTCAACTACACCTTCTAACGTCCTTCATCGCAACAAGGTGCTTACAACACTTGTTGCGATGACACTTTGCTGTCTATACCGCTTGCGCCGTAAGCTGTTTCAGCAAACGGTCCATCGCTCGATACCCAAGCGCCTCGGCCAAGTGCGTTCGTTCAATTTGCTCCGCCCCATCCAGATCGGCGATTGTTCGCGCCACTTTGATAATACGATGATATGCACGAATCGAGAGCCCTAAACGATGCAAAGCGGTTTCAAGAAACTCAGCATCACTCTTATGCAAGGGACAAAACGCCTCAATTTCTCGACTACCTAGCAGTGCATTGACCTTACCACTGCGGTTTAGCATATTGTTACGCGCATGGCTCACACGCGCTTTTACGATAGCAGTCGGCTCACCGCGATCACCACCTTCTGCTAATGTCCCTTTGGGCAAAGCTGGGATTTCTAAAGACATATCAAAGCGATCTAACAGTGGTCCAGATAATCGACCAAGGTAGCGCAAAATAGCTTGTGGATTGGTGCGCGCTTGATTGCCTTCGTAATATCCTGTCGGGCTTGGGTTCAAGGCTCCGACTAATTGGAAACGAGCCGGAAAGCGTGTTTTACCTTGCGCTCGAGAGATAATGATCTCTCCAGATTCGAGCGGTTCGCGTAACGAGTCCAGAACTTTACGATCAAATTCGGGCATTTCATCGAGAAACAATAACCCGTTGTGGGCTAAAGAGATCTCCCCTGGTCTGGGTACCGAACCACCGCCGACTAATGCCGCCATTGAACTTGAATGATGCGGAGAACGAAACGGACGCGACTTCCAGTTATGCTCATTAATTTCACTCTGAGTCAACGATGCCACCGAAGCGGTTTCCATTGCTTCTTCGTCACTCATTTCCGGTAATAAGTCACACAAACGCGAAGCCAACATCGTTTTTCCAGTACCTGGCGGGCCAAGGAAAAGTAAGTTGTGGTTTCCAGCGGCAGCAATCTCCAGTGCTCGCTTACCTTGTTGTTGGCCAATAATATCTTGTAAGTCTCGACCATGTTTTTCGATCGTTTTTCGCTTAGGCGTTTGAAAAAGATTCAGTCGATGTTGACCACAAAGCTCGGCACATACTTCCAGTAATGATTGGGCCGATTTATGTTGTTCCTTCCCCACCAGCGCCGCCTGATCGCCATTCACATGTGGGACGACCAAATGGCGTTGAATCTTACTAGCTTCCAGCGCAGCAGGCAGCACACCTTTTACAGGTCTCAGACCACCAGATAGTGCTAACTCACCAACAAATTCGTAGTTTTTGAGCTTATCTGTCGCGATTTGCTCCGAAGCGGCCAAAATTCCCAATGCAATAGGAAGATCAAAACGTCCTCCCTCCTTGGGTAGATCTGCCGGAGCCAAGTTCACGGTAATTTTATGTATGATTAACAGGAAAAATGTTATGTTTAGGTTTGCATAGTTTAAGGAGATTTAGAATGGATAAAATCATTTACCCATATGTTAGATTTAGTAGTGAGCAACAATCTGGTGGTAGTTCTTACAAACGGCAAATGGATGACATATTAAAATATGCAAAAGAGAACGGCTATACAGTCAATAACACCCTTGAATTAAAGGATTTAGGGGTATCAGCATACACTGCAAAGCATATAGAAAAAGGTTCATTAGGGGACTTTTTAGACGCTTTAGATGCGGGAGTCATAGAAGCCGATGGATCTGCTTACCTATGTATTGAACAAATAGACCGCCTTTCACGGCAGAGCATTGATGAAGCTTACCAAGTGTTTAGAAAAATCCTTAAGGCTAATGTGAATGTTATTACTTTAATGGATAAAAAGACTTATACAAAAGACAGTCTTAATGACTTAATGACAATTATGTATTCGTCAATGTTAATGGCACAAGCTAACGAAGAAAGTGCTAAAAAGTCAGAACGTATCTTGAAAAGTTTTGATAAGAAGATTGATCAATTAAACAATGACGAACCTATACAATATGTGGGTATTTTTCCTGGTTGGATAGATAATATAGGAACAAAACAAAAAAGAGATTTTGTCGTTAATGATAAAGCCAAAATTGTTCAAAATGTCTTTGAAATGTATATTGAAGGAACTTCAATGGGTGACATTGCGAGAATATTCAATGAAAATAATATTGAACAAGTCGCAAAGAGGCGACATAAGAACTTTACCAATTCTTGGAGCTCTGCAAAAATTAATCACCTCCTCAAAAATCGATGTGTCCTCGGAGATCTTTACATTAAAAAGACAGGTGAAACATATAAAAACTACTATCCACAAATTATTTCAATTGACGATTGGGATGTTGTTCAGTCAATGACCGCAACAAAAAAAACCACTAAAACTTCTGGTAGAAAGTCAATAAATATATTTACTGGTAAAATATTCTGTTCTGGTTGTGGGCAAAAATACTATTTCGAAACTGATGATAAAATCACGAAAAAAGGGCGAACCCTATACTATATGTTAAAATGCCAAGGGCGGCGTGTTTTAGGTTGTAAAAGCAAGTCTATAAAGTATGATGATTTTCTTTCTTCCACTCCAAATATGTTTGGAATGATAACTAAAACAAAGAAAGATAATAGTGAAGAAATAAAAAAAATAAAACAAAAAATCAGTGAGATATCTTCTGAAACAAAGGAAGTTGAGAAAAATATCAACACTTTAGAGAGTATGAATGAAAATGGTAGTTTAGATTATGAAACATACCTAAAAGAGAGTTCAAAGCAACGTAAAAAAATCAGAGTGAACGATACAAGGATAGCAGACTTCAAAGCTAATATAGCAAGACTTTCAAGTGATAATAAATTAGCTTATTTTGACAAAACAGATCCTGTATCAATAATAAAAGGTAAAAGATTTGTTAACGAGAACTTTGCAGGTTTTGTTATTTCAAGTGATTCAAAAGCCTGTACTGCTTTATATTTAAATGGAAAAGTTATTCATTTTGTTCTTAAAAATAGCAAGATTGAAAAGCAAGAAAACGTAAAGCCTGTCGATGGGTTTGGGGAGTTCTTTGAGCTAAAACAAGAAATACTTGATGCCTATGGAAGTGGTAAAATGGACGGAAGATTTATAGAAATATTAAGAGCTACTAATTTTTGGGGTGTTGATACCCCAGAAAAAGATTATTCATTAGAATAATCTAAAAGAAATAGATTAAGGATCTACCTCTTTAATCTATTTCTTTTTTTATCTTTATTATTTTTGATCTCATCAGGAAAATTATTTGGATTTAATTCTGGAAAAAGGTGTTGGTATTCATACTCCTGTTCAGGTTCTTTTTCTGGCTTAATTGGATTAGAAAGTTCCTTAACCTTATCTTTTAACTGTTCAATAAATTGTTTCAACTTAGATATTTCATTGTTTTGTGACTTTATTGATTTTTCTAATTTTTTCAATTTATTACCCATGAAAAATATTTTATCTTCTTTCTCTTCGAGTTCATTTTCTAATTTAAAAACATTATCTTTTAGCTCTTTGTTGTTTTCTATTTCTTTATTAATCATAGAATAATAATCTTTTAATTTTGTATGCTCCGCCTTAGAGCCTTGATTATATTTTAGTTTTGGTTCAATTATTTTCATTTGGTTTAAGTAAGACTTTTGATAATCAGGTAGCGTGCTTTTATTAAAAAGTTCACGGGCGGATAGTCTACCATCAGCAGTCATTGGAACAATATGAGCGTGTATGTGTGGCGTTTTTTCGTCAAGGTGCAATACAGCAGATACAAGATTATCACCAAACTCGCTTATTAGCCATTTACGGGCATTTATTGCAAAGTCTTTTGTATTGATATTACTTTGAAAAAAGTCAGGCGAGAGGCTTAATACAGCCTCAATGCAAAGCACTGCATTTTTTCTTGGGGTTATATTATTTTGCTTAAACCTACTCTTTACGTCTTTTACAACATTACCAGAACCAAGCAATTTTTTATTACTTATTTTGGGATCTGCATTAGATGTTTCCAAGTATCTATATACGTGAGCATTTGATAAGTTCAAATTATTATAATCTTTTATTTTTTCAAATCTCAATACTGTTTTTAATTCCATTTAAAATCTCCATATTATTTTCAGAATAAACAATCTTTGATTGTTTCTCCCCGTAGGGCGAACACAAACGAAGTTTGTATAGTGAGTATACAAACGTGTTTGTTCGTATATACATTAAATATATGAGCATATATTATAATATTGTCAAACATTGGAACTTTTACAATCACAATTAGATAGATATCCGCAACCGTTCCAACATCATTCCATAACTGTTCCAATCACATCACACAATAGTTCCAAGTTCATTCCGCAGCCGTTCCAAAATAAAAAGCCACACATTGAATTATTACTTTAAATATCAGATTATTTTGTCATTGATAAAACACCCTAATATATCTTTAAGTATTTTATTTATTATTTTTTTAAAATACTAAAAGCCAATTGCGCTATGCGCCTTTCTGAGAATCCGCACGTAGTGCGAATAAATAATTTTAATTACCTATTTACATTTAATAAATATATGATAATTGTATTACACAACCGTTCCAAAAAGAGGATTTTATGACTAAATATAATGAACTACCACAATTGCCAAAAATTGAAAAAAATAAGTTAATAATTTTACTAAATCAAAATGCAGTTAGAGATACTAACTTCATAAGGTCATTTGAAAAACCAAGAGATTTTTATCTATTTTCTATATTGCTTCATAACGAAATAATTAGAACAAAAGAAAATGGAACAATTGAAATAAGCATAAAGGAATTACAAGAAACATATAAGATTTTTAGAGGGGAATCAAAGTATGACCTAATAGATTTCTTAAACCAAATTAATAATGAAATATTTTCATATTTTGTTTTAGATAAAGAAAATGAGATCTTAGATTACAATATCAAACCTGATTATTTTGATACTAATAGCAATACATTCTTTGTTAATGCCTGTTTATTGAAAGGACTAAAAATTAACTCTCAAAAAATCGCACTGTATTTAATGAGTATGGGGCCACACGCTAAGTATCTTCATCTTTCGCATATTTCAAAATTATTAGATATTGAGGGTAAGAGTCAGAAGTTAAAACAAAAATCAGCTAACACAGCCATAGAAACACTATCAAAGCATAATTTCATTAAAGATAATAATTATGATCGAAGTAAAAAAACATTCTATTTTAAAATGGAAGATCTTAAACTAAAAGAGTTAATTCAAGATCTTCCAAATGGGTTTGATTAATTCATATCCGACCAAATATAATCAAAGAAACTTGATATATTTGAGGCTCCTAATACATTAAGGTGATTATCATCTACATACATAGGCATTCCATATTCTGATATAGGACTTAACATCCCACGTTTATTGATAAAAGCATTTGTGGTATCAATTATCTCAACATCACAATTATTTTTAACTAACTTTAAAACGCTTTCGATATAATCATTTCTGTCGTTATAATCTTTTACACTCATTTCTATGTTAATTTCTCTATTCACTATTTTTTGTTTTATTATTTCATTCGGGATAGAAAAACCAAACTCAGGGACAGGCTTTATAATATAAACAGGATTCTTAATTGACAGTTTACACATGCTATTAACAAAGTTATTTTTAAAATCAAGTTTATAATCATCATCAAATATATCTTTTTCAAAGTACATATATGGCTTATTGATCTCTCCTTTTTCATTAAACCCAAATGGATAGAGATTTAATCTTGCAGCGATTATTATTGGCGTTTTATTATATTTATCATTAATTAAATTATATATGGTCCTGTTATAATCTTTACAATAATCACGAGTTTTATCTCTATGCTTCATTCCTAATACAGGCAAACAACCAGGAGCACCAGCATTAACCATTTTTGCATTTGGATTAAATCTAATCAAAGACTCATTAATACCTGTTGATATTGCACCTGCGTGACTATCTCCCAAAACGATTACATCATAATGACCATTTTCTAATCTATGACAATTAGGTTTATCAAAACTTCTTAAATCACACCCACTTTTTAATTCTTTTTCAAACTCATCTAAAAGCCCTACTTGAGTATCAGAGTAATCAAGAATAGAAATTATATCTTGAGTATATTTATACTTCACACCATCAGTAAAAAACGTATAAGACCCTAAAAAAGCCACAAAAACACAAAGGTAAACTGGCTTAAACTTCAAGTAGCTAAACACTCCATTAAAATCATTCCTAAAATTAATACTCTCTACATATCTATTACTAATAAAGCCAAGGATTATTGATAGGATAAGACCAAAGTATATAAATTGTTCAGGTAAAGAAAAATAATATATAGCAACAACAAGAGGCCAATGCCAAAGATAAATCGAATAAGACCACTTACCTAATGATTGAAATATAATATTACCTGTTACAATACTATCATTCCTTTGAGCTTGGATTAGCAAAAACGCACCAAAAACAGGAATTAAAGCCAAATACCCAGGCCATAAGTTTTCTTTTGAAATGAAAATATAAGATAGGATTATTAGTGCTAACCCAACCCATTCAAAGACTTTCTTTCTATTCTCTGCGAGTTTTAACGGGTAAAGGTATGCAACACCACCAATCATCATTTCCCACGCTCTGGTAGGTAATAGATAGTAAGCGGGATTGGGCCATTTATAAGTAGCTACAACACAGAAGATAAAGCCCAACACCGTTCCAACTAAAACAGTCGCTTTCATAGCCTTTAACGACATAAACTTTCTCATAGCAACAAGGACTAATGGATAGATTATGTAGAACTGCCATTCAGCAGATAAAGACCAAGTATGTAAAAGCCATTTTTCGTGTGAAGCGGCATCAAAGTAGCCAGACTCCCTCCAATATATGATATTGGATAAAAAGCCCATACTACTACCTACGTGCTTTCCTAATGCTCTGTAATCTAACGGAGTAAGATAGAACCAACCGAACACCAACAAGACCAGACAAAGAACTGCTAATGCAGGTATGATCCTGTTAGCTCTGGCAACATAAAACTTCAAAATAGAAAAGTTTTCTTGCTCGATCCCTCTAAATATTATCCCTGTCATTAAGAAACCAGAAATAACAAAAAACACGTCTACCCCTGCAAAACCGCCGGGCATCCAACTCGCATTGAAATGAAATAGCACAACGGCTATTACTGCTATGGCTCTTAAACCATTTATATCTTTTCTGAACTGCACAAGCCTAAACCAACTGATTAATTAAAATATTTGGCCGTATTTTATACTAATACTAAGGCAAGGCAAGGCAAGGCAAGGCAAGGCAATTGATTAAAACTCAATACATTATAAAAGCTCAATTCTATTCCTGTTAATCTTGCGTAGCACTGTGATCCGCTTAGCAGGAAATTGAAAGTTAGAATTAATGATCGCACTGCGTACGCGATCTTTGGACTCTTTTACCGTTGTCTCTGGCAAGCCTACTAAGGTAAACCCTGGCATGCCGTTGCTGATATGAACTTCTACACTAACCGATGGCGCTTGCACCCCGACGCTTGCTCGACTATGAATGATTGCCAGCCCCATACGTTCCTCAATTTTTTGAACACTCTGTAAACAAATGTTTTATCTAGTTGGTTATGTTATATACCGCGTCCCAATTGAGAGTTAATGTGAAAAAAGAATGACTTTTTGCTTGTCATGCAGCGGAATTGTGTGATACCACTAATGACGCAAACAATTTCGTAGAACATTACACAACATTTTTTAACGAAAAAAGAACGACAGACAGATGAACCTTTTCGCTCATATCAACGCACTGCTAGCCCTGATTATCGTGGTCATTATTGGCACCGCGCGGGGTATTGTGGGCGAAAGGTAACCACAAATTACAAAAAACCCCCGCACTGAAAAGTCCGGGGGTTTTTTTACAACTACAAGTTGTCATCTGTCTAACCCTCGGACAGTTTAACGGGAAGAATGGGAGTGCACATGAAGTGCAATAAATATGGCAATCGCTACGAGCCACAACGTAGCAAAGGAGGTTTACGATGACTGGTGCACAACTTGTCGTAGCCGCTTTAAGACAGCAAGGCATCGAAACCGTTTTTGGCTACCCCGGCGGGGCCATCATGCCAATCTATGATGCTTTGTATGACGGTGGGGTGGAACACATCCTATGCCGTCACGAGCAAGGGGCCGCTATGGCAGCTATCGGGATGGCTCGTTCCACTCAAGACGTTGCTGTGTGCATGGCAACTTCTGGCCCAGGAGCCACTAACCTTGTTACCGGCCTTGCCGACGCTTTCCTTGACTCCGTACCTCTAGTTGCCATCACAGGCCAGGTTGCTAGCTCTCATATCGGTACCGATGCATTCCAAGAAATGGATGTGATCGGAATGTCCCTAGCCTGTACTAAGCACAGCTATCTCGTGACCGAAATTGAAGATCTAGCTCCGACACTTGCCGAAGCCTTTGAGGTCGCAAAAACCGGTCGTCCGGGTCCTGTCATTGTCGATATCGCCAAAGACGTTCAACTCGCTCAAGCACCTACAGACCTTCTTCCTCCATACATAGCACCAGCAATCGAAGATGTCAGCGCTGAAGATATCAAACGTGCGCAAGATGTGCTGGCAGCATCTACTCGCCCAGTGTTGTATGTTGGTGGTGGCGTGCAACTTGCGAAAGCAACCGATGCAGTACGCGAATTTCTTCGCTTAAACCCAATGCCTGCAGTTAGCACATTAAAAGGCCTCGGTACCATTGAACGCCATGATCCCCACTATCTTGGTATGTTGGGTATGCATGGCACCAAAGCCGCCAACCTAGTGGTTCAAGAAGCCGATCTATTGATCGTGGTTGGCGCGCGTTTTGATGACCGTGTGACGGGTAAGCTCGATACGTTTGCACCAAATGCGAAAGTGATTCACATCGACATTGATGCTGCGGAGATTCATAAACTGCGCCACGCCAACGCACCATTACGTGGCGACATCAACACCATTCTTCCTCAGCTAGAGCTGACTCAAGATATCTCACCGTGGGTTCATCACAGTGAAAGTCTGCGCAGCGGCTTTAAGTGGCGTTACGACCACCCAGGCGAGTTAATCTACGCACCGCTATTGCTTAAACAACTGTCTGACATGATGCCAGATAGCTCAATTGTCTCGACCGACGTCGGTCAGCATCAGATGTGGGCAGCGCAACATATCCAGCCACGCGAACCACAAAATTTTATCACTTCTGCAGGCCTTGGCACCATGGGCTTTGGCTTGCCAGCAGCGATGGGCGCTGCAGTCGCACGTCCTGATGATCAGTCTATCCTTATTACAGGTGACGGTTCATTTATGATGAACGTTCAGGAATTGGGCACGCTGAAGCGTCGGCAGATTCCAGTGAAGATTGTCCTTCTTAATAACCAACGTCTTGGCATGGTTCGCCAATGGCAGTCATTGTTCTTTGACGGTCGCCACAGTGAAACCATTCTTGATGACAACCCAGATTTCGTGATGTTAGCAAAAGCATTCGATATCCCGGGCAAAACCATCACCAAGAAAGAAGAAGTCGAACCTGCTCTCAAAGAGATGCTAGCGAGTGAAACTTCTTACATGCTTCACGTTTTGATTGATGAAGAAGAAAACGTGTGGCCATTGGTGCCACCTGGCGCATCAAACAGTGATATGTTGGAAAATACATAGGAGACAATCGCATGGACAGATATTTACTCGACATCAAAGCCGATGACAAACCGGTACTGTTGGAGCGCGTTCTACGTGTGATTCGTCACCGAGGTTTCGTGATCAAACAAGTCGCTGCTACGCAAAACCACGAAAGCAAAGTAGCCAGCGTCGAGATCATCGTCGACAGCGATCGACCAATCTCGTTTTTGATCAATCAAATAGAGAAGTTGTGGGACGTTCGTAAGGTTGAGGTGCTAAAAATCCGCAACGATGAACTGCCAAATCACAACTTACAACAACACGTAAGTGCATAAGGAAGGCAACAAATGGCAACGAAAACTGCAGATTTCATTTGGTTTAATGGTGAGATGGTTCCATGGGCAGAGGCGAACGTTCACGTTCTGACTCACGCAATGCACTATGGTACATCCGTGTTTGAAGGCGTGCGCTGTTACAACACACCAAAAGGCCCAATTGTCTTCCGTCACCGTGAGCATGCACAACGTCTAAAAGATTCTGCCAAGATTTACCGCTTTCCGATCCCTTTCTCTGTAGAAGAAATCATGGAAGCGACCCGCGAAACACTGCGCCAAAACAAACTCGACAGCGCTTACATTCGTCCATTGGGTTTTGTCGGGAATGTTGGCTTAGGCGTATGTCCACCAGTTGGCACTGAGATGGATCTAATCATTGCAGCATTTCCTTGGGGCTCTTACTTAGGCGAAGAAGCGCTAGAAAAAGGTGTCGATGCGATGATTTCAAGCTGGAATCGCGCTGCGCCAAACACCATCCCAACTGCGGCTAAAGCAGGCGGTAACTACCTATCTTCACTACTGGTTGGTGGTGAAGCGCGTCGTCACGGTTACGACGAAGGTATTGCGCTAAGCGTAGATGGTTACCTATCGGAAGGGGCTGGTGAAAACATCTTCGTTATCAAAGATGGCGTAATCACTACACCACCAGCAACTAGCGCGATTCTACCGGGCATCACTCGTGACTCGATCATGACAATTGCACGCGATAAAGGCTACAAAGTACGTGAGGCGAACATTGCTCGTGAAGCCCTTTACCTTGCCGATGAAGTCTTCATGACAGGTACTGCGGCTGAGATTGTACCAGTGGCAACCATCGACAAAATTGAAGTAGGTACAGGTAAACGCGGCCCAATCACTAAAGAACTACAAGCAGCCTACTTTGGCCTATTTGACGGCACCACGGAAGATAAGTGGGGCTGGTTAGACTATGTGTACCCAGAACAGAAGTAAGAAGGATTAGGAAATGCCAAAATATAGATCAGCTACCACCACACATGGTCGTAACATGGCGGGTGCACGAGCACTGTGGCGTGCAACGGGTGTGAAAGAAGAAGACTTCGGTAAACCAATCATCGCCGTTGTAAACTCGTTTACTCAATTTGTTCCGGGTCACGTACACCTGAAAGACATGGGCCAGCTTGTAGCGCGTGAAATCGAAAAAGCCGGCGGCATCGCAAAAGAATTCAACACCATCGCGGTTGATGATGGTATCGCAATGGGTCACGGCGGCATGCTGTACTCACTGCCTTCACGCGAACTGATCGCAGACTCTGTGGAGTACATGGTCAACGCGCACTGTGCCGATGCCATGGTATGTATCTCTAACTGTGACAAAATCACTCCGGGAATGTTGATGGCATCTATGCGTCTCAACATCCCGGTTATCTTTGTTTCTGGTGGTCCAATGGAAGCGGGTAAAACCAAGCTTTCTGATCAGATCATCAAACTAGACCTTGTAGATGCGATGATCCAAGGCGCGGATCCAAAAGTGTCTGATGAGCAAAGCGAGCAGATCGAACGCAGCGCATGTCCAACGTGTGGATCGTGTTCAGGCATGTTCACTGCAAACTCAATGAACTGTCTAACGGAAGCACTAGGTCTTTCTCAACCAGGTAACGGTTCTATGCTGGCAACGCACGCTGACCGTGAACAACTGTTCCTTAATGCAGGTCGTCGTATCGTTGAACTGACTCGTCGTTACTACGAGCAAGATGACGAATCAGCACTGCCACGCAACATCGCTACGTTTGATGCGTTCGAAAATGCGATGGCACTGGATATTGCAATGGGTGGCTCAACCAACACCATTTTGCACCTGTTGGCTGCAGCGCAAGAAGGTGAAGTGGATTTCGATATGGAAGATATCGATCGCCTATCACGCCAAGTACCACACCTATGTAAAGTGGCACCATCTACCCAGAAATATCACATGGAAGACGTACACCGCGCTGGTGGCGTCATGGCAATTCTTGGTGAGTTAGATCGTGCAGGTCTTCTACACAATGATGCGCGCACCGTGCTTGGCCTTTCGATGAAAGAGCAGCTGGCGAAATACGACATCATCCAAACTGAAGACGAAGAAGTACTTAAGTTCTACCGCGCAGGTCCTGCGGGAATTCGTACTACTCAAGCGTTCTCACAAGATTGCCGCTGGGATCGCCTTGATGACGACCGTGCGGAAGGCTGTATTCGTACTATCGATCATGCCTTTAGCCAAGAAGGTGGCCTAGCCGTTCTATCAGGCAACATCGCATTAGATGGTTGTATCGTTAAGACTGCTGGTGTGGATGAGAGCATTCATAAATTCACTGGCCCAGCCGTAGTTTTCGAAAGCCAAGAAGACGCCGTAGAAGGCATCTTAGGCGGCAAAGTAAAAGCTGGCGACGTGGTTGTTATCCGTTACGAAGGCCCTAAAGGTGGTCCGGGCATGCAAGAAATGCTTTACCCAACCACTTATCTAAAATCGATGGGCCTTGGCAAAGAGTGTGCACTTCTGACTGACGGCCGTTTCTCTGGCGGCACATCAGGTCTTTCTATCGGCCACGCCTCTCCTGAAGCAGCAAACGGCGGTGCAATTGGCCTGGTAAAAGAAGGCGATATAATCGCAATTGATATTCCAAACCGTTCAATTTCACTCCAAGTGTCTGAACAAGAACTTGCTGAGCGCCGTGCAAAACAAGACGAACTAGGCTGGAAACCAGTTGACCGCCAACGTGAAGTTTCATTTGCACTCAAAGCGTACGCGAGTATGGCAACCAGTGCTGACAAGGGTGCAGTACGAGACAAGTCGAAGCTAGAGGGCTAGCAATGATGGAAGCTCAACCCGAAAAACAAGTGAACCAAACTGGCGCAGATTATCTGCGCCAAATCCTTCGCGCACCTGTTTATGAAGTAGCAACAGTGACGCCACTGCAAGAAATGCCTCGTTTATCTGCACGTATCGGGAATAACGTGCAGATCAAGCGTGAAGATCGCCAACCCGTACACTCGTTCAAATTGCGCGGTGCATACAACATGGTGGCGAGTTTATCTGAAGCACAAAAAGCCGCTGGTGTCATTGCAGCATCGGCAGGTAACCACGCTCAAGGCATGGCGCTCTCTGGTACTAAGCTAGGCATCAAAACCACCATCGTGATGCCTAAAACCACACCAGACATCAAAGTCGATGCGGTACGTGGCTTCGGTGGCAATGTAGTGCTGCACGGCAGCAACTTTGATGAGGCAAAAGCGGAAGCGGAACGCCTTTCTGATCTGCATGGGTACACATTTGTCCCTCCTTTCGATCACCCACTGGTGATTGCAGGTCAAGGCACCATCGGCATGGAAATGCTGCAGCAAAATGGTCACCTTGATTACATTTTCGTCCCTGTCGGTGGTGGCGGTTTGGCTGCGGGTGTTGCGGTACTTGTGAAGCAGCTCATGCCAGAAATCAAAGTGATTGCAGTTGAGCCAGAAGATTCGTCATGCCTCAAAGCTGCTTTGGATGCTGGTGAGCCAGTAGTACTAGACCAAGTCAGCATGTTTGCCGATGGCGTCGCTGTAAAACGCATTGGCGAAGAGACTTTCCGTCTATGCCAAAAGTACATTGATGGCCATATTGCCGTCTCTAGCGATGAAATCTGCGCAGCAGTAAAAGACATCTTTGAAGACACCCGTGCGATTGCAGAGCCTTCTGGCGCGCTTGCTCTGGCGGGTTTGAAGAAGTTTGCTGAGCAAAACAAACTGCAAGGTAAGAATTTAGGTACTGTGCTGTCTGGTGCCAACACTAACTTCCATGGCTTACGTTATGTTTCTGAGCGTTGCGAGCTTGGTGAGAAACGTGAAGGTTTGCTTGCCGTCACCATTCCTGAGCGTCAAGGTGCCTTCTTTGAGTTCTGTAACCTCATTGGCGGCCGCGCCGTAACGGAGTTTAACTACCGCTACAACGATGACGCATTGGCAAATATCTTTGTCGGTGTGCGTTTGCAAGGCGGTCAGGAAGAGCTAGAACATATCATTCACGACTTACGTGATGGTGGCTACCCAGTGGTTGATTTGTCTGATGATGAAATGGCGAAGCTGCACGTGCGCTACATGATTGGTGGTAAGCCGTCTAAGCCGCTTAAAGAGCGCCTCTACAGCTTTGAATTCCCAGAATATCCGGGAGCGCTACTCAAGTTCTTAAGCACACTCGGTACTCATTGGAATATCAGCTTGTTCAACTACCGTAACCACGGCGCTGACTACGGACGTGTTTTATGTGGTTTCGAGTTAGATGAAAGCGATTTAGCTCAGTTTTCTGCACATTTACGTGAACTTGGCTATCAATGCAAAGACGAGACAGACAACCCATCGTATAAGTTTTTCTTGTCATAAAACGCCACATTTTAAACATATCAATGAAAACACCTCGCTAATGCGAGGTGTTTTTTATGACTGTAACCAATCTTTATGTAGCTGATTAGGCGACCCAAGATAGTCCACCATCCACTGGATCAATTTATGATTATCATCTTTGCGCCATACTAAGCAGCAGTGACTGAGCGGTTTATCATCCGGCATGACCTTCTCCACCAGCACACCATCATTGATTAAGGGTGTTGCAATATGACGTGGCATGTAACCCACGCCCACCCCATTTTTTAAACATTCAATCGCACTATACCAATTGGGCAATAATAATCGGCGCTGTTGCGGATAATGGCCAGTATGGCGTTTTGGCAGCACGTTCGAAGTATCATCAAGACAGATCGCCGGAAATTGACTCACAAACGCTTCAGTAAGCACTTGTTGTCGAACGCAAGGATGAGCGGGTGACATTACAAATGCCCAATCTAATACGCCCATATCTTTGACTTCAAAATCTCCCCCAACGGGAACCGCAGATGTCGCGCCAACGACAATGTCGGCTCGACCTTGTGCTATGGCTTCCCAAGAACCATTGAAGACCTCCATATTGATCTGCAATTCAGCAAATTCAAACTCGCGATAGAAATCTTCCACCAAAGGTTTGAGTTTTTCTAACTTCACCACGTTATCTAAGGTCAGCTTTAACGTGCTTTTCCATCCTTGAGCCGCTCGCCGCGTTTGTGCTTTCACCTCTTCCATTTGACGCAGCAAAGAGCGCGCCTCGGCCATAAAAAGTTCACCCGCTGGAGTTAGCTCGACTTTCCTTGGTAAACGTCGAAACAGCACCACATCTAAATCTTGCTCGACCTGCCTTACTCCATAGCTGATGGCTGAGGGGACTTTATGCAATACCTCAGCCGCAGCGGTGAAACTGCCTAAACGGGCAACCGTATCCAGCATTTCCAAAGACGCTTTAGAGAACATGATTTAACCTTTCAAAAAATTTGATTGATAACCAACAATTTTAGCGTTTTATTTTCTCAAAATCGAAAAATAGAATAATAAGGTAAATAAATCAGGGTTGGCGCCAACTGATGTTGATTAAAAAATGATTAAATAATTTGACTGGTTGAATCATGAAAATCTCAAAACTACAGCTCATTTATCTGGCAGCATTATCGATGCTTGGCTTCGTTGCTACCGATATGTATCTGCCAGCATTCAAAGCGATGGAAATCGACTTTGCAACAGGCCCTGAGCAAATTGCGCTCTCTTTAACGGTATTCCTCGTTGGTATGGCGATTGGCCAGCTAATGTGGGGATTGGCATCCGATAAATTTGGCCATCGTAATACACTCGCAGCCGGGTTGGTGCTATTTACTATCGCGTCATTCGGTTTGGCTTTCTGTGATCAAGTATGGCAACTACTCACACTGCGCTTTATCCAAGCTATCGGTGTGTGTGCACCAGCCGTGATCTGGCAGGCTATGGTCATTAAACGCTACTCAAGCAGTAGCCAACAAATTTTTGCGACAATCATGCCACTCGTCGCGCTATCACCAGCACTAGCACCTCAATTAGGGGTAGTGTTGGCAGATAACTTCGGCTGGCACAGTATCTTTATTACGCTAACACTGGTTGGTGTCTTTTTGGTCTTTGCGACCATGGCACAAAAAGACGAGAAAGCAGAAATCAAACAAACCAGTATGTCTGCCGACATCAAAGCGCTGCTGAGTTCTAAAAAATACCTTGGCAACGTGTTTATGTTTGCGACGGCTTCAGCTGCATTCTTTGCTTACCTAACTGGGATGCCAGAAATCATGGCGCAACTGGGCTACGAAGCAAAAGATATTGGTTTGAGCTTTATCCCACAAACCATCGCGTTTATGGCTGGTGGCTACTTAGGTAAAGTAGGCGTTCGAAAATTTGGTGATGAAAAGGTTCTGCGCCAACTGATTGGCCTATTTAGTGTCGCGGCATTAATGATTTTCATTGCTTCACAGTGGGATCTGTCATCGATTTGGCCTATTCTTGCGCCATTCTGTTTGATTGCCGTTGCTAACGGCGCGCTGTACCCAATCGTGGTAAACCGTGCATTGGCCAGCGCACAACAGAGCCCTGCAACAGCAGCAGGTCTGCAAAACAGCCTGCAAATCTGTGTAAGTAGCTTCTCAAGTGCATTGGTAGCCGCAATGGCAAGCCAAGCTCAGATGGTTACTGGCATCGCAATCATCATCTGTATGGGTGGGCTGTGGATGGGATACATTCTGTCGAATCGCGAATTATCCAAGCACTTTACGACTCCTGACAACGCCCGAGTCGTGAGTGAAGACGAACTTTAATCGTTCAGATAATAAAAAGAGCCGCGCAATGCGGCTCTTTCTGTTTATAAGCTTTTCAACCCCCACTTCTTGGCAGTCTGCTTAAAAAAGCCTTGAGTCTTTTTCAACTCTACCCAGTGATTGATGTAATTAATCCATACTTGATCGTCTTGCGGCAACAACATAGCAATTGGGGTTGGTTTACGCGGTGCGGTCACTGGCACTATCGCCAACTGTTTAAACTTGTCCACTAACGTCGCTGCTTCCACATTGGACGTCACCGATACATCGGCCCTGCGAGCTAGTAGTTCTTGGAAGTCGCGCGCTGGCGCTTCAATAACAATATGTTGAGCAGACGGGAAGAATTCTTTCACCATTTTTTCTTGTACCGTACCTAACGTCGCCGCGACTTTTACTTCTGGTTTATTAAAATCCGCCCAATCAGAGAATTTGGCGAGATCTTTCTTTTGCACCACAGGTACAAAGGCAAGGTAGAAATACGGCTGGCTGTATCCAGCTACTTTCGCGCGCGACATGTTCAGAGATGCGCTGCCAGTAATATCGTATTTGTTGGCGGTAATGCCATTAACTAGCGTCTTCCAATCCGTGGGCACATACTCCACTTTTACACCAAGATCTTTAGCAAGCTCTGTTGTTACATCAATATCGAAGCCACGATAACTGTTTGTCGCAGGGTCTTTCATCGTCATCGGATTCCAATCTCCCGTCGTTCCAACTCGGAGTACGCCATTGTCTAAAATGGATTGAAGACGGCTTTCAGCGTGAGCGACTTGAGTCGCAGCAAGCAAACACATTCCTAGCACTAGTAAAATCTTTCTCATTTTTATTCCCTTAAAAATAATGACCTTATACGGTTTAATAATTAACCTTTATTAGAGCTCTACTGATAACATAGCAGCAACAAAGGAAGTTTTTTAGTTAATTCAGGGAGTAAATGTGACGTTTCGAACTCTATGGCTGTTTTCACTGCTATTACTCACTGGTTGTTCAGATTATCAATGGGGCTGGTATGTACTTGACCCTTCGACGGATCAAGGGCTCACCAATCTAAAGTTTTTAATCGCTGGGTTTAACGACACCATTCAGGTATCACTCCTCAGTATGTTATTTGCGATGAGCTTGGGTCTGATCGTTGCGTTACCCGCTCTGTCGGACTCAGCCTCTCTGAAGTGGATAAACCGTATTTATGTCGAGGTGATCCGTTCAGTGCCAGTTTTAGTCTTACTACTTTGGGTGTATTACGGCATGCCTACACTATTGGATGTCTCACTCAATCACTTTTGGGCGGGTGTTATTGCACTGACTATCGCTGAGAGTGCGTTTATGGCGGAAGTGTTTCGCGGTGGGATACAAGCTATCAGCCGTGGCCAACATGAAGCGGCTGAATCTTTGGGCTTAAGCTATTGGCAAAAGATGCGCTTGGTAATTCTTCCCCAAGCATTTCGACAAATCCTCCCTCCACTGGGCAATCAATTTGTCTACATTCTCAAGATGAGTTCTTTAGTCAGCGTGATTGGTTTAAGCGATCTCACTCGCCGTGCTAATGAGCTGGTGGTGAATGAGTACTTACCCTTAGAGATTTATACCTTCCTCGTTTTGGAGTACTTGTTGCTCATCCTATTTGTATCTCAAGCCGTTCGTTGGCTCGAAAAACGTATTGCCATTCCTAGCTACTAGCGATGAAGCCTTAGCTAGAAACAACAAAGCCGCTCTTGTTGAGCGGCTTTGACAATATAGCGACAGAGTGCAGGTAATGCTTATTTCTGTTTTACGGGACGCTGCCAGCCAGTAATTTTGCGCTCTTTGACGCGAGTAATTACTAACTCACCTTCTTCAACATCTTTTGTTAGTGTCGTGCCTGCACCGATGGTTGCGCCATCAGCGATAGTGACAGGCGCCACCAGCTGGCTATCAGAACCAACAAATACATCATTACCGATGATGGTTTTAAACTTGTTCGCACCATCGTAGTTACAAGTGATAGTACCTGCGCCGATGTTAGTACGTTGACCGATCTCTGCATCACCTAAGTAAGTTAGGTGGTTCGCTTTTGAACCTTCTCCGATGCGCGCATTTTTCACTTCAACGAAGTTACCCACATGGGAATCGTTACGCATTTCAGCACCAGGACGAAGGCGAGTAAATGGACCAACCGTACATTCTTCACCAACCGTTGCACCTTCAATCACACTGTAAGGGCGAACGATGGTGTTGTCGTCGATTTCACAATCTTTCAGTACACAACCCGCACCGATAACCACGTTATCACCCAGTGAAACTTTACCTTCGACGATAACATTCACGTCGATTTCACAGTCCATACCGCACTGTAACTCTCCACGCAAATCAAAGCGTGCTGGATCGCGTAGCATGACACCTTGCTCTAGCAGCTTCTGAGCTTGCATTGACTGGAAAGCACGCTCTAGACGAGCAAGCTGTGCGCGGTCATTGACCCCTTCCACCTCAATGGCATTGACTGGGTGTACTGCCTCAACGGCACGACCTTCATCGTGTGCAGCTGCAATAACGTCAGTTAGGTAGTATTCGCCTTGTGCGTTGTTGTTGTTTAAGCCAGACAACCAACGCTTAAGATCCCCACCAGTCGCAACCATCACGCCAGTGTTGATCTCTTTAATTTGTTTTTGTTCTTCTGTTGCATCTTTTTGCTCAACGATCGCCACAACAGGACCATTCTTACGGATAATACGACCGTAGCCTGTCGGGTTATCTAGAATCACTGTTAGTAGTGCAATACCGCCTGTTGGCTGTGCATCTAATAGGTTTTCAATCGTTTCAGCTGAAATCAGTGGAACATCACCGTAAAGCACCAGTACTTTTTCATCGTCTTCAAACTTCGGAGACGCTTGATCAACCGCATGACCTGTCCCTAACTGCTCCGCTTGAAGCACCCAATTTACAGGCTCTTCTGCAAGAGTGGTTTGCATTTGATCACCACCGTGACCATATACTAAGTGGATGTTTTGTGCGCCAAGACCTGTACATGTATCGATAACATGTTTTGCCATTGGCTTGCCTGCCAAAGTGTGTAGCACTTTAGGCATGTTCGAATGCATACGGGTACCTTTACCCGCTGCAAGGATCACAGCACTGAATTTCATTAATAACCTATTGACGTTCTATTTTAATTGGGCGTTATTTTAAACACCTTGGAAGGATTAGTTAATGGTGGGATGTAAATTTCCAACTAAAATTAATCAAAAAGGCGACCAATTGGCCGCCTTTTTTCATGCAACGTTGCTAATTGAGCTTAGCGACGCTTTTTTGTCAGCTCGATAACTCGTAGCTGAGCAATGGCTTTAGCCAGTTCACTGGCCGCTTGTGCGAAGTCCATGTCACCATGCTGATTCTGGATTTGCTCCTCAGCGCGGCGTTTGGCTTCTTCTGCCTTCGCTGCGTCTAGCTCTTCACCACGGATAGCTGTATCAGCTAGTACAGTCGCTGTACCAGGCTGAATCTCTACCATACCACCAGAAACATAAATAATTTCTTCGTGGCCGTGCTGTTTCACAATACGCACCATACCAGGCTTGATAGCGGTCAGCAGCGGTGTGTGACCATGGAAAATACCAAGTTCACCTTCGCTACCGGTCACCTGAAACGTTTCAACACGACCAGAGAAGATTTTCTTCTCAGCGCTTACTACGTCTAGGTGAAAGGTTATTGCTGCCATATCGCCTCCTAGTTAGCCTTATAGCTTCTTCGCATTCTCAATAGCATCGTCGATGCTACCGCAGTACATAAATGCCTGCTCAGGAATGTCGTCGTATTCACCAGCTAGTAGACCTTTAAAGCCACGTAGAGTCTCTTTTAGAGGTACGTAAATACCAGGGTCACCTGTAAATACTTCTGCTACGTGGTAAGGCTGAGTTAGGAAACGCTCAATCTTACGTGCACGAGATACAACTTGCTTATCTTCTTCAGATAGCTCGTCCATACCTAGGATAGCAATGATATCTTTCAGCTCTTTGTAGCGCTGAAGAGTCTGCTGAACACCACGAGCAACTTCGTAGTGATCTTGACCAACGACTAGTGGATCAAGCATACGAGATGTTGAATCTAGCGGGTCGATCGCAGGGTATAGACCCATTGCAGCGATGTTACGGTTAAGTACAACCGTTGCATCCAAGTGCGCGAACGTTGTTGCTGGAGACGGGTCAGTCAAGTCATCCGCAGGTACGTATACCGCCTGTACAGACGTGATAGAACCTGATTTCGTTGACGTGATACGCTCCTGAAGTACACCCATCTCTTCTGCAAGAGTTGGCTGGTAACCTACCGCAGAAGGCATACGACCTAGTAGTGCTGATACCTCTGTACCTGCAAGTGTGTAACGGTAGATGTTATCAATGAACAGTAGTACGTCACGACCTTCGTCACGGAAACGCTCTGCCATTGTTAGACCAGTCAGTGCAACACGTAGACGGTTACCTGGTGGCTCGTTCATCTGACCGTAAACCATCGCTACTTTTGATTCTTCAGGCTTCTCAACGTTTACAACGCCCGCTTCCTGCATCTCGTAGTAGAAATCGTTACCTTCACGAGTACGCTCACCAACACCAGCAAATACTGATAGACCTGAGTGCTGTAGTGCGATGTTGTTGATAAGTTCCATCATGTTAACGGTCTTACCTACACCTGCACCACCGAATAGACCGATTTTACCACCCTTAGCGAATGGACAAATTAGGTCGATTACTTTAACGCCCGTTTCTAGAAGTGCAATTTCGTTTGATTGCTCTTCGTAGCTTGGTGCACTACGGTGGATAGAGTAAACCTCTTCCGCACCCACTTCACCACGCTCGTCAATCGCGTCACCTAGGACGTTCATGATACGACCTAGAGTTTTAGTACCTACTGGTACTGAAATTGGAGCGCCAGTGTTAACCACTTCAACTCCACGACGTAAACCATCAGAGCTACCCATTACGATACAACGAACTACGCCACCGCCTAGCTGTTGTTGAACTTCAAGAACTAGACGCTCTTTTGAGTCCGTTACGTTTAGAGCGTCATATACACTAGGTACATTGCTCTGTGGGAACTCTACGTCGACTACCGCACCGATGATCTGTACGATCTTACCTGTAGCCATCGTTAATCCTCTAAACTATTTCGTTTTACCTAAGCTTAAACCGCAGCTGCACCACCAACGATTTCTGATAGTTCTTGTGTAATCGCAGCCTGACGGGCTTTGTTGTACACAAGTTCCAAATCGTCAATCAAACTGGTTGCGTTATCCGTTGCAGCCTTCATCGCAATCATTCGAGCCGCTTGCTCACAAGCAAGGTTCTCAACCACACCTTGGTATACCTGAGACTCTACGTAACGCACTAATAGCGTATCCAGTAGAGGTTTTGGTTCAGGCTCATAGATGTAGTCCCATGAATGCTCACGCTGCATCTCTTCGCTGTCCGATTTAGGCAAAGGTAGCAATTGATCGATCGTTGGTTGCTGAACCATAGTATTAACAAACTTGTTGAATACTACATATAGACGGTCCAGTTCACCTTCATCGTATTTCTTCAGCATTACGCCAACAGAGCCGATTAGGTCTTGTAGGCTTGGATTATCTCCAAGACCAGAAACCTGTGCCGCAACTTTTGCGCCACCATGTTTAAAGAAAGCTGTTGCTTTTGAGCCAACAACGGCTAGCTCAATCTCAGCACCTTTCTCTCTCCATGCTTGCATGTCTGTAACGGCTTTTTTGAACACGTTAATGTTCAAACCACCACACAGACCACGGTCTGTCGAAACGATGATGTAACCAACACGTTTAGCTTCACGCTCTTCTAGGTACGGATGACGGTACTCTAGGTTTGCGTTAGCCACATGACCGATCACTTTACGCATTGTTTCAGCGTATGGACGAGAAGCTTCCATTGCATCTTGAGAACGACGCATTTTTGAAGCTGCTACCATTTCCATCGCTTTCGTAATTTTCTGAGTGCTTTTAACACTACCGATTTTATTACGTATCTCTTTTGCGCCGGCCATCGTTACTCTCCGTTAGTTGGTGGCAGAAACTGCCACCGACCTAATTACCAAGTTTGGGTTGCTTTGAAGTCGTCAGTCAGTTTCTTCAACTGAGCTTCGATTTCATCGTTGTAAGCGCCAGACTTGTCGATCTCAGCTGCTAGTTCAGCGTATTGACCGCGAGCGTACGATAGTAGAGCCGCCTCGAAATCTAGAACTTTGTTAAGTTCTACATCATCAAGGTAACCGCGCTCTGCCGCGAAGATAGTTAGAGCTTGGTCAAATACAGACATTGGAGCGTACTGCTTCTGCTTCATTAGTTCTGTAACTTTTTGACCATGGTCTAGCTGTTTCTTCGTTGCGTCATCAAGGTCAGAAGAGAACTGAGCAAATGCCGCTAGTTCACGGTATGCAGCTAGTGCTGTACGGATACCACCTGATAGTTTCTTGATGATTTTCGTCTGAGCTGAACCACCTACACGAGATACTGAGATACCAGGGTCAACAGCAGGACGAACACCAGCGTTGAATAGCTCAGTTTGTAGGAAGATCTGACCATCGGTAATCGAGATTACGTTAGTCGGTACGAATGCTGAAACGTCACCTGCTTGAGTTTCGATGATAGGAAGAGCAGTCAAAGAACCAGTCTTACCTTTCACTTCACCGTTAGTGAAACGCTCTACGTACTCTTCGTTTACACGAGCTGCACGCTCTAGTAGACGCGAGTGTAAGTAGAATACGTCACCTGGGAATGCCTCACGGCCTGGTGGACGTTTAAGTAGTAGAGAGATCTGACGGTAAGCTACCGCTTGCTTAGATAGATCATCGTAAACAATCAGTGCGTCTTCACCGCGATCGCGGAAGTATTCACCCATCGCACAACCTGCGTAAGGCGCTAGGTATTGAAGCGCTGCAGATTCAGAAGCTGATGCAACTACAACGATAGTGTTTTGTAGTGCGCCGTGCTCTTCTAGTTTGCGAACAACGTTAGCGATAGTCGATGCTTTCTGACCGATTGCTACGTAGATAGAGAAAATACCAGAGTCTTTCTGGTTGATGATCGCGTCGATCGCCAGTGCTGTTTTACCAATCTGACGGTCACCGATGATAAGCTCACGCTGACCGCGACCGATTGGGATCATTGAGTCAACTGACTTATAACCAGTTTGCACAGGTTGGTCTACCGATTTACGGTCGATTACACCTGGTGCGATCACTTCTACAGGCGAAGTCATTTTCGCTTCGATTGGACCTTTACCATCGATAGGCTCACCCAGCGTATTTACTACGCGGCCTAGTAGTTCTGGACCAACTGGCACTTCAAGAATGCGGCCAGTACCTGTAACTTTCATGCCTTCCTTAAGGTCAGCATATGGGCCCATTACAACCGCACCAACCGAGTCACGCTCAAGGTTAAGTGCCAGTGCATAACGGCCACCCGGTAATTCAATCATTTCACCTTGCATCACGTCCGCTAGGCCGTGGATGCGGATGATACCATCGCTTACCGATACGATAGTACCCTCGTTGCGAGCTTCACTAACAACTTCGAAAGATTCGATACGTTGTTTGATCAGATCGCTAATTTCCGTGGAATTAAGTTGCATGCTCCAATCCCCATTAAGACTGCAATGCATCGCTCAGGCGGTTCAAACGACCACGCGCTGAGTCATCGATGACTAGGTCTCCGGCTCGAATAATAACCCCACCAAGTAGGGTCTCATCTACACTGCAATTCAGCTTCACTTTGCGTTCAAGACGCTTTTCAAGTTTGCTGCCAATGTTTGCAAGTTGTTCATCAGAAAGCTCTGTTGCTGAAATTACTTCAACATCAATTTCTTTCTCATGTTCTTTTTTCAGAGTAAAAAACTCCGTGCAAACATCAGGAAGGGCCGCTAAACGACCATTCTCAGCCATTACCTTCAAAAGGTTTTGACCGTGCGCATCAACTTGTTCGCCGCAAACTGCAACAAAAATTTCTGCCATTTTTTCAGCAGAAACCGAACCCGTTAGTAGTTCGTTCATTTGTTCGTTTTTGGCCACTTCAGCAGCAAAAGATAACATTTGGCCCCATTGGTCCAACTGGTCTTTCTCTAAAGCAAAGTCGAAGGCTGCTTTAGCATAGGGGCGTGCGATAGTAGTCAAATCAGACATATGCGCCCCCAGACTTAAAGTTTTGCAGTAATGTTGTCGAGAATATCTTTTTGCGCATCTTTATCGATAGAACGCTCAAGGATTTTCTCAGCACCAGCTACAGCCAGAGTAGCAACTTGTTTGCGCAGCTCATCGCGTGCACGATTGCGTTCAGCTTCAAGTTCTGCTTCTGCTTGCGCTAGGATTTTCTGGCGTTCTGCCTGAGCTTCCTCGCGAGCTTCATCAAGAATTTGAGACTTACGCTTGTTCGCTTGTTCGATGATCTCAGTTGCTGTGCGCTTCGCTTCTTTCAATTGATCAGAAGCGTTGGCTTGTGCTAGATCCAAGTCTTTCGCAGCACGTTCTGCTGCTTGAAGACCATCAGCAATTTTCTTCTGACGCTCTTCGATCGCTTGCATCAATGGTGGCCATACATACTTCATGCAGAACCACACAAATAGTGCGAACGAGATTGCTTGACCTAGCAGAGTTGCGTTTATGTTCACAACAGCTACCCCTCTATTTGGACTTAGTGTTAATCAGTGACAAGCGATAATCGCCCGTCCCGAGTTAAAGGTGATTAACCTAGTTGACCAACGAATGGGTTTGCGAAAGTGAATAGTAGCGCGATTACGATACCGATCATTGGAACCGCATCAAGTAGACCCGCGATGATGAACATCTTAACTTGTAGCATAGGAGCCATTTCTGGTTGACGTGCAGCACCTTCTAGGAATTTACCACCTAGCAGTGCGAAACCAATCGCTGTACCAAGAGAAGCAAGACCGACGATAATACCTACGGCGATTGCAGAAAAGCTCAGTAAAGTTTCCATTACTATCTCCAATTTATAGTTGTTGGCTTAGTGCCCAAATAAAAAGCTTTAAAAAAATTAATGATCAGGATCTTCGTGTGCCATTGACAGGTAAACAATTGTCAACATCATGAATACGAAGGCTTGAATCGTAATAACCAAGATATGGAAGATTGCCCACGGTAGTGAACCCATCCATTGTAAGTACCATGGTAGCATTGCCGCACAAAGAATGAATACAACCTCACCCGCGAACATGTTACCGAATAGACGCATACCAAGTGATAGAGGTTTCGCTAATAGCGATACCACTTCAATTAGTAGGTTAAACGGAATCATCAGTGGGTGATTGAATGGATGTAGTGCAAGTTCTTTTGCGAATCCACCTAGACCTTTTACTTTGATGCTGTAGTAAATCATCAATGCAAAAACGCCTAGAGCCATAGCCATGGTGATATTCACATCAGCAGACGGTACAACCTTAAGGTAAGGAATACCTAGCCAATGCTCTGCTGGGTATGGTAAGAAGTCGATAGGAACTAAGTCCATCACGTTCATCAAAAATACCCAACAAAAGATAGTCAGTGCTAAAGGCGCGATCAGTGGGTTGCGTCCATGGAACGTGTCTTTGACGTTATCGGCGACAAATTCAACGATCATTTCTACAGCACACTGAAGCTTACCCGGTACACCCGCTGTTGTTCTCTTTGCTACTTTGTAAAAAATTCCGAGGAAAATTAAACCAGTAAACCAAGAAAAAAACAGGCTATCGATATGTACGTTCCAGAAACTTGTCTCCGACCCTACTAAACCCAACTTGTATAGCGATAGGTTAGAAAGGTGGTGGGCAATGTAACCGGACGATGTTAGCGCTTCACCTGGCGCAGCCATAACTCATCCTATTTTTTGTTGTTAATGAATAGCACTGGTGCACAGATATTAATACCTAGTACCAGCAAATAGGTTAGTTTGAGGGGAACAAGTTCCACCTGCATATACATGTAGGCAACATAGAACAGTGCAACCGTGATGAGAATTTTCAGTACTTCACCCGTATAGAAGGAAGCAGCGATGCGCTTGGCAGCGCGAGCTCCACTAAACATGAAAGCACACAGCGCGAATACTGCATTGGCAACAACAAAAATGCCTCCGCCAATCAGCGCTGAAAATCCCCAGTCAGGATTTATGGCTACCGCCATTCCTGCTGCCACAAAAATAACCGCGCCAGACTGGATCATTAACAATTGCCTTGCGAGCTCTCGTCCTGGTCTAGCTAACGCAGCTACCATGTATTCGTACCTCTAGTAATATCCACTTCGCACTTAACTCTCTGTGCTGGGAAATTGGCGAAAATTATACGTTCAGTTCAACGTAAAGCAATTCGATTGCATCAAAAACTTACAGTTTTGTTTACAAAACGACAACTTTCGCACAAAATTCGATTAATTAGATTAATTGACCTAAATCAATTATCTCATCTAGGCCTCAAGCTTGGCAATTAGTTGGTCCAATTTGTGAGGCTCATCAAGACTTATCGTCAATTTCGCTTTTCCGTTTGCAGAACGGGTAAGAGAAACTTTTGCATCAAGCAGCTGACTCAATTTATGCGACATTTGCTCGGCTTCGGTATCCTCTTGTTGCCCTTTTTGCTCATTTTGTGGGGCTAAGCACTTTTTTACTAACTGTTCGGTTTGGCGAACAGTCATTTGCTTCTTAGCCACTTGTTGAGCTACTTCGACTTGCTGTTCGCCTTCTAACGCTAACAGAGCTCGAGCATGCCCCATTTCCAATTTTTTATCTGCAACCAGACCTTTTACATCAACTTCCAACTGATTCAGACGTAATAGGTTACTCACCGTCGTTCTTGATTTACCAATCACATCGGCCACTTGCTGATGTGTCAGCGTGAATTCATCTTGTAGACGCTCAAGCGCTTGGGCTTCCTCAATCACATTCAAGTCTTCACGTTGAATGTTTTCAATCAACGCCATGGCGATGGCGGCACGATCTTCAACTTTTTTCACCAAACACGGCACGCGCTTTAAACCCGCCTGCCTTGCAGCACGCCAGCGGCGCTCACCTGCGATGATCTCAAACTGACCATTTTCGACCTGGCGAACCACGATTGGTTGAATAATGCCTTGTGATTGAATCGAAGCCGCTAGTTCTTCTAGCGCTTCAGGCGCCATATCTTTACGCGGTTGGTATACGCCCGGCTGCAATTGACCAATCGCTAAATCGGTTAACTCACCGTCTGCCGATAATTCTTGGCTATGCGATGCAATATGCTGTTTTTCACGAGCAAACGAACTGGTCGACAATAACGCATCCAGTCCTTTTCCGAGACCACGCTTAGACATGGGATTGAATTCCTTAGGTTAGAGTTAAACTGGGATTTCTTCGCGGCGGAGCATTTCGCCCGCTAGAGCAAGATACGCTTTGGCACCTGCGGAGTACTTATCGTAGTACATTGCAGGCTTACCGTGACTTGGCGCTTCAGCCAAACGAACATTACGTGGAATGACAGTACGGTAAACTTTATTCCCAAAGTGTTTTTTAAGTTGATCGGATACTTCATTCGATAAGCGGTTGCGTGGGTCGTACATGGTACGCAATAAACCTTCGATTTTTAGGTTTTCATTCACAACAGCCGCTAACTTGCTGATTGTATCCATAAGAGCAGTTAAACCTTCTAACGCAAAGTATTCACATTGCATCGGCACCAGCACAGAGTCAGCTGCCGCCATCGCATTGATTGTAAGAAGGTTTAGAGAGGGAGGACAATCAATAAAGATGAAATCATAGTTATCGCGAACTGACGACAATGCATTTTTTAGACGCACTTCACGAGCGAAAACTTCCATCAATTTGATTTCTGCCGCGGTCACGTCTCCGTTCGCCGCGATCAAATCATACTTCCCTGTTGTTTGGGTACAAACGACTTGATCGAACGGTGTATCTTCAACCAAAAGATCGTATGCGGTGGCGTCGACCATATACTTATCCACGCCACTGGCCATCGTAGCATTGCCTTGCGGGTCGAGATCGATCACCAAAACCTTGCGCTTTGTTGCCGCCATCGAAGCCGCTAAGTTAATGCACGTTGTTGTTTTGCCGACCCCACCTTTCTGGTTGGCGATTGCTACAATTTTACCCACGATTACCTCGCTAATTTTCCTTGCGCGATAAGATTACTAGATGACGATCACCTTCCAACTCAGGAACAGCCAAAGATATGATCTCTGTCACACTGCACCATTCAGGAAGCTGATCCATTTCATCTTTAGGGTGCTGTCCTTTCAGCGCTAGAAACACCCCGTGCTCTTGTTTCGGCAAATGGTGGCACCATTCCACCATGTCTGTCATTGAAGCAAAAGCTCGACTCAAAACGCCATCAAATTTTTCTTCAGGCTGGAATTCTTCGACGCGACTTTGAATTGGTGTCACGTTTTTCAGCCCTAATGTGTGCACAACTTGCTTGATAAAACGGATGCGTTTGCCAAGACTGTCGAGCAAAAAGAAGGTTTTCTCAGGGTTCATGATTGCCAAAGGGATGCCCGGTAACCCCGGACCAGTACCAACATCAATGAAGCGCTCACCGGGCAGGTGTGCGCTTACAACGATACTATCAAGAATATGTTTCACTAACATATCAAGCGGATCACGTACCGATGTTAAATTGTACGCTTTGTTCCATTTGTCGAGCAGTTCGACATAACCAACTAACTGCTCTCGTTGCTGTTCTGACACTTCCAAATCGGTTTTCGCGATCAGTGAATCCAGCTTTGTTCGCAATGCGCTCATTATTCTTCCTCACCTTTCTTCAGCAAACCATGCTTTTTCAAGTGAACAAGTAGAATAGAAATTGCAGCAGGCGTAATACCAGAAATGCGTGATGCAATACCGATGCTCTCTGGTTTGGCCTCGCTCAGTTTAGCAACGACTTCGTTTGATAAACCTTTTACATCGCGGTAATCCAAATCAGCAGGTAACTTGGTATTTTCGTGACGCAGTGATTTTTCGATCTCTTCCTGCTGACGCTTGATGTAACCATCGTATTTCACTTGAATTTCAACTTGCTCAGCCGCTTGCTGATCTTCAAGAGCAGGAGCAAACGCTTCAAGTTGCGTCAGTTGTGAATAAGTGATCTCTGGACGACGCAGAAGATCCTCACCACTCGCTTCACGGGCCATTGGGGTTTTCAGCAGCTTGTTCAACTCATCAACACCCTCTGACTTCGGATTCATCCACGTTGCTTTCAAACGCTGACGCTCCGTTTCCATATTGTTGATTTTCTCGTTAAAGCGAGCCCAACGAACATCATCAATCAAGCCTAGCTCGCGCGCTTTTTCCGTTAAACGCAAATCGGCATTATCTTCACGAAGTAGCAGGCGATATTCCGCACGAGAAGTGAACATGCGGTACGGCTCTTTGGTACCCATGGTCGATAAGTCATCAATCAACACGCCCATGTAAGCTTGGTCACGACGTGGGCTCCAGCCTTCTTTGTCTTGGCTAAACAAGCTTGCGTTTAGGCCCGCCATCAAGCCTTGCGCTGCGGCTTCTTCGTAGCCAGTCGTACCATTAATCTGGCCAGCAAAGAACAAACCACGGATGAACTTCGTCTCGTACGTTTGCTTCAAATCACGTGGATCGAAGAAATCATATTCAATCGCATAACCTGGGCGAACGATGTGTGCATTTTCAAACCCTTTCATTGAGCGCACGATTTGTACTTGCACATCAAATGGCAAGCTGGTCGAGATACCATTAGGGTATAACTCGTGCGTGGTTAGGCCTTCTGGCTCAATGAAGATTTGGTGGCTGTTTTTGTCAGCGAAACGCATCACTTTGTCTTCAATAGACGGACAGTAACGAGGACCAATACCTTCAATCACACCAGCGTACATTGGACTGCGATCCAAGTTACTACGGATCACATCGTGAGTTTGTTCATTGGTGTGGGTGATGAAACATGGAATCTGACGCGGATGCTGTTCACGTTTGCCCATGAACGAGAATACAGGCGTTGGGTTATCACCATGCTGAGCTTCTAGCACTGAAAAATCAACAGTACGAGCATCAATGCGCGGTGGAGTACCTGTTTTTAAACGATCCACACGGAACGGCAGTTCACGCAGTCGATCCGCTAATGCGATCGATGGTGGATCCCCGGCACGACCACCAGACGAGCTTTCCATACCTATGTGGATCTTACCACCAAGGAAGGTACCCACGGTTAGCACAACGGCTTTCGCATGGAAGCGAAGTCCCATTTGAGTTACCACACCAACTGCGCGATCTTGTTCAACAATCAGATCATCAACTGACTGCTGGAACAACGTTAAGTTAGGCGCATTTTCTAATGCATTACGAACGTACGCTTTGTACAGAGCGCGATCGGCTTGAGCTCGAGTTGCTCGTACTGCAGGACCTTTGGAGGCATTTAGTGTACGAAACTGAATACCTGCATGGTCGATGGCTTCAGCCATCAAACCGCCCATAGCATCTACTTCTTTTACTAAGTGACCTTTACCAATACCACCGATCGCCGGATTACAAGACATCTGGCCTAATGTATCGATGTTATGGGTAAGGAGAAGCGTTTTTTGTCCTGTGCGTGCAGATGCGAGCGCGGCTTCCGTTCCTGCGTGTCCGCCACCGACAACAATGACGTCAAAGTTTTCGTGATAAAGCATGAACTGACCTCAGGTATTCAAAGGGATTTAATGGACAGATAAAGGAGCCGTATTTTACCTGCTTTATGCCAGAGAGAAAAACGTTTTCTCGTTTTATCCGTTTTAAGCTTCAAGATAAATATATATAAGATCTATATATATGATCTCTTATTAGATCTACTATTAGGATCGACCGTTTCTGTGGATAACCTAAAAATGATCAACAAGATCATGGATCTTCTTTGGATCATATCTTGTGATCATGATTGGATCAGAACGAGGATTACCTGGGATCAAAAGTGGTGGTTATACACAGGGGGTAAAATTGATCAAAGTTGTTATTGGGATAACTAAAGGAAAATCACTGGATCTTATTGTAGTTATCCACAGTCTGTTTGGTTAGTTTTTGAGCGGTTAAACAAAATAATTTGGTGGGAGTTATTCACATGGGAGAAAACAGAGCCGAATTTCGACTCTGTTGAAGGGAAAGTCGTGAGTTTAAAAACGTTCGATATTCTCTTTTAACCACATCTCTGCGGCGTCTTCTGGCACATCATGGCTCAGTACATCGATTTTAAAGCAATCTGCGAGAGGGGTTGCACCAATATCCTCTAATAAATCATAAGCGTGTTGACCAGCGGCACAGAACGTATCGTAGCTAGAGTCACCAATCGCAATCACCGCAAATTTTACATCAGTCATTTTTGGCGGTGTATTTTGTAATGCTGCGATAAAAGGTTGGATATTATCAGGATACTCACCAGCTCCATGTGTAGAGGTGATCACCAACCACGTACCTTGATTTTCGATATCACTGAGGGAAGGCTGGTTGTGGATCGTTGTTTCAAATCCATTCTCGTTGAATAGATCACTCAGGTGATCCCCTACGTATTCTGCGCCACCTAACGTGCTGCCTGTAATAATGTGGATCATACTTCTTCCTTATTGAATGCGACGGCTAAAGCTCATGGATGGCTTGCCGTACAAAAAGAAACGCGGTGTGAGTTAAGCTCAGCACCGCGCGTTCGATTATTTACTTCCCGATACAGAATGAAGAGAAGATTCGTCCCAGTAAGTCGTCAGAACTGAACTCACCGGTAATCTCATTGAGATGTTGTTGGGTGATGCGTAGCTCTTCAGCCAATATTTCACCTGCCATATAGCCTTCAAGCTGCTCCTGGCCTATTTGAAGGTGCTGTGCGGCACGTTCTAATGCATCGAGATGACGACGACGAGCCATAAACCCACCTTCACTGTTGCCAGAGAAGCCCATACACTCCTTGAGATGATCGCGCAGAGCTTCAACCCCTGCACCAGTCTTCGCTGACAAACGGATAAGAGTAGGGTTATTGACGTGGCAGATCCCCATATCTTCACCCGTTTGATCCGCTTTATTACGGATCACCGTTATGCCAATGTTGTCTGGTAGGCGATCCACAAAATCTGGCCAGATATCTTTCGGATCGGTGGCATCGGTTGTCGTGCCATCCACCATGAACAACACGCGGTCTGCTTGGGCTATTTCATCCCACGCGCGTTCGATACCGATTTTCTCTACTTCATCGGAAGCATCACGCAAACCTGCTGTATCAATGATGTGTAGTGGCATGCCATCAATATGGATATGCTCACGCAGTACATCACGCGTGGTTCCTGCGATGTCGGTTACGATTGCAGATTCTTTACCCGATAGCGCGTTCAGTAGGCTTGATTTGCCCGCATTTGGACGACCCGCAATCACGACTTTCATCCCTTCACGCATAATAGCGCCTTGGTTAGCTTCTTTGCGCACCGCATCTAGGTTGTCGATGATGGCTTGTAGGTCACCAGCCACTTTACCGTCGGCCAAAAAGTCGATCTCTTCTTCAGGGAAGTCGATGGCTGCTTCAACATAGATACGCAAATGAATCAGCGACTCAACTAAGGTATTAATGCGGCCTGAAAATGCGCCCTGTAAGGATTGCAGTGCCGATTTTGCTGCTTCTTCAGAACTGGCATCAATGAGGTCTGCGATCGCCTCGGCTTGAGCGAGGTCGAGTTTATCGTTCAGAAATGCGCGTTCAGAGAACTCACCAGGGCGAGCAGCTCGAATACCATCTATACCTAGAATGCGTTTTATCAGCATATCCATCACGACAGGGCCGCCATGGCCTTGCAGCTCAAGTACGTCTTCACCTGTAAATGAGTGTGGGTTAGGGAAGTACAGTGCGATGCCCTGATCAAGCACAGTGCCATCTTCTGACTTAAACGGCAGGTACTCTGCGTAGCGGGGCTTTAGTGTTTTGCCAGTGACTTCTAACGCCACTTGGTTGGCTTTAGGGCCAGAAACACGAATAATACCGACACCGCCACGACCAGGCGCGGTCGCTTGAGCGACAATCGTATCTGTAGTCATAATTTTGCCTTTTGAGCTGGGCTATAGGGAAGATACCTAGGGAGCCATTACAATTAATTAGCTGAATTGTAATCAGCCAAAAACAAAAAGGCGACCTTTTGGCCGCCTTTCTCAATCATTTCCTAAAAGGTTACTTGCTGTGTAAGCCTTTTTTCTCTAATCCTTTGTAGATCAGAGTTTGCTGGATAAGCGTTACGATGTTCGACACCAACCAGTACAGAACGAGACCTGATGGGAAGAACAAGAAGAAGAAGGTAAACATAACCGGCATAAAGGTCATGATCTTCTGCTGCATTGGATCCGTTACCGTTGTCGGGCTCATCTTCTGGATTAGGAACATTGACGCACCCATCAGTAGAGGCAGGATGTAGTAAGGGTCCTGCGCTGAAAGGTCATGAATCCAACCGAAGAATGGAGAGTGACGTAGCTCAACCGATTCCATTAGTGCCCAGTAAAGCGCGATGAAGATAGGCATCTGTAGGATAAGAGGTAAACAACCACCTAGTGGGTTCACTTTCTCTTTCTTGTACAGTTCCATCATTTCTTGGCTCATGCGCTGACGGTCATCACCGATGCGCTCACGCATAGCTTGCAGCTTAGGCTGAAGCATACGCATTTTCGCCATAGACGTGTATTGCGCTTTTGTTAGTGGGTACATTGCACCACGAACGATGAAGGTCAGACAGATGATTGCCACACCCCAGTTGCCAACAAAGCTCTGGATGAATGAAAGCAACATATGAAGAGGCTTCGCAATGAACCATAACCAGCCGTAGTCCACTACTAGGTCTAGGTTAGGTGCCACTTCTGCCATTTCATCTTGCAGTTTTGGACCAACCCAAAGTGTTGCTTCAAACTTAGCCTGATCGCCTGTTGCGATAGTTTTGTTCGGCATACGAACGCCGATGTCGCCTAGGTTGCCAATTACACGAGTGTATAGGTTAGTACCTGGTTCGTTACGTGGGATCCAAGCTGCGGCAAAGTAGTGCTGAATCATTGCTGCCCAACCTTGGCCATCGGCTAGGTTAAGAGACAGGTTGCGATCCTGCATATCATCAAAGCTGTACTTCTTGTAACGCGTATCTTCTGTTGAGTATGCGCCACCACGGTAAGTAGGCATTGTGATGCTACCACCATCGTCCATTAGGTTTTGACGTAGGTGAGCGTACATACCAAATGTTGCGTTGTTGCCTGAGTTGTTCACTACATCGTATTCAACATTAAGCGCGTAGCTGCCGCGTTTAAAGATGTAAGTTTTGGTGTATTCGATGCCGTTTGCAGTGAATGTCATCGGAACGCGAAGTTCATCTTGACCGTCAGCCATTGTGAAGCTGTCTGCACTTACGTTGTAGTGAGGGCGATTTGTGCTGCTCAAGTCGATACCTTGAGGACCCACTAGACCGCTTTGAGCGATAAATTGGTGACCTTGAGCGTCTTTAAGCAGAACAAAGGAATCTGATGAATCTAACTCAGCAGAGTATTCGTTAAGGTTGGCATGTACCACATCGCCACCAACGGTGTCGATCGACAGAGTTAAAACATCAGTCGTTACTGTGATAGTTTTTGCAGAAGCTTGCTGTTGACCAGGAACTGGGTCAAGTTCATCAGCAAAAGATGGTGCAGGTAGAGTGCTGCTTGATTGAGCCTGTTCAACTGCTTGAGGTTCTGGATTCTTTGCAACTTGCCATTGTTGAAACAGCAAAAAAGAAACCAGGGCCAAACCGATGAGCAGGATATTACGTTGAGAATCCATCGTTAGTTATCTCTGTCTTGTTTTTGGACTGGTGGAACGGGGTCATACCCCCCTTCATTCAAAGGGTGGCATTTTAATAGACGTTTGCCTGATAACCAACATCCTTTTACAAAACCGTGAGCTCTCAAAGCTTCTAGCGCGTAAGTGGAACAGGTTGGTGTGAACCGGCAACGAGGACCAATCAAAGGGCTGATAAACCAGCGATACAGATAAACGAGCCCAATGGCTATCCACGTGAAGGGCGAGACAGGCGTTGCCATAGCTTATCAAACAACTTAAAAATTTCCTCATTGCTTAAATCTTGCGCGCTTTTCTTTGCAATCACAACAAAATCTTTGTTTGGAAGCTGATGTTGATTGTTACGAAAGCTTTCACGAGCCAAACGCTTAAATCGGTTACGACCGACAGCCGTTTTGATTTGCTTTTTGGGAACCGCTAAACCTAATCGTGGGTGAGAAAGTTTGTTATTGCGAGCAATGATGGTGAAATGAGGCGAGCCAGCTCGATGAGCTTGCTGGAAGACGTTTTGATAATGCTCGGGAGTTAACAAACGTAACTCCCGATTAAACGCGTACGTGTTCAAAATAAACTAGCGATTATTTTGATAGGCGCGCACGGCCTTTTGCACGACGTGCGTTGATAACTTTACGACCGTTCTTAGTTGCCATGCGAGCACGGAAGCCGTGAGTACGCTTGCGCTTTAGAACTGTAGGTTGAAAAGTGCGTTTCATGATAATTACCTTTACTGATCAGTAGTTTTAGGTTCTTGTTAAACCCGGCGTGGGTATTTGCTTTCTTATATAAAGAAGCTCTTTATATAGAGAAGGACAACCGACGCCTCTCAACAAAGAGGCGGAATTGTAATCACACTCACATAATGTGTCAATGACTCAATGAGTACGAAATTCCGGCCGGGCGATTATACGTAGTGTGAGTAAAATCTCAAGGATCAATCGATCCTGATGCTTGATCGTTACTCTATTCCTACTTGGTTAAGGAATTTTTTCAAACGAGGATCTTGTGGATTATCGAAGATATCCTGTGGAGAACCTTGCTCAACGATATTGCCTTCCGCCATGAAGATCACTCTATCAGCGACTTCTTTCGCGAATTGCATCTCGTGCGTCACCACCAGCATGGTTTGATGCTGATTAGCTAACTTCTTCATTAATGAGAGAACTTCACCGACCCATTCAGGATCCAGCGCAGAAGTTGGTTCGTCAAACAACAGCAGTTCTGGTTGCAGCGCCATCGCTCGGCCGATACCCACACGTTGTTGTTGGCCGCCAGACAATGCCGCTGGATAACTATCGCCTTTATCCCCAAGGCCGATGTCATCCAGAATTTGTTGCGCTCGTTTGAGAGCATCGGCTTTTTTCCAACCTCGAACGGTCACTAGACCTTCGGCAATGTTCTGGCGCGCATTCATGTGGGCAAACAGGGCATAGTTTTGGAACACAAAGCCAGTTCGACGACGCAGCGCTAATACTTCGGCTTTAGTGTGTTTTTGAGTATCAACGGAGATGTCATCTATCGTGATACGACCTTCATCTGCCTGCTCTAGAAAGTTCACCGTACGCAGCAAGGTTGATTTACCCGTTCCACTTGAGCCGATAATCACGATGATCTCACCTTGCTTAATATCGAGGTCGATGCCTTTCAGCACTTCAGTCTCACCAAAACGTTTGTGAATATTTTCTAGCTTAATCATCGTACGTACGCCTTATTCAGTTTTGCTTCTGCCCAGATTTGTACGCGAGTCAGAATTACCACCACGCCCCAGTAAATAAGAGCAACCGCAAGGAAAGCTTCAAAGAAACGGAAACTTGATGAGGCTTCCATCTGTGCTTTCGCCATGATTTCGGCCACACCAAGCGTGAAAGCGAGAGACGTTGACTTGATCATATCGATGAAATAGTTCATCAATGAAGGCAGTGCGACACGCGTTGCTTGAGGTAAAATCACTCGGCGCATTGCTTGGGATGTCGTCATACCGACCGATAAGCTCGCTTCCATTTGGCTGCGATCAATGCCAATAATGGCGGCACGAATACTTTCCGCCATATAAGCGGCAAAGTGCAGCGTTAAACCGATTACCGCTGCTGAAAAGGCGTCGATACCGACCATCAATGGAAAAATTTGCGGTAAGCCGTAGTAAAGCAGGAAAAGCTGAACCAACAGTGGGGTGCCACGGAAGAAGCTGATGTACAGTTGGCTTAATTGATCCAGAACTGGCAGTTTAAATACGCGAATATTGGCTAAAATGACGGATAAAATCAGCGAAAACACCAATCCCCATGTCGCCATTTCCATGGTTGTGCCAAGATATTTCAGCAATATCGGCAGCAGTTCCAACATGTAATTAAAGTCAAATCCCATACGGCTTACCTAAAGGCTAGAGAAAAGAAAAGGTGGAAAACAAGTTCCACCTTTACGTAAGTTTATTTTAGTCCGAGAGTGATACCACTTTGCGGCCTAAAGTACAAAGAGTTCTTATTTCGTGATGTCAGCGCCAAACCACTTCACGGAAATTTTCTCTACTGTACCATCTGCGCGCATCTCAGCCAGTGCTTTGTTTACTTCTTCTTGCAGCTTACGACCTTTCTCGTTGTCAACGAAAGGCCATGCGTTTTGAATGGTCTCAAACGGTTCGCCTGCCAATTCCAGAGGAAGGCCAGTTTTCTTAATCAGCTCTAACGCAGAAAGACGATCCATTACAAATGCATCTGCTCGACCGAGCGCCACGTCATGTTCGATACCTGTGTCGTACGTTTTAATGTTGATCTTGCCGTCTTTGTCGTATTGACGCAGCAGTTGTTCAAAGTTAGAGCCTAGGTTCACCGCAACGGTTTTGCCCGCAAGATCGTCAACACCTTTGATGCTGTCGTTGCCTTTACGCACGGTAATTTGTGCGCCATCTACAACGTAAGGGTCAGCAAATAGGTATTTAGCTTTACGCTCGTCAGTCATGGTGATTTGGTTGGAGATCGTATCGATACGACCAGTTTCTAAAAGACCAAATAAACCAGAGAAGTTGGCTGTTACGTATTCGATTTTGTAATCGTTACGTTTACCGATTTCATCCCACATGTCGACTTCAAAGCCTTGTAGCTTGTCTTGCTTTACAAAAGTAAACGGGAAGTAGCGACCTGACATACCAACTTTGACTTCAGTAGCGGCTTGTACGGTTGCTGCCGACAGTGCAATGGCTGCAACGGCAACCTTAATCCAGTTTTTCATAATACATCTCCATAATTTTATGGTTGGAAATACTACTGTTAGTTAGCTCAATTAAATAAATAACCAAGAGCAATAACCTAGACCTGTGAGTTATTAGATAATAGAAGAAGAATGTTAAATGTGACGAAAATGCGAACTGAACCTAGCGAAATGATCGACAAAATCAGCATTGGGAATAAAATAATACACAGACTTATCACCAATCGCTCGATCTTGTGAATTTTGCCCAATTGTGGATCGTTGTGTGGGCAAATTTGGGGCAAGGTGTGTTGATCTCATCAAGTTTGCAGAAATAATTGTGAATAACTTGGATCTTATTCACTGGATCGTCGATCAATCGCTGGCGATCTTGGTTATCAACAGGTAAAATTGCCAGTCTTTTCCGATAATTCAATTACTCAGTGGGGGCACCGTGTCATCTTCGCTTTGGCTGCAATGTTTGCAGCAGCTTCAAGAAGAGCTACCAGCTACAGAATTCAGCATGTGGGTTCGTCCGCTACAAGCGGAGCTCAATGACAATACTCTCACTCTATTCGCGCCAAACCGCTTTGTGTTGGACTGGGTGCGTGATAAGTATCTGAACAATATTACTCGCTTACTGCAGGAATACTGCGGTGGCGATATTCCTAACTTACGTTTTGAAGTGGGGAGCCGACCTGTCTCTGCACCAAAACCAGCGCCGACACGTACGCCTGCAGATGTGGCTGCCGAGTCATCTGCACCTGCGCAATTACAGGCGCGTAAGCCAGTACACAAAACCTGGGATGACGACGCTCAAGCGATTGCGGCTATCAATCACCGCTCAAACATGAACCCAAAACACAAGTTCGATAACTTTGTTGAAGGTAAGTCGAACCAACTGGGTTTGGCTGCGGCGCGTCAGGTATCGGATAACCCAGGTGCAGCTTACAACCCACTATTCCTATACGGCGGCACGGGTTTGGGTAAAACCCACTTATTGCATGCGGTGGGTAACGCGATTGTGGATAACAACCCGAACGCAAAAGTGGTCTACATGCACTCAGAACGTTTTGTGCAAGACATGGTGAAAGCGCTGCAAAACAATGCGATTGAAGAATTCAAACGCTACTACCGCAGCGTGGATGCGCTCCTTATCGATGACATCCAATTCTTTGCTAATAAAGAACGTTCACAAGAAGAATTCTTCCATACCTTCAACGCACTATTGGAAGGTAATCAGCAGATCATTCTAACGTCTGACCGTTATCCTAAAGAAATTAATGGCGTTGAAGATCGTCTTAAATCTCGCTTTGGTTGGGGTCTTACTGTTGCGATCGAGCCGCCTGAGCTTGAAACGCGTGTGGCGATCTTGATGAAAAAAGCTGAAGATCACCAAATCCACCTTGCTGATGAAGTGGCATTCTTCATTGCCAAGCGTCTGCGTTCGAACGTTCGTGAGCTAGAAGGTGCACTGAACCGTGTTATTGCGAACGCGAACTTTACTGGCCGTCCAATTACGATTGATTTTGTTCGTGAAGCGCTGCGCGATCTGCTTGCTCTACAAGAGAAGCTTGTGACAATCGATAACATTCAAAAGACAGTGGCGGAATACTACAAGATTAAAGTAGCGGACTTGCTGTCTAAGCGTCGTTCTCGTTCTGTAGCGCGTCCTCGTCAGCTGGCTATGGCGTTAGCAAAAGAGCTAACCAACCACAGTTTGCCTGAAATTGGCGATGCGTTTGGGGGCCGCGATCATACGACCGTACTTCATGCTTGTCGCAAGATTGAGCAGCTGCGTGAAGAGAGCCACGACATTAAAGAAGATTACTCTAACTTGATTCGCACCCTGTCTTCGTAATCGGTTAGAATAACGGTATTCTAAGCAAATCATTTATTGAGCTGACAGCGTAAAGAGCCAAGCATGAAATTTACCATTGAACGTAGTCATTTAATCAAACCGCTACAGCAGGTTTCGGGCGCTTTAGGTGGCCGACCAACTCTGCCAATCCTGGGTAACCTACTTCTTAAAGTAGAAGAGAACGTATTGTCGATGACGGCAACCGATCTTGAAGTAGAGTTAGTAAGCAAAGTGATGCTAGAAGGTGATTTTGAAGCGGGCAGCATTACCGTTCCTTCGCGTAAGTTTCTCGATATCTGCCGTGGTTTACCGGACGATGCGATCATCACATTTGTATTAGAAGGTGATCGCGTACAAGTTCGCTCTGGTCGCAGCCGTTTCTCATTGGCAACGCTTCCTGCGAACGATTTCCCTAATATTGAAGACTGGCAAAGCGAAGTGGAAGTATCACTGAGCCAAGCTGATTTACGTACGCTGATCGACAAAACTCAGTTCTCGATGGCGAATCAAGACGTTCGTTACTACCTCAACGGCATGTTGTTTGAAATTGACGGCACCACGCTACGCAGCGTGGCGACGGACGGCCACCGTATGGCGGTATCGCAAACTCAGCTAGGTGCGGACTTTGCGCAGAAGCAAATCATCGTGCCACGCAAAGGTGTGCAAGAATTAGTAAAGTTGATGGATGCGCCAGAGCAGCCTGTCGTACTTCAGATCGGTAGCTCCAATGTTCGTGCTGAGGTGAATAACTTTACTTTTACCTCTAAGTTGGTTGATGGTCGTTTCCCTGACTACCGCCGTGTATTGCCTCAGAGCACCAATAAGACACTAATAGCCAGTTGTGACGAGTTGCGCCAAGCCTTCTCTCGTGCTGCGATTCTTTCCAACGAAAAATTCCGTGGCGTGCGAGTGAATCTGGCTGATACTGAAATGCGCATAACTGCGAATAACCCAGAACAAGAAGAAGCGGAAGAGATGCTTGATGTAAGCTTTGAAGGTGACGCCATCGAAATCGGCTTTAACGTAAGCTATGTGCTTGATGTTCTGAACACGTTGCGTTGTGAAAATGTACGTGTGTCGATGTCGGATGCTAACGCTAGCGCGTTGATTGAAAATGCCGACGATGACAGTGCCATGTACGTGGTGATGCCAATTCGTCTATAAGCCAACTGAATGCCTCTTTCTCGTCTCATCATTCAGCAGTTTCGAAACATTAAAGCCTGTGATATTGAGTTATCAGCAGGCTTTAACTTTCTTATCGGGCCGAACGGCAGCGGTAAAACCAGTGTCTTAGAAGCGGTTTATCTGCTCGGGCATGGCCGCTCATTCAAGAGCTCTCTCACCGGACGAGTGATACAAAATGAGTGTGACGAACTGTTTGTTCATGGTCGTTTTTTGAACTCGGATCAATTTGAGCTACCTATCGGCATTAATAAGCAGCGTGATGGCTCAACAGAGGTTAAAATAGGCGGTCAATCTGGACAAAAATTAGCGCAGTTGGCACAAGTTCTGCCTCTGCAGTTGATACACCCAGAAGGGTTTGATTTACTGACAGATGGCCCTAAACATCGTCGTGCGTTTATTGATTGGGGCGTGTTTCATACCGAGCCCGCTTTTTATCAAGCATGGGGAAGGTTCAAGCGCCTGAACAAGCAGCGCAACGCGTTGTTGAAAACCGCCAATAGTTATCGTGAGCTCAGTTATTGGGATCAGGAAATGGCAGGATTGGCTGAAAACATCAGCCAATGGCGAGCAAGTTACATCGAGCAGATGAAAACTGTCGCAGAAACTATCTGTCAGACATTTTTGCCAGAATTTGAGATCCAATTGAAGTATTATCGTGGCTGGGATAAAGACACTCCATACCACGAGATACTAGAAAAGAATTTTGAGCGTGATCAGGCATTGGGATACACCTTTAGTGGCCCAAACAAAGCTGATTTGCGCATTAAAGTGAACGGAACGCCCGTTGAAGATGTTCTGTCACGCGGTCAATTAAAACTCATGGTGTGTGCATTGCGTGTAGCGCAAGGGCAACACCTGACAGAGATGGCCGGTAAACAATGCATTTACCTAATTGATGACTTCGCGTCGGAATTAGATAGCCAACGTCGCAAGCGTCTTGCTGACTGCTTAAAAGAGACGGGCGCACAAGTATTTGTAAGCTCTATCACTGAAAGCCAAATCGCCGATATGTTGGACGATAACGGTAAATTGTTTCATGTGGAACATGGCAGGATAGAGTCAAACTAGAAGAGAGAAACTCATGTCTGAAAATTACGATTCATCGAGTATTAAGGTACTGAAGGGTCTGGATGCGGTACGTAAGCGTCCAGGAATGTACATCGGCGATACGGACGACGGCACCGGCCTTCACCACATGGTTTTCGAGGTGGTGGATAACTCAATTGATGAAGCGTTGGCAGGTCACTGTAAAGACATCGTTGTGACAATTCATGAGGATAACTCGGTTTCCGTTAGCGATGATGGTCGTGGCATTCCAACAGAAATCCACTCAGAGGAAAATGTCTCTGCAGCAGAAGTAATCATGACGGTTCTTCACGCGGGTGGTAAGTTCGACGATAACTCATACAAAGTATCGGGTGGTCTTCACGGGGTAGGTGTTTCAGTAGTAAACGCACTATCAGAGAAAGTTGAGCTAACGATTCATCGTGGTGGCCATATCCATACGCAAACCTACCGCCATGGTGAGCCTCAAGCGCCACTAGCCGTTGTGGGTGATACGGATAAAACCGGTACACAAATTCGTTTCTGGCCAAGTGCCGAAACGTTCTCTAACACTGAGTTCCACTATGACATTCTAGCGAAACGCCTGCGTGAACTGTCATTCCTGAACTCTGGTGTGTCGATCAAATTGGTTGATGAACGTGAAGCGGACAAACATGATCACTTCATGTATGAAGGTGGTATTCAAGCGTTCGTTGATCACCTAAACACCAACAAAACGCCAATCATCGAAAAAATCTTCCACTTTAACTCTGAGCGTGAAGACGGCATTTCAGTTGAAGTGGCGATGCAATGGAACGATGGTTTCCAAGAGAACATCTTCTGCTTTACCAACAATATCCCACAGCGTGATGGTGGTACTCACCTTGCTGGTTTCCGTGCTGCGCTAACACGTACATTGAACAGCTTTATGGATAAAGAAGGTTTCTCGAAGAAAGCGAAAACAGCGACTTCAGGCGACGATGCGCGTGAAGGTCTAACTGCGGTTGTTTCGGTGAAAGTGCCTGATCCTAAGTTCTCAAGCCAAACAAAAGACAAACTGGTTTCTTCTGAAGTGAAATCAGCTGTTGAGTCTGCAATGGGTGAAAAACTGTCTGAGTTCCTGATTGAGAACCCGACAGAAGCGAAGATGGTTTGTTCGAAAATCATCGATGCAGCACGTGCTCGTGAAGCAGCGCGTAAAGCTCGTGAAATGACGCGCCGTAAAGGTGCACTAGACCTAGCTGGCCTTCCAGGTAAACTTGCAGACTGTCAGGAAAAAGATCCGGCACTCTCTGAACTATACATAGTGGAGGGTGATTCGGCAGGCGGCTCCGCAAAACAAGGCCGTAACCGTAAGAACCAAGCGATCCTACCGCTAAAAGGTAAGATTCTTAACGTAGAAAAAGCACGTTTCGACAAGATGCTATCTTCTCAAGAAGTAGCAACACTGATCACCGCACTAGGTTGTGGTATCGGTCGTGACGAGTACAACCCGGACAAGCTTCGTTACCACAACATCATCATCATGACCGATGCCGATGTCGATGGTTCGCACATCCGTACGCTACTGTTGACCTTCTTCTACCGTCAAATGCCAGAGCTTATCGAGCGTGGCTATGTGTACATCGCTCAGCCACCACTATACAAAGTGAAAAAAGGCAAACAAGAGCAGTACATCAAAGATGAAGAAGCGATGAACCAATACCAAGTATCATTGGCTCTGGACAATGCATCGCTACACGTAAACGCAGAAGCACCAGCATTGGCTGGTGAAGCACTAGAGAAGCTTGTTCAACAGTACAATGCGGGTATTAAACTGGCGGAACGTATGAGCCGTCGTTACCCAAGTGCTTTGGTAAACGAGTTGATTTACACTCCTCGCCTAACGCCAGAGCAATGCCATGACGCATCAGTTGTGGAAGCGTGGACGAAGCAGCTTATTGAACAGCTGAATGCGAAAGAAGTGGGTGCAAGCCAGTACAGCTACGAAGTTGAGCAGCACGAAGAGCTAGGCTTAAACTTGCCTAAGATTGTGGTTCGTACTCACGGCGTGACGCACGAACATGCAATTAGCATCGACTTCCTAAACTCGAAAGAGTACGGCAAGTTGGCTGATCTATCAGAAGCACTTGATGGACTTCTGGAAGAAGGCGCGTACATCAAACGTGGTGAGCGTACTATGCCAGTGGCAAACTTTGCAGAAGCGCTTGACTGGTTAGTGAAAGAGTCAATGCGTGGCTTAAGCCGTCAGCGCTACAAAGGTCTAGGTGAGATGAACCCAGACCAACTTTGGGAAACCACCATGGACCCAGAAACTCGTCGTATGATGCAGGTAACGATTGAAGATGCGGTAGGCGCAGATCAACTGTTCACTACGCTAATGGGTGACCAAGTAGAACCTCGTCGTAACTTCATCGAAGAGAACGCACTGAAAGTAGCGAACCTAGACGTATAACGACACTGTTCGTGATAGTAAAAAGCAGCGAGAAATCGCTGCTTTTTTTGTTTTACCACCAGCTAAAATCGCCACTTTCTGCTAAAGCGGATGTTTTTCTGGTACTAACTGCCAACAACCCGATCAAGCCTGCCATTTTATTTCTGTTTTCTTTTTTTCTCGCCATTTTGTTCGCTTGAGCGTTTTTGCTTTCTTTTTTCTGCTCGCTATAGTGCTGAAGAGCTGATGAATAAGGAGACTAAGAAAATGGTGATGACTTTCCTGAACTAAGCCGGAAGTGATGCACTTCCGGTTCAATGCACTGAATTTATTTGTAAGACAAGGCATTAAGAAGGAAATAATCATGTTTGAACGCTGGTTCTCGGCGTACTGCTTGGCGCTGCGAACTTGGTGGTTAACCAGTCGCTTTTTAACCTATCAATCACCACTAAGGTTGTTATCGCTATTTGAAATCTGCGAGCAACAAGCCCATTGCCGTAACCGAGCTCGTATTGCGGTTGGGGACACGGTTCGCTTAGTGGATGTTGAACGCGCCTATCAATATCGCATGACATTGGTCAGCTCGCGCAAGGGGCAACCCATGACAGGTATGCTCGCGGTCGATTCTTATTTGGGGTCTCGACTGTTAGGTCGAGCTAAAAATGATGCGCTCGAAGTGGAAACTTTTAATCAGCGACGCTGCTTTTTGATTACTGAAATTGTTCATCAATCGCAGCCACCAGCTCAGAAAATGCTGTGTGGTTGTCTGTTGTGCCAATAAATAGAGGTGAAGTCATGAGTAAGAAAGAAAAGAAACAACCGCAGTTGAGTCTAAAAGAAAAGCGCAAACTAAAGCAGGAAAAGGCGGCAGAAAAGGGCGTTGTAAAAGCGCGTAAATCCTCCCGCAAGTAAAGTGTAGATTGAGCCCTCCAGAACGGCGGGCTTTTTATCACTGATCGCGAAGTGATGAGGAACTAAGCTGTTCAAGGGGATAGTGGATGCTTTAAAAATTTTTTATTTTTTCCCTTGAAAGTCATTTTTGACGACCTTATATCTAGTTATGAAAAGGGTGACTGGCTTGCTAGAGACTAGAAGACCAGCCCTCTGGAATCGCTAAAACGAGATCGCTCAGAAGAGGATATGGCGTTTTGGTACACAACTTAAACCTTTAGATTCAATATCATGTCTCCGAGCCAAACCAAGGCCAGTGGAATGATAAGAATCTCTTAGTTCGGCGTTGGTTTTTGCATAAACACGCCAGTAGGATGGAACTCATCTGAACTAAGACTATTGCTTAATTAAGAGGATAGATTTATGCGTAATGTAGATTTCTCACCACTATACCGTAATGCAATTGGCTTTGATCGTCTGCTAAACCTGATGGAAGCGAATACAGCGAAAAATACTTCTGGCGGTTACCCTCCATACAACATTGAGCAAAAAGACGAGCACAACTACCGTATTACTATGGCCGTTGCTGGCTTTGCTGAAGAACAGCTCGATCTGACTCAAAACGAAAACATGTTGATTGTGAAGGGCGAACGTAAAGCCGAAGAAGGCAAAAACTACGTTTACCAAGGTATTGCAGAACGCGATTTTGAACGTAAATTCCAGCTAGCGGATTACGTAAAAGTCGTGGGTGCATCAATGGAAAACGGTCTGCTTCATATCGATTTAGTTCGTGAAATCCCTGAAGCCATGCAACCACGTAAGATTGCTATCGGTGGTAACAACCTGATTGAGAACAACTAATCAGTTAACCACCCGGTTATAGAATGAGAAAGAGCGCCATATGGGCGCTCTTTTTAGTTTGGGGGTTTTCAAATCCGCTATTTCAAAGCCGTAATTTCAAAGAGAAGAACGGCTGAGTTCAATCCGTCTATTTACCTTCGCGGTAAGCCTTTTCCACTTCTTCAGCGATAATCGCAATGCCTTTTTGCATCATCTCATCATCTTGAACGTAGTTCATACGCAGGCATTGGTGCGCGTGATCCCACTCGTCTTGGTGACCAATAAAGAAATATTCACCAGGGACAATCAATACGCCACGCGCTTTCAAGCGTTGGTACAGTTCCATTGTTGTGATTGGCAGTTCATCAAACCATAACCACAAGAAGATAGCGCCTTCCGGCTTGTGGATGCGGAATCGCTCATCGGTAATTGCTTGTTGGAGCAGTTCAACCGCACGTTGTGATTTTTGCTTGTAGAACGGCTTAATCACCTCTGAACTCAGTTTAAGCAGATCACCTTTGCCAATTATATGGTTTGCCAGCGCTGGACCAACACTGCCCGGCGCTAGGCTGATGATGCCGTTCATATTAGTTAATGCTTGCGTGATTTCTTCACTCGCAATCACAATGCCACAACGCACGCCCGGTAAACCAAGCTTAGATAGGCTCATGCATAGGATGGTGTTTTCATTCCAGAACGGTTCGACATCTTCAAAGATGATGTTCGGGAAAGGTAGACCGTAAGCGTTATCGATGATCAGTGGGATGTTGTTCTCACGTGCTAGCTTGTCCAGCTTACGTACTTCTTCATCTGTCAGTACATTACCCGTTGGGTTAGTTGGGCGAGACGCGCAGATTGCCGCAACAGAGTCGTCGACGGTTAGCTGCTCAAAATCGACGTGGTATTTAAACAGGCCGTTATCTAACAGCTCGATTTCTGGGTGGTAAGAGATAAAGATATCTTCATCAATGCCAGCATCACCATAACCGATGTATTCAGGCGCGATAGGCAGTAGCACTTTCTTGTGCGAACCGTCTGGCTGTTTACCTGCCAACAAGTTGAACAAGTAGAAAAAGCCACTTTGGCTACCGTTAGTTAGGCTGATGTTTTTTTCGGAAATATCCCAGCCGTAAGTTTCACGGAATAACTGAGCTAGCGCTTTGACGAACGCGTCTTTACCCTGCGGGCCATCGTAGTTGGCGAGGGCGGCGACGAGCTCCCCACTGGCGAGCATTTCCTCACTGGCTTGGTGAAAGTAATCGAGCATGGCAGGAATGGCGGCAGGATTACCTCCACCGAGCATGATGGCACCTGGTGTGCGCAGACCATCATTCAAATCGTCCATTAACTGCGTAATACCTGAATACTGATTAAATTTTTCACCAAACTTTGAGAACTGCATGCTGACTTATACCTAATTCATTGTGATTGCTTTGTGTATGTTTATGCCGATGTTTTATCGGCTTATCGAGTAATCCTTGACCTTACCTCAATGTGTAATTAACGCAAAGTGTGAATTAAGCCGAAAAAGAAAAAAGTGCGTCATCAGACCAGAGGGACGAGACTAAATGGCAAAAAGAACAATAAAAAAGGGAAGCTTATGCTTCCCTTGCTGGTGGAGAGAGTGTGATTTACTCACCGGTGTAAACAATCAGCACCTTGTCGTCTTGGTATTGGCGTTCGAACGCGTAATAACCTTCTTGGTTGCGAGTGATGTGCTTACCTTGAGCAACTGCGGGGTGGCGTTTACGGAATTCCCCCAACTTTTGCCAATGTTGCAGTAGATCTTCTCGTTCGCCTTGAATCTTATCCCATGGCATATCTGAGCGTGTGCCTTGGTGGGCGTCTGAACCAGTAATGCCAAAATCACGAGCTATCTCATCACCGTAATAGATCTGTACTGCACCGGGAGCCAGCATCAGAGCATTTGCTGCACGTGCTTGGTCATCAAAGCTGCGGCTGCGCGCTGACCAAAACAGCTGTGTATCGTGTGAAGACAAGTAGCTCAACACGTTGAACTCAGGATCGGTATTGATGCGCTCTGCATAACGGCGGTAATCATTATCAAGTTGAGCGAAACACTTCAGTGCTTTTGGTGCTACGTCAGATTGGAACTCGAAGTTGATGATGGAATCGAAACCGTTATCGAAATACCTGCTCTTCACCACGCTGTGTGCCCACACTTCACCCGTCATCCAGAAAGGTAGGTCATCCAAGGCTTTGTCCGGGTTGTTTTGTTTCCATTGAGCAAGCGCTTGGGTGGTGCTGGCTTTCAACTCTGCCCACGCTTCCATTTCAACGTGTTTAGCGGTGTCGACACGGAAGCCGTCAATGCCATAGTCGCGCACCCAATCGGATAACCAGGTAATCAGGTGTTCACGTGGGGTTTGCAGCTCATCTTGCGCATTGGTGTCTTTATTGCGGAAGAAGTTTGGTAATCCGGTTTTCTGAGTTGATTCGGTTTTGAGATCCGGTAGGTAGTTCAAAGACATGGTGATGTCGTTGTAGCCCGGAGCATCGTAGTCGCCAATATCGGTGCGGATCCAATCTTTGCCCCACCATTTATCCCACGCTTCGCTATCACCGTATTTGATGTAGTCGTTGAAGCTGTGCCAGCTTTGTCCTGATTTTGGCTGCCAGTCGGTCCATTTTTCACCAAGGACTTCTTTGGCTTCTTGGTCATCAAGGTAAAGCTGACCAAATCCGAATTCCTGCATGTCTGCTAATGTCGCATAACCTGTGTGGTTCATGACCACATCCCAAATCACGCGGATACCTTTCTTATGGGCAGTATCGACGAAGGTTCTGAGTTCATCTTCGGTACCCATGTTGGCATCAAGCTTGGTCCAATCTTGGTGATAGTAGCCGTGGTAGCCGTAGTGCTTAAAGTCGCCTTTATCGCCGCCGCCAACCCAGCCGTGGATTTGTTCCAGTGGTGAGGTTATCCAGATAGCATTGACACCAAGTGATTCGATGTAATCGAGTTTTTTCGTTAGACCCGATAAGTCACCACCGTGGAAGGTACCAATCTCATATTTTCCGTCTTTGCTGCGACCGTAGCTGTTGTCGTTGTCTGGGTTGCCATTGTAGAAGCGGTCGGTCATGACGAAGTACACCGTCGCATTGTCCCAACTGAACGGTTTGTCGGCTTGCTGTTCAACTTCTTCTAGCAGCAATAGACCTTGGCTCATAGGACCCGGCTGCATGGTGACGCTGCCATTGGCGACAGTGGTTTCTTGTCCGGTTAAGGCATCACGAACGACAGTGCCATCATTAAAGGTTTGGGCAACGTTGATGGTTTTTGGCGTGTCAGTTGCGACAGGGCAAGAGTAGGTGATGTCCTGACTCTGTTTTGGTTTGATTTTTACCGTCAGCTCATTGGTGGTTGGATTGAGCGTAAATTGATAGGTATTGGCTTTGAAGATGCGCAGCGGCATTTGTGCGTCAGTGGCGCAGTTATCCATTTTTAATGGACGATTGAATTTGATGCGATCTTCTTCTGCTAGGGCAAAGCTACTGCCACAGCTTTGATTACTGTCGGCAATGGTAAAGGTGTAGCTGCCTTTTTCGAGTTTTTGCTCAGCGACAAGTAAGCCTTGTGAGTTTTCCTCAAAAACAGCAGTGTCATCACCAACGTTTAATACGATGGCATTTTCTGGTATCTGGCTGCAGGCGCTCAGTAGACCGATAGAGAGTGCGAGAATTGTTTTTTTCATTGTGTCCTTCCCCCGAATAAACAGTCCAGTTATAGCAAAACTGTGCCTCTACAATCCGAGCTCTACACCAACAAGTTAAACGCGTCTCACCCTACAAATTTTAGTCTTGTTCACAAAATGAATAATAAGCGTCACCTTCATCGGTTTGAAGGCAACAAAAAAGGGAAGCATCTGCTTCCCTTTTAGTTATTTCTTAATCACTTCGAAGAGTAATGAATTACTTTTGAAGCAAAGAAATGTCTGCGATCTGTAGGAACAGGTTACGCAGGTTGTTCAGTAGTGTCAGACGGTTCTTCTTAAGTGCTTCGTCGTCTGCCATTACCATTACGTTATCAAAGAATGCATCAACTGGTTCACGTAGGTCAGCTAGCTTGCTTAGGGCTTCTTGGTAGTTACCTGTAGCAAATGCTGGCTCTAGCGCTTCCGTCATTACTTCAACGCTTTCTGCTAGTGCTTTCTCTGCGTCTTCTTGTAGAAGTGCTAGGTCGATGTCTGCTGCTAGTTCGCCGTCGAATTTCGCTAGGATATTACCTACACGTTTGTTCGCTGCTGCTAGAGACTCTGCTGCTTCTAGTTCACGGAAGTGAGAAACCGCTTTAACTCGTTGGTCGAAGTCTGCTGGTTTCGTCGGACGACGAGCTAGAACTGCTTGAATGATGTCTACACTGAAGCCTTCGTCTTGGTACCAAGCACGGAAACGACCAAGCATAAACTCGATAACGTCTTGTTCAACGTTGTCGTTGGTTAGGCGGTCGCCGAACAGTGACTTCGCTTTCGCTACTAGGTCAACAAGATCTAGGTTGTAGCCGTATTCAACGATGATACGTAGTACACCTAGAGATGCGCGGCGTAGTGCGAATGGATCGCTGCCTTTAGGCGCTTGACCAATACCGAAGATACCTACGATAGTGTCTAGCTTGTCTGCCATTGCAACTGCAGTTGAAACACCGTTTGATGGCAGTTCATCACCTGCGAAACGAGGCATGTATTGCTCGTTCAGTGCTACTGCAACTTCTTCTGCTTCACCGTCGTGGCGAGCATAGTGCATACCCATAACACCTTGAGTATCCGTGAATTCGAATACCATTGAGGTCATTAGGTCACATTTTGCTAGTAGACCAGCACGCTTTGATTTCTCAACGTCAGCACCGATTTGCTCAGCAATGTAGCCAGCAAGCTCTGTGATGCGGTCTGTTTTGTCTTTGATCGTACCCAGTTGCTTTTGGAAGATCGCTTGCTCTAGTTCAGGCAGACGGTCGATAAGCGGACGCTTACGGTCTGTGTTGAAGAAGAACTCTGCGTCAGCAAGACGAGGGCGAACTACTTTCTCGTTACCTTCGATTACGTAACGAGGCTCTTTTGATTCGATGTTCGATACGAAGATGAAGTTAGGTAGTAGCTTCTTGTTTTCGTCATAAACAGGGAAGTACTTCTGGTCACCTTTCATGGTGTAAACCAACGCTTCAGAAGGCACTTTTAGGAACTCTTCTTCGAACTTCGCTGTTAGTACTACTGGCCATTCAACCAGAGACGTTACTTCTTCTACTAGGTCATCTTCTAGGTCAGCGATACCGCCAACTGCTGCTGCCGCTTTTTGTGCGTCAGCTAGGATGATTGCTTTACGCGCTTCGTAATCTGCCATTACTTTACCGCGCTCTTCTAGGATCGCAGGGTATTGCTCAGCAGAATCGATAGTAAACTCTTGCTCACCCATGAAGCGGTGACCACGGATAGTGCGGTCTGAAGCAACACCAAGGATCTCGCCTTCGATTAGCTCGCTGCCCATTAGCATGGTTAGCGTCTTAACTGGACGGATAAATTGAGTCGTTTTGTTACCCCAGCGCATTGGTTTTGCGATAGGTAGGTTTGCTAGTGCTTTCGCTGCAAGTTCAACTACGATCTCAGACGTTGGCTGACCTTTCACTTCTTGTTTGAACAGTAGCCATTCACCTTTGTCTGTTACCATGCGCTCTGCTTGGTCAACCGTGATGCCACAACCGCGTGCCCAGCCTTGAGCCGCTTTTGTTGGGTTGCCTTCCGCGTCAAACGCTGCAGAAACCGCCGGACCACGCTTTTCAACAACTTTGTCAGACTGGCTGTCTGCTAGTGCTGCTACTTTAAGTGCAAGACGACGAGGTGCCGCGAACCATTTAACGCCTTCATGAGCAAGCTCAGCGCCTTTTAGTTCTGCTTCGAAGTTTGCTGCGAATGCTTCAGCTAGAGTGCGAAGTTGCGTTGGTGGTAGCTCTTCTGTGCCTAGCTCGATTAGAAATTCTTTTGCCATGTTACTCTACCCCTTACGCTTGTTCTTTCTTACACATTGGGAAGCCAAGAGCTTCACGCGATGCGTAGTATGCTTCTGCAACTGCTTTCGTCAGGTTGCGGATGCGTAGGATGTAACGTTGGCGTTCAGTTACTGAGATCGCTTTACGCGCGTCTAGTAGGTTGAATGCGTGACCAGCTTTTAGAATGCGCTCGTAAGCAGGTAGTGGCAGTGGCTTTTCAAGCTCAAGCAGCTCTTTACACTCTTTCTCACACTGTTCGAAGAAACCAAATAGGAAATCAACGTCTGCGTGCTCGAAGTTGTAAGTTGATTGCTCTACTTCGTTTTGGTGGAAGATGTCACCGTAAGTCACTTTGCTGCCGTCTGGCGCGATGTTCCAAACTAGGTCGTAAACAGAGTCTACTTCTTGGATGTACATTGCTAGACGTTCGATACCGTAAGTGATCTCACCAGTTACTGGCTTACACTCAAGACCACCAACTTGCTGGAAGTAAGTAAACTGAGTCACTTCCATGCCGTTTAGCCAAACTTCCCAGCCCAGACCCCATGCGCCTAGTGTTGGGTTTTCCCAGTTGTCTTCTACGAAACGGATGTCGTGTACAAGAGGGTCAATACCAAGAACTTCAAGGGAGCCAAGGTACAACTCTTGAATATTGTCAGGCGATGGTTTTAGCGCTACTTGGAATTGGTAGTAGTGCTGAAGACGGTTAGGGTTTTCACCGTAACGGCCATCAGTAGGACGACGTGAAGGTTGTACGTAAGCTGTCGACATTGGCTCTGGGCCAAGCGCTCGTAGACAGGTCATTGGGTGAGAGGTACCCGCACCCACTTCCATATCTAGCGGTTGAACAATGGTACAACCATTTTGAGCCCAATAATCCTGCAGCGCGAGGATCATTCCCTGGAAGGTTTTGATATCGTATTTTTGCATAAGTCAGGTTCGCGCGATTCTCTTGTTACTCGTTAATTCGTCATCTATGCCGAGTTTTTCAACTCTAACAACGGCGATAAAGAGTAATTACGGTTGAATAAATTAACAATCTAGTATAACCAGATATTGAGCATGGGAGTAGAGCTAATCTTGATTAATTCGTGGGCGATTTTCTCCTTTAATGAATTTTTACCGCGTTATCTGCTGTATTTTTCCTAAAAGGGAGTTTTTGCCTGCTTTGGCTCTTGAGAAGCGCAACAAAGGTGGCTAGAATTGCGCCTGTCTTTGGGGAGTAGCTTACCTGATGAAGTTTCTGTTTCATCTGGTTCGTCCGTCAACATAATTGGTGCAAAATCACCATGGCGTTCGAGACTTGAAGCCTTTCAAGTTTAGCAAGACCTTAGACAAATCATCACGAACCGGGGTAGGGGCGTGAGGTTTGTCTTCGGTTAAAAATAATAATCCCTGCCCCAATGAGCATGTCGTGAGCGTTTTAGCTATTTCAATTACTACTGTAGCGTTAGCAGAAATTGGCGATAAGACCCAATTGCTATCTCTATTACTCGCAAGTCGTTACCGAAAACCAATCCCAATTATTGCAGCAATCTTTTTGGCAACTATTGCCAACCACGCTTTGGCTGCATGGTTAGGTGTGGTTGTCGCAGACTATCTATCACCTGAGATTTTAAAGTGGGTGCTGGTGGTCAGTTTTGTCGCGATGGCGGCTTGGGTTCTGATCCCGGACAAACTGGATGATGACGAACAGATTTCTAATCGAGGCCCATTTATTGCCAGCTTTATCGCGTTCTTCGTTGCGGAGATAGGCGATAAAACTCAGATCGCCACTTCCATCTTAGGGGCGCAATACGCGGATGCGTTAAGTTTGGTGATTATCGGTACCACAATCGGTATGCTGCTGGCGAATGTACCTGTGGTCCTGATTGGTAAATTGTCGGCCGACAAGATGCCTTTAGGGCTGATCCGTAAAATCACCGCATTTTTGTTTATTGCTCTGGCAATAGGGGCTGCACTGTTCTGATTTTTTGCACGTGAAATGATGTGAGTTATCAATCATTAGTAGCGTGCTGCGCGAGTTCAAACTCTGACTCTAAATCGTTCCGTTGCGTGACGGATGACATATAAGTGTCATACTTGTCATGGTAGTTTAATGGTGTGAATGATAGCGAGAGGGCAAGTTTATGCTTACACGTTACATGGGGATGTCCCCGAAGAGTCAGAGTTATTTATTCACTTTTGGTTTAGCGCTGTGTTTACTAGCGATGGTGCTAACTGATATGTGGTTACCGATTGTAGCAGGATCGTTCGTTCTTACTGGATTGACAGTAGAAGCGTGGATTCGTGTCGCTCACATCATTCCTATGCATGAAGAGATGCGGGCAATGAAGAAACAACTTAACAAGCTCCAATCAGAAGTTCGCACACTCGAATACGACGAATAAACAAACGGCAGCCAATATTGGCTGCCGTTTTTAGTTCGACCAGATTATTCCAATCCTTTCTTGATCAGGTACTGATACGGAACTTGCTCCGTTTGTGCCGCAACTAATTGGTGGTCCATAAAGCGGCAGAAACTCGGAATGTCTCGAGTTGTGGATGGATCGTCTGCTTTGACCAGCAAAATCTCACCATCTTGCATGTTGCGAATTGTCTTCCTGACCATCATCACTGGCTCTGGGCAGCGCAGTCCTTCCGCCTCTAATGTCTTGTTTGCCAGTTCAGGATTAAAGCTCATAGTGTGATTCTCGTAACTAACTGAGCGTTGAATTTTACTTTCGTTGAAAAAATATTCAATAACCACTTGGCAAACCGAATTTTTTGTTTTACCTTAAATTAACAATTTGGTAACAACTGGCAAGGGAGAGGCAATGTTAACAGCGTTAGACAGACTTACGATTTACTCAGTGCTGTGTTTTATCTCGTTTTGTGCATTGGTACTCAGGACGCCAGCTGACACCTCTTTGACGCCTCTAGTAGGCATGGTTGCCACTATTATTGGGATTTGGATCGAGATGCGCAGATGGTCTGGCGCATCTGAGCAAGAAAATTAGCGCTTCTTGCTTGGATCAGAATGCTTTTAATAACGCTCACCTATTTTTTACCGACACTTCATTCCGACACTATCCCCATTTTTCTTGGGCTTCCCCGCTGAAAGGCGGGATTTTTTTTGCCTAAAGAGTACAATTTACCCAAACACATACAAAATAAGTGGCTAATTCGTGGAACTGGAAGACATCTATCGCCGAGATTTAAATTTACTGGTTGCGTTGCGAGTACTGATAGAAGAAAACAGTGTCAGTAAGGCGGCAACACGTCTGAACTTGAGTCAATCGGCAATGAGTCGTGTGCTTGGTCGTCTACGTGACTTGTTGGGAGACCCGCTGTTTACTCGTCAGGGACAGCATTTGATCCCAACTCAGAAAGCGTTAGAGATCGATCGCTCATTGGGCGAACCATTAGAGTCTTTACGTCAGTTGTTATCTCCGGTTGAGTTTGACCCATTGCAATGCGTGCAGACTTTCAACATCGTGACCACCGACTATGCCATGCAAACAATCTTACCGTTCGCTTTGCCGAGAATTTACCAAGAAGCGCCAAACGTGTCTTTCAACTTCTTACCACTGCAACACGACCGTTTATCAGATCAGCTCACTTATGAAGGTGCAGACTTAGCGATTTGTCGCCCGACAGGCCCGGTGGAGCCTCTACGCAGTGAAGTGTTGGGGCGAGTGGGGGTGCTGTGTATGCTTTCAAAACAGCATCCATTAGCGGATAAAGAAATGAGCTTGGATGATTATCTGAGTCATCCACATGCCATGATCGCCATCAGTGATGGTGTTAAGACACTGATCGAACAAGCTTTGATGGAGAAACCTAAGCGTAAAATGGTTCTGCGGGCTTATCATTTAGAAGCCGCATTGGCGATCATGGATACCTTGCCAATTATCATCACAGTGCCAGCGGACTTGGCGTATCTGGTTGCCGAGCGTTATGACTTAGTGGTGAAACCGTTACCATTCCAATTCACGCCGTTTGAATACTCGATGATTTGGCATGCGCGTTGCGAGCATTCTCCCGCTCAAGAATGGTTAAGAACGATTGTGCGTGAAGAGTGTAGCCGTCTGATAGCTAAACGTATCGAAGATATGGGACTGAACTGCTAACAAAAAAGAGCCAGCAATGCCGGCTCTTCGTCTGTTTACACTGAGTCAGTATTTATAGCTTGATAACCACACGACCCGTTACTTGACCGTTGGTGATGTCTTCTGCATATTTCGGTGCTTCAGCAAGAGCAACTTCAGTACACGCTTGCTCGAAGTAGCTGTCTGGTAGTAGCTCGACCAGCTTTTCCCATGCAGCGATACGTTTCTCTGTTGGGCACATTACTGAGTCCACACCTTGTAGGCGAACATTACGTAGGATGAACGGCATCACTGTGGTTGGTAGATCAAAACCACCAGCAAGACCACAAGCTGCAACTGCACTGTTGTAATCCATTTGCGCCAATACTTTAGCCAGTACTTTGCTGCCTACAGTATCAACCGCACCTGCCCATACTTGCTTTTCAAGTGGACGTGCTAGTTCTTCAAATTCAGTACGGTCGATGATGCGGCTAGCACCTAGTTTTTCAAGTAGCGGGCCATTTTTTTCTACACGACCTGTCACTGCAGCAACTTTGTAGCCAAGCTGTGCTAGAAGCGTTACTGCGACTGAGCCTACACCGCCACTTGCGCCAGTTACTAGGATTTCGCCATTTTCAGGTTTGATGCCTGCATCAAGCAGTGCTTGAACACACAGCATACCAGTGAAGCCAGCAGTACCAACCATCATTGCTTTCTTGCTGTCTAGACCTTTTGGTAGTGGTACTAGCCAATCCGCTTTTAGACGAGCACGCTGAGACATACCACCCCAGTGGTTTTCACCCACGCCCCAGCCAGTAAGGACAACTTTGTCACCAGCTTGGTAGCGGTCGTCTTCTGAGCTTACTACCGTACCTGCTAGGTCAATACCTGGCACCATCGGGAAGTTACGGATGATTTTACCTTTACCTGTGATCGCAAGACCGTCTTTGTAGTTTAACGATGAGTAATCAACGTCAATCAGAACGTCGCCTTCAGGCAGTTGTGTTTCATCGATTTGCTCGATGTTAGCGATAGTACGTTTGTCTTCTTGATTTAGAACTAGAGCATTAAACATAAGGTTCTCCGATTGTGCGGTAGCATGACTCTGGGTCACATGCAGCAAGATATCAACTGGTCTAAGTGTATGTCTTCTTTGTCTATGAATAAAATGAAACTTGAGCATTTAATGTATGCTCTTCATGCATGTTTGATGTAAAACAAAAAGGGCGACATCAATTGTCGCCCTTAAGTGTAATACTAAAAATTTTATTATTAGTTCATTTGCTTATGATTGTTGGCTCGATCACTACAACAACGTCTTGAACTGTTATGGTCGTTCAAATACTGTCGCAATGCCCTGACCCAAACCGATACACATGGTGGCCAGACCATATTTCGCGTCTTTCGCTTCCATTAGGTTGATCAACGTTGTTGAGATACGTGAACCAGAACAGCCTAGTGGATGACCCAATGCTATCGCACCACCGTTAAGGTTGACTTTCTCATCCATAACATCAAGCAGGCCTAAGTCTTTAGCACACGGCAGAGACTGCGCGGCAAATGCTTCGTTTAGCTCAACCACATCCATGTCTTCAATTGAAAGACCAGCACGCTTGAGCGCTTTTTTCGTCGCAGGTACAGGACCGTAACCCATAATAGAAGGATCGCAGCCCGCAATGGCCATGCCTTTAATACGTGCACGAATCTTCAAACCAAGCTCATTGGCTTTCTCTTCACTCATGATCAACATCGCTGATGCACCATCGGACAGAGCCGATGATGTACCGGCTGTTACTGTACCGTTTGCTGGGTCGAACACTGGGCGAAGTTGAGATAGACCTTCAACGGATGTTTCAGGGCGAATCACTTCGTCGTAATCCAGAGTGAACAGTGTGCCGTCTGCTGCGTGGCCTTCAATTGGTAGAATTTCATTTTTAAAACGACCCTCTACGGTTGCTGCGTGCGCACGAGCGTGAGAGCGAGCGGCAAAATCGTCTTGTTGCTCACGGCTAATACCATGTAATTTACCAAGCATTTCAGCCGTTAAGCCCATCATGCCCGCAGCTTTTGCTACGTTCTTTGACATACCTGGGTGAAAGTCTACACCGTGGTTCATTGGCACATGCCCCATGTGCTCAACGCCACCAATTAGGCAGATTTCAGCATCGCCAGTCATGATGGCACGTGTACCGTCGTGAAGCGCTTGCATTGATGAACCACACAAGCGGTTAACCGTCACGGCGCCAATTTCAATCGGCAGGCCCGCGAGTAGCGCGGCATTACGTGCAACGTTAAAGCCTTGCTCTAGTGTTTGCTGTACACAGCCCCAGTAGATGTCTTCAATCTCGCTTGGGTTCACTTGTGGGTTACGCGCAAGAATGCCTTTCATTAGGCGCGCAGATAGATCTTCTGCTCGTGTATGACGGAAAGCACCACCTTTAGAGCGACCCATTGGAGTACGTAGACAATCGACTACGACAACATTTCTTGTTTGATTAGTCATTTTAGAATCCCTCCTTAGATAGAACCTTGCTGTTGTGCACCGTAAAAGCTTTCACCTTTCGCCGCCATATCAATCAGCATTTGCGGTACTTGGTACATCGCACCTAGCTCGGCGTGTTGTTTTGCCATTTCAACGTATTCAGCAATACCCACGCTGTCTAGATAACGGAATACGCCACCGCGGAATGGAGGGAAACCAAGACCATAAACCAATGCCATATCTGCTTCCTGCGGAGTTGCGATGATGCCTTCTTGTAGGCACAGCACCACTTCGTTAATCATTGGAATCATCATACGTTGAATGATGGTCTGATCGTCAAAGTCCTGCTTATCGGCACAAACGTCAGCAAGTACCGGTAAGATCGCTTCGGAGAAGGTTTTCTTCGGCTTACCTTTTTTATCTATGGTGTAGCTGTAGAAGCCATTACCATTTTTCTGACCATATTTGTCTGCTTCGAATAGTGCATCAATCGCATCACGACCTTGTTTACCCATACGCTCAGGGAAACCGTCAGCCATCACAGCTTGTGCGTGGTGCGCGGTATCAATGCCGACTACGTCAAGTAAGTACGCCGGTCCCATCGGCCAGCCAAACTTACGCTCCATGACTTTGTCGATTTTCGTAAAGTCAGCACCATCACGAAGTAGCATGCTGAAGCCGCCAAAGTATGGGAACAATACGCGGTTAACGAAGAACCCTGGGCAGTCATTAACGACAATTGGTGATTTGCCCATTTTCGCAGCATACGCCACAACACGATTGATGGTTTCATCAGAGGTGTGCTCACCACGGATGATCTCAACAAGAGGCATACGATGCACTGGGTTGAAGAAGTGCATACCACAGAAGTTTTCTGGGCGTTTTAGTGATTTTGCCAATAGGTTGATAGGAATCGTCGAGGTGTTTGAGGTGATAACGGTGTCGTCACCGACATGGGATTCAACTTCACTTAAAACTGCTGTTTTTACTTTCGGGTTTTCAACGACAGCTTCAACAATCACATCAGAGTTTTCAATACCTGCGTAATGTAAGCTCGGTGTGATTGATGCTAAAATACCCGCCATCTTAAAGCCATCAATGCGACCGCGAGATAAGCGTTTATTCAGCAGCTTAGATGCTTCAGTCATGCCTAGGTCGAGCGACGCTTGCGCGATGTCTTTCATTAAGACTGGCACACCTTTTAGCGCTGATTGGTAAGCAATGCCGCCACCCATGATACCTGCACCTAATACGGCTGCACGTTGCGTGTCTTTACTTGCTGACTTCGCTGCTTTTTTCGCAATGCCTTTGATGTATTGATCATTAAGGAATAGGCCAACGAGTGATTTTGCTTCTTCCGATTTAGCCAATTTCACGAAGTGCTTACGTTCAATGTCTAACGCTTCATTACGTGCAAAGCGAGCACCTTCTTCAATCGTGATAACGGCTGTCATTGGGGCAGGGTAGTGAGGACCTGCTTTTTGTGCCACCAGACCCTTCGCCATGGTGAAGCTCATCATTGATTCAAGCTTACTCAGCGTTAGCGGAGATGTTTTCTGTGCTCGGCGTGCTTGCCAGTCAAGTTTCTCGTTAATTGCAGAGTTAAGAGTTTGTAGTGCTGATTCGTATAAAGCATCAGTCTCTACAACAGCATCGAGTAAGCCAATTTTCAATGCTTCATCAGCTCGGCATGCTTTACCTTGGGTGATGATTTCCATTGCGCTGTCTGCGCCAATAACGCGAGGTAAGCGTACACAACCACCAAAGCCCGGCATGATTCCCAGTTTCGTTTCTGGTAGGCCGATGCTGGTGGTTTTGTCACCAATACGCATGTCTGTTGCTAGCACACATTCACAACCGCCACCAAGAGCGTGGCCTTTGATCACTGAGATGGTCGGAACGGGTAAGTCTTCTAATTTGTTAAAGATGCTATTAGCAAATTGCAGCCATTGGTCGAGCTCGGCATCCGTTTTAGCAAACAGACCTAAAAACTCGGTAATGTCTGCGCCTACAATGAATGCGTCTTTATCTGAAGTGAGCAACAACCCCTTGAGGCCTTGATGGGCAATGAGCGCATCAAGAGCTTTATCTAGCGATTCTAATGTCGCTAGGTCGAGTTTGTTGACGGATTTTGGAGAGCAGAAGCTTAGCTCTGCAATACCATCTTGTATTTCCTTTACCTGTAGGGTTTCGGCTTGGTAAATCATTGTCTATCTCCATGACATACAATCGTGGATTGTCTGTATACCTATTTCAACGACGCCGTGTACCTCGGCAAATAGGTATCGAGGAAGTCGTTTTATTTTTGTTCTGGTTTGACCAGTAAGGTTAGTTTGGATCGTGGATTGTTTAATTTCAATACATTTTTTAAACAAGTGTTTAACATTGTGCGCTGTGGCAGATCTTATGCGACGGGTAAATCACACTCGTGATAGACTTCAGGCAAATAGACATGAATCCATAATCCTATGAATGACAAGCCTTATCTGATTCCAGCAGAGCCCGCTCAATTTGAAGAAGAAATTAAAAAGAGCGTCTTCATTACTTATTTGGCACACACGCCAAGTATCGAAGCTGCAAAAGCATTTGTTGATCAAATCAAAGCTAAACACGCTGATGCTAGACATAACTGTTGGGGCTTTGTTGCTGGTCGACCAGAAGATTCGATGAAGTGGGGCTTTAGTGATGATGGAGAACCTTCAGGGACGGCAGGCAAACCAATCCTGGCGCAGCTGTCTGGATCTGGGGTGGGGGAGATCACGGCTGTGGTCACGCGATACTCTGGTGGAATCAAGTTAGGTACAGGCGGCTTGGTTAAAGCGTATGGGGGTGGGGTTCAACAAGCGCTCAAGCTGCTTCAAACTATTGAGAAAAAAATAACCACAAAGCTCAGACTAACGTTAGACTATGGGTTTATGCCTATCGCACAATCAATCATGCCGCAATTTGGTGCAATAGAAGTCGAGGCTGAATACAGCGATCAGGTGGTATTAGTGGTGGAAATTGAGCTTCGAGAAGTGAGCGCGTTTACCCAAGCAATCATCAATAAAAGCGGGGCAAAGGCAATTGTCACTCCGCTAGACGGACAATAATGAAAAACAGGAAGCAACAGGGACAGCTTCGCTAGTCAATTTATCCATGCAATTTCGTTCAATTATTCGAATCGTCGGGCTACTGCTCGCACTCTTTAGTGTCACTATGCTTGCGCCAGCACTCGTTGCGCTGATCTATCGAGATGGTGCTGGTGTGCCTTTTGTCACGACATTTTTTGTTCTGCTGTTTTGTGGGGCCGTTTGTTGGTACCCAAACCGCAGGTATAAGCACGAGCTTAAAGCTCGAGATGGCTTTCTTATTGTCGTCTTATTCTGGACAGTACTTGGCAGTGCAGGCTCGATCCCCTTTCTCATTGCTGACAACCCGAACGTCTCAGTGACAGATGCGTTTTTTGAATCGTTTTCTGCTCTCACGACGACCGGGGCGACCGTTATTGTTGGTTTGGATGAGTTACCTAAAGCGATTCTATTCTATCGACAGTTACTGCAGTGGTTCGGCGGTATGGGAATCATCGTATTAGCGGTGGCGATTTTGCCAGTACTTGGCATTGGTGGTATGCAGCTTTACCGCGCCGAGATCCCAGGTCCAGTCAAGGACACTAAAGTGACGCCGCGCATAGCAGAAACTGCTAAGGCGCTTTGGTACATCTATTTGAGCCTGACTATCGCCTGTGCTTCGGCTTTTTGGTTAGCTGGTATGACGCCATTTGATGCCATCAGTCACAGCTTTTCCACCATTGCCATTGGTGGCTTCTCTACCCACGATGCCAGCATCGGATACTTTGATAGTTACGCGATTAACCTGATTACGGTGGTTTTTCTGCTTATATCTGCATGTAATTACACACTGCACTTTGCTGCATTTGCATCAGGTGGCGTACATCCCAAGTATTACTGGAAAGATCCTGAGTTTCGCGCCTTCTTGTTCATTCAAGTGCTGCTATTTATCATTTGCTTTCTATTATTACTGAAACATCACTCTTACACATCGACATACGATGCTTTCGATCAGGCTCTGTTCCAAACCGTATCAATATCCACAACAGCGGGCTTTACGACAACAGGTTTTGCGGATTGGCCGCTCTTCTTACCTGTGCTGTTATTGTTCTCTTCCTTTACAGGTGGTTGTGCTGGTTCAACAGGCGGCGGCATGAAAGTGATCCGTATCCTGCTTCTTACCTTACAAGGTGCGCGTGAACTAAAACGTTTAGTCCATCCACGCGCGGTTTACACCATCAAAGTAGGTGGCAGTGCCCTACCGCAACGTGTTGTCGATGCGGTTTGGGGTTTCTTCTCCGCATACGCATTGGTATTTGTGGTTTGTATGTTGGGGTTGATTGCAACAGGAATGGATGAGCTCAGTGCGTTCTCGGCGGTGGCTGCGACTCTGAACAACCTCGGTCCTGGCTTGGGAGAAGTGGCGCTTCACTTTGGTGATGTTAACGACAAAGCAAAATGGGTATTAATAGTTTCTATGCTGTTTGGTCGTTTGGAAATCTTTACCTTACTTATTCTACTTACGCCGACGTTTTGGCGTAGCTAAGGGGAAATCGTGGCAAAAGCATTATTTCTATACTCTTCCCGCGAAGGGCAGACTAAAAAAATTCTCCACTATATAGATGAACAACTTCCAGACTTCGATTGTGAGCTGGTGGATTTACATAATGTCGAGACGATTGACTTCAGCCAATACGACAGAGTATTGATAGGCGCCTCTATTCGCTATGGCCATCTTAATAAAAAGCTATACCAGTTTATTGAGCGAAACCTCAATCAATTGGAGCAAAATAAAGTGGCATTTTTCTGCGTAAACCTAACCGCTCGTAAAGAGGACCAAGGAAAGGATACACCTGAAGGTAGTGCCTACATTCGCAAGTTCCTAATTAAGTCGCCTTGGAAACCAACGCTAATCGGTGTTTTTGCTGGTGCACTTTATTACCCACGTTATAGCTGGTTCGACAGAACTATGATTAGGTTCATTATGTCGATGACGGGTGGCGAAACCGATACGACCAAAGAGGTGGAGTACACCAATTGGGAAAAAGTGGCTCTTTTCGCAGATAAATTTAGAGAACTGTAGAAATAACGTGCTCTTTTGACCGCTTTTGATGCAAATTTATCCGAACGATAAAAAAATCAAAAAAAACGAGAAAAAGGGCTTGCCAATGTGATCGCAATCTCTATAATGCCACCTCGCTGA
>NZ_JAWPOP010000220.1:0-917 GCF_033344345.1 Vibrio sp. 1978
TTCAGGAAGAAGACATTGTGATCGCAGCGCGCGAGCTCGTGGAGGATTGGAAATGAAGACGTTTAATTTACCCGATCTCGGTGAAGGTCTCGCTGAGTCAGAAATTGTAAAATGGCATGTCAATGTGGGTGACATGGTCAAACTCGACCAAGTGATCCTCACTGTTGAGACGGCGAAAGCAACCGTAGACGTTCCTGCTCCGTACGCAGGCAGAATTGTCAGCCGCCATGGTGAAGAAGGCGACGTTATTAATATTGGCGCCCTACTTCTAGAAATCGACGAAAGTGGCGCAGAAAACACTGTCTCTGGGGAAAAACGACAAACCGCCGATGCCGCAACCGTTGTTGGCACCGTATCTCACCAATCTCATAACGTAAATGTTGATGATTTTTGGGTGGGCGGCAGCCACAACAAATCGGCAGACAAACTCATCACCGCTTTACCTTCCGCGCGTTTGCTAGCGAAAAAGCTAGGCGTAGATTTGAAAACGATGGTCGGTCGCGGACCAAGCGGTTTGATCGTCGCTGCCGATGTTTACGAAGTAGCAGGCAAACAAGTTCCTGGAACTGAAGTGCTCAAAGGAGCGCGCCGTACGATGGTCTCGACCATGGCAGAATCCCATCAAAATGTCGCAGCGGTGACCATTACCGAAGAAGCATTATTGGAAGATTGGTTGCCAAACGAGGACATCAGCATTCGTCTGGTACAAGCTATCGTTTATGCTTGCCAGCAAGAGCCAGCTCTCAACGCTTGGTTCGATGCCGAAACCATGACGCGCTGTGTTCATCCTACCGTCAATCTTGGTGTAGCGGTGGATAGCCGTCACGGACTGTATGTCCCCGTGCTTCGCCACGCGGATGAGTATGAACCGCAAGACGTTCGTCGCTGGCTAGATCAAACCGTCAAAGGCATCCGAG
>NZ_JAWPOP010000221.1:0-916 GCF_033344345.1 Vibrio sp. 1978
ATCTTTTAGATTCTCACCGACTTCAACAATCACACCTGCGTATTCATGACCTGTCATCACTGGCACTTCGTCAATGTTTTCAGGAACGCGTTTGTGTTTGCTACCTAACAATGCTGCTTTGTAAGTGGATAGACAAATGCTGTTTGAAATGTTTTTAACCAGAAGTTCGTCGGCTGAAATGTTTGGTAAATCAAAGGTTCTTAATTGAACGTTTTTCTCACCACAGATAACCGCTGCCGTTGTTTGTACCATGATTTCTCTCCTAATTGGGGCGATACCTGCCGCCCCAAACTGCATTGTTAGGCTGGTTGCTCAGTCGCGACCGTTTGTTGCTTAATCTTATCCATCAGCTCGTCAAGCGCTGGGTCGTTGAGGAAGTTCTTGATCGTTACGACTGGTAAACCTGTCGCGTTGACCGCGCGGCTTTCTAAGCTCTCGTGTGTCACGACGATATCGGCTTCACTCGGGACTTTCTCGATGGCGAAGTTCTTCACTTCAATCTCTATCCCAGCTTGTACCAGCTTGCGTTTGAAGGTCGATGCGCCCATTGCACTAGAGCCCATACCCGCATCACATGCGAATGCGACAAATGAAATTGGCTTGCTCGGCTCTTGCGTCGTCGCAGCTGCAACTGGCTGAACTGCGCCTTCCGCTTTCATCTCTTTCATGTCAGAAACTGATTTCTCAAACTCGCTTTCTTTTTCTTCTGATTTGCTCACTTTCAAAATCGCACTTGCTACTAAGAAAGAGACAATCGTTGCACTTGTCACACCTGCGATGGTCGCGATGAAGCTACCTTTCGGAGTAAGAGCAAGGTAAGAGAAGATAGAGCCTGGACTTGGACCCGCGACCAAACCGGCGTCGAATAGGTTGAAGGTTGCGATGCCTGTCGCCGCACCAGCAATCATTGCCACAA
>NZ_JAWPOP010000222.1:0-915 GCF_033344345.1 Vibrio sp. 1978
TTTGGCGTTCGTTTTGAGTTTTCCGAAAATGAGTTCTCAAAATTTACTGGTTTTCAAAGCGCATGAAAGGCCACAAAGTTTGACCCAATTCGGGTTTCAAAGCTCAAGTGGTTTGTTGGTTTTTCAAATCGGTTTAATCTCAGGCTTGGTAAATCTAAGGTGCTGAAATTTAAGCTAACAAACTGTTCAAGCAGATTCGGCATGCGTGGCATTTTTGGTTTGCGGTGGTTTTAGTGATTACGTAGTGATGCGGTAACTTTTGTTGTGCATGCCTCACTCCTTAACAGGGCGTTAGCTTAAAACAAATAAAATGAATTGGTTGTGGTCTTTCCTTTCTTCCTTTGGCCATTCGTTCAAGTTTTTCGGCAAATCAGCATTGTTTGCCAATGTGAGTTTTGAGATGTCGCCTCAATTGAGTTTTTGGGCTTAACCGAGGTTAGCCAGTTTGGCGCAAAGTCGCTTTGGAAGTTTTGCTTTCGCTTTGAGTTTTCCGAAAGTGATTTATCAAAATTTTCGGGTTTTCAAATCGCATGAAAGGCCACAAAGTTTGAGCCAATTCGGGTTTCAAAGCTTAAGTGGTTTGTTGATTTTCCAAATCGGTTTAATCTCAGGCTTGGTAAATCTTAAAGTGCTGAAATTTAAGCTAACAAACTGCTTAAGCGGGATTCGCAATGCGTGGCATTTTCAGCATGCGGTGAGTTTTGTGATTAAGGCGGTGTGCAGTGGCTCTTGCAGTGCATTGCTCACCCCTTAGCAGGGCGTTATGCTTTTTTTCGAAGAAAAAGTGGCAGGTTTTCATTAGTTTTCAATAATAAGGGCGTGATATGAAAAAAGTAGATTTATCATTGGCTGGCAATGACCTACATGAATCTGATGACTTAGGCGCATTAGAAAAATTTCTGATATCGGATGATT
>NZ_JAWPOP010000223.1:0-914 GCF_033344345.1 Vibrio sp. 1978
GCCGACGTACTTCGTAAAGAACGTCGTGGTGACTACCTAGGCGCAACTATTCAAGTTATCCCTCATATCACTAACGCTATCAAAGACCGCGTAATCGCAGGTTCTGAAGGCCACGATATTGCTATCGTTGAAGTTGGTGGTACGGTAGGTGATATCGAATCGCTACCATTTATGGAAGCAATCCGTCAGCTAGCAGTAGAACTTGGCCGTGAACGCGCAATGTTCATGCATCTAACTCTTGTTCCTTACCTAGCAGCAGCTGGCGAGGTGAAAACTAAACCGACTCAGCACTCTGTTAAAGAGCTACTGTCTATCGGTATCCAACCAGACATCCTAGTTTGCCGCAGCGATCGCATGATCCCAGCGAACGAGCGTAAGAAGATTGCACTTTTCTGTAACGTTCCTGAGAAAGCGGTAATCTCAATGAAGGACGTAGATTCAATCTACAAGATCCCTCAACTTGTTAAGTCTCAAGGTCTTGATGACCTAGTGTGTACTCGTTTCGGTATTGATGCGCCAGAAGCTGACCTTTCTGAATGGGAACAGGTTATCTACGAAGAAGCGAATCCAACAGGTGAAGTAACTATCGGTATGGTCGGTAAATACATCGAACTACCAGATGCGTACAAATCTGTGAACGAAGCACTTAAGCACGCAGGCTTGAAAAACCGCCTAAACGTAACCATTAAGTACGTAGACTCTCAAGACATCGAAACTAAAGGCGTTGAGCTTCTAGAAGGTCTAGACGCTATCCTAGTTCCAGGTGGTTTCGGTGATCGTGGTGTTGAAGGCAAGATCCGTGCGGCTCAATACGCACGTGAAAACAAAGTGCCTTACCTAGGTATCTGTCTAGGTATGCAAGTTGCACTTATCGAATACGCGCGTAACGTTGCGGGTATGGAAGGTGCACATTC
>NZ_JAWPOP010000224.1:0-910 GCF_033344345.1 Vibrio sp. 1978
AGGCTTTGTTGCTTAATTCGATGAGAAGACATGGTAGCCCCATGTTGTTCAGTTCTTAAACAACATACTGAGTTTCAGGCATACCTAGCCCTGTAAGCTTGTTCAGCGCTTTGATCATAGCGTAAGTCTCACCAACTTGAGCGTTGTAGTCCCTCAGGCTTAATTTCCCACCTAACAACTGTTTTACCCGATACATTGCTGTCTCTGAGAGCGAGCGCTTATGATAACCATACCGCTTTTTCCATTTCTTGTTAGAGCCGTAGAGCTTCTGGCAACCCACTGCTAAGTTGCGAGGATGTCCTCGTTCCCAGAAGGCTGCCCCTTCTCGTGGCGGAATGAGCGGAACAGCTCGCTTGAGCCGTATGGCATCATGGCAATTCCTTGTGTCATAAGCACCATCGCCTGATATCTCAATGATTTTACGGCGTGTCTGCTTAAGCAAGTTGGGAAGTACTTCGGCATCGGTTACGTTAGATAAGCTCAGCTCTGCTGCGACTATTTCGTGGGTGCTAGTATCTACTGCGATATGCAGCTTACTCCAAACCCTACGCTTCCCGTCAGTACCATGCTTCTTGACCTTCCATTCGCCTTCGCCATAAACCTTGAGGCCAGTGGCATCAATGGCTAGGTGTTGTATCGCACCTCTGGTTTTAGTTTTAAATGAAACCTCAACTTCCTTAGCTCGACGGCTTATACAGGTGTAGTGGGGACAAACTAGCGGGATGTTAGCCAGCTTAAATACCGAGTCTAGAAATCCTTGCAGTGCTCTCAACGGCATAGAGAATATGCGTTTCACCATCAGTGCAGTAGTAATGGCTAAGTCGCTGAATTGGCGAGGTCTGCCGCGCTTGCCTTGTTTGTTTTGCTTCCACTCGGCTATCGCTTCCTCATCAATCCAAAAGGTCAGAGA
>NZ_JAWPOP010000225.1:0-907 GCF_033344345.1 Vibrio sp. 1978
AAGTCAGGATCAAGCCTATTCAAGACTCTCCAATGTCGGGCGCAACGTTTCGTCGCAAAACACAGCTCAAAGCCAATTGATCAACCAGCAAGCCAAGAACTTCATGGATAAGTTCCAGGTGGATGATAGCCACTCTGATGCTGTCAAAGGTGCTTTTGCCATGCAGGCTATGGGCACACTCGATGTTGACGAAGCTGCGTCCATGCTTATGCCTATGGTTGGCAAGGCCAGGGCAGCAATGAAGGCCGCTGCTGGTGTGAAATCAAACAGTACAGCCCTAGTTCCTGCTGGTGGTAATGGCGAATCAGGCGGCGGCAGTGATGTCCTGGACATCAAAGCGCAAGCGAAGGGAGCAACAGAGTCATCAACTCAAGACTCTTCAAGCTGGTCAGCGAGTGATGTGTCCCAGTTCATGAAGGGTGTGAGCTATTCGCAAACCGATAGCCAGGCGTTGACAAATCAATTAGCGCAGGGTTTCAGCCGTTCTGGAAGCGAGTCATTCAAGCAAACCTGGGGCGATAGCTTATCCCAGAACCTATCCAAGTCCGCTTCTGAACTGGTGTCTGCATCGGACACCTTCACAACAATGAGTCAGCTCCAAAACCAAATGGGCTCCATGACTAATACCGACTTTAAAACTCTCGGTGGTGCAGTAGCACAAACCCCTGCGGCCATGAACCAACTGAATGACTATTTCCGAAATGCCGCGCCGCAATCGGTTAAAGACGAGGCGGCTTCACTACAGCAAAGATACCAAGCCTACGGAATGTCTCCTCAAGTGGCCCAGGCAGCAGCGCGAATGACAGCAATGACCAACTCCAAAAATTACGAACAGGGTAAGGAGCTTGGCGGGTATCAAGCCGCACTACAGGCGATCAATACCGCGTCCGGTCGCAACGGAGCATTT
>NZ_JAWPOP010000226.1:0-907 GCF_033344345.1 Vibrio sp. 1978
TCTTTCATTTCATCGTTCCTTAAATAGTTGGCATCGCTTGGCTTGGAATGATCGCGCCGCGATGTTGAATAACCGTGCCAGCCACTTTGTGACCAGCAAGCGCAGACTCAGCAACGTCTCCGCCTAAAATTCGTTTTGCCAGATAACCCGCACTAAAAGAATCACCTGCCGCCGTGGTATCCACCACAGCATCAACCTTCAAGGCCGCAACGGTGTGTTGTTGATCTTGTGTTACAACAAAGCAGTCGTCCGCGCCACGTTTCACGATGATCTCTTTCACGCCAAAGCTTTTCGTACGACTGATCGCTTCATCTTCGTGCTTATCTCCCCACAGCATGACCTCGTCATCGAAGGTCAAAAATGCCATGTCGGTGACGCTGAGGATCTTTGAGTAAAAATCACGAGCTTGTTCGATGTTAGGCCAGAGCTTAGGGCGGAAGTTGTTATCGAATGCGATTTTCACACCTTCTTTACGGCACATTGTTAGCAGCTCAATCAACATCTGACGACAATCGTCCGAGATGATCGCCAAGCTAATGCCACTCAGGTAGATCATTTGATGCTGACAAAGATCTTTCACCAACGACAACAATGCTCGCTCACGCAACCAGTATTTTGCTGCCGCATCATTACGCCAGTAAAAGAAGCTACGCTCGCCATCTTCGGCGGTTTCAATCGCGTAAATGCCTGGCAATTTATCTTCAGAAAGGTAGACCATGTCCGTATTGATCCCCTCTTCACGCCATGCCGTTAGCATTTCACGACTAAACGGATCATGCCCTAATCCCGTCACATACGAAGTTTCGACCCCGTGTTGTTTGGTTAGACGAGAAAGGTACACCGCGGTATTGAGCGTATCACCGCCAAAACCTTGCTGTAGCACGCCGTCATGTTTTTTAAGCTCCAC
>NZ_JAWPOP010000227.1:0-907 GCF_033344345.1 Vibrio sp. 1978
TATGTGGATTCTTGAGCTTTGGGCTGCTGAGCCGCAGTAGACATGATCATCACTACATTAACAGGCTGATCCTTGTATCGCTTAACCAACTCCCGAAGCACGTTAATCGCTGAGCTGAGATTATTCTCTATTAAGGTTTGAATCTGCTCTGGATCTTGCTCTTCTAACAACCCAAAGTACCCACTGCCTGCACTGTGAACCACCGTGCTCGGAATAGAATCTAATTGTTCAAACAATTGTTCTACTTCTTGATGGGATGCGAGATCACAAGCTCGATAGCCAACATTGTTCGATAAGCAGTTTGTGACTGTAGAGAGCTTACTCTCACTTCGTCCAGTCAGATAAGTGGCTTTCCCTTCCGCATCATAAAGCTTGGCCAACTCCGCCCCTAAGCCGCTACTTGCACCTGTAATTACAATCATTTTCTACCTCGTTCGTAAAAGTGCTTTTTAATGTGTGTACCAATTAAGGTAACGGAATATAGGCTGATTCACATCTTACGAACGCCATTCTTTGAAGCAGCATGACTTTCTGATTTTAACGCTCGTTAACTTCTAAATATGCCCAATAGTTTTCAAAACTATCCAATGGTTCGGATACCTGTACCTTGATCACGAAGCCCATCAAGCACAAAGAGAAACCGGAAATTTCACCTATGCTTAAACAAAGAATAACGTTTTGAATTTCCTATCGACTTTCTCACTAAAGATAAGAGGCACATGAGAATGACCGGCTCCAAATGGCAGTGGCTGCTTAAACAAATGACACGCAAACTGTGGGTTCGTACATCACTTTTCGCCTTACTTGCTGTTGTAACCGCCCTGATCTCTATTGTTTTAAATAAATTCATTACCCTGCCTCCCACCATCAATGTCAGTAATGAGCTGCTGAATAACATATTGAATAT
>NZ_JAWPOP010000228.1:0-906 GCF_033344345.1 Vibrio sp. 1978
AGCTGTATCAATAACACACCCGCTGCTGATCACTTTGTTTGGCTCAAAGCCCGTATTGGTAGTAATAAAATGAGCAACAATGTCACAAGGGTTAGACACGACAATCAAAACCGCCTTTGGCGCAACACGCTCTATTTTTCTAGCGATCTCAACGCCAATCTTCGCGTTGATTTCCGCGATATCTAAACGTGTTTGTCCTTGTTGAATTTGCGCACCTGCCGTTATCACAACAATATCGGCACCTAACAAATCGAGGTAATCATCTGAGGGAATAATGCGGGTATTTTTGGAAAAGGTTAACGCCGCTGTGTGACGAAAATCGAAGACTTCCCCTTCAGCTCTTTCTAAGTTTTGGTCTAACAGAACAAGTTCACTGACGCTGCCTAGCGTGAGCAAATAATTGCAAACACCAACTCCAACGGCGCCAGCGCCAATCACACCAATTTTCATCTTACTCTCCCTGAAAAAATGCGGCTCTTGAAAGATACGTCGCTCTTTAAAAATGAGCGGCAAGAGCATAAAAGTCCAACGTCATTTTGTAGCTCAGAATCTCTTACCAATCTAGTCTTTCATTTCCACACCATGCTTGTCTGGTGAAAATTACACCGTTGAATCGTGACGTTACCGCCCTGAAGAAGCCTTTCACCTCTATATCAACGGCCAAAAGCGAGTACAATCTGGACATCTCATTCAAGAAGGCAAACAAAATGGAAACTCTGTTAATTGGTCACCGCGGCGTTGCTGGCTCGTTCCCAGAAAATACAAAAGTCAGCGTTCAAGCTGCAATTGATCTCGGCCTAAAATGGGTAGAAGTGGATATTCAGCCAACAAAAGATAACGTACTTGTGGTTTGCCACGATCATACGTTAAATCGATGCAGCAATGGCATAGGACGAGTTGATGCGC
>NZ_JAWPOP010000022.1:0-84598 GCF_033344345.1 Vibrio sp. 1978
GAATTGGTAGACGCACCAGATTTAGGTTCTGGCGCCGCAAGGTGTGAGAGTTCAAGTCTCTCCTTCCGCACCATTATCGGAAAACCCAGCATGACTTTGCTGGGTTTTTTCTTTTTTTGGTTCTGGACTCGGGAAATCATTAGATTTGCCGAATTAAAAAAGCGAGCTCATGGCTCGCTTTTTTTCTATCTGTGATTTGAGTAGCTTACTACATACCTAACGCGTATTTCAGTACTTGAGCCTTAATTGGCCCTGAGTTTTCAGCAAGCTTCAATGCAGCATTACGTACGAACTTCAATGGCCCTAGATCGTTGCTAAAACCTTTATAGAAAAAGTCCATGCCCGTCTGCATGAGTAAGTTGTCAGGTCGACGTGCGCGTTCGTATTTCGCGAGTAAGGTATCTTCCAGCTTTTCTTGTTGTTCTGTTACCGAAAGGAGAACGTCTACATCTTTGAAGCCTAAGTTTACCCCTTGCCCTGCAAGCGGGTTGATCGTATGGGCAGAGTCACCCACTAATACGCAATTTTTGCTTGAGTAGCTTTGCGCATGACGACGAGTGAGTGGGAATGAGCCAAACTGTAAAACTTCAATATCGCCTAATTCTGCAGGGAAATGACGTAAGATTTCTTCCCTTAGTTGAGGTTTACCCATCGCACACAGTTGTTTAATACGTTTAGGCGAGTCATACCAAACCAAAGAACCTTGGCCTACTATTTGACCATCGTCGTTACTCAAAGAGCACAGAGGTAAAAATGAACGTGGGCCTGAAGGTGTAAATTGTTGCCAAGTAATATCTTGCTGAGGCAATTCTGTTTTCACGTTAATCAACATGCAGTGTTGTCGGTAATCCCACGCAGTTACACCAATTCCAGCCAATTGACGAACTTTAGAGTTTGCACCATCAGCACCAATCACCCAGTTAGCTTCAAACTGCGCCCCACTTTCTAGTGTCACAAGATTTACATCTGCAAACTCAATGGCTTTTAATCGCTCAGGACACATCACGGTTAGATTTTCATACTTAGAGAAGACTTGCCAAAGACCTAATTGGATTAGGCGATTTTCAACGATGTAACCTAGCTGATCCAATGACAATTCATCAGAGTGAAAACGAGTACGGCACTCTGGGTGCTCCCAAGTTTCTAACCGCCGATAAGGACAAACTCGCATGCTCTTGATCTCTGACCATGCTCCGAGTGAATCAAGTAACTCCACCGACTGGTGCGAGATTGCAGATACACGAATATCCATCGCCTGAGCGGCATCAAAAACTTTAGGTTTTGTACCTTCGACCAAGACAACGCTTCTGCCCTGCTTGGCAAATCCAACAGCGACGGCTGCCCCGACCATACCGCCACCGATCACGGCGATGTCATACTTGTTCATTTTTCACTCTTCATCGTGCTGATTAATTGGCGTTTTTTATTGTACTTTCCATGGCTATTTTTACAAAATTGTTTAACAAAAAACCTTGTTCTGCATAGGGCGAAAAACTAGATTTCATCGGGCTTTGCAGAGAATTAGCTAGATCACTAGTCAGGTGCTTTTTAAAGCAGTACAATACGCCGCTTACCGCCGTGATGGCGGCTATAATTTGAGCAATAGCTCTCCGATTTAAGTACAACTGAACGAGCGAAAGTGAGATGAGTAAGAAACTGCTAATTAAAACCTGGGGCTGCCAGATGAACGAATACGATTCATCAAAAATGGCCGACCTGCTTAATGCTGCAAACGGCTACGAGCTGACGGAAGAGCCAGAGGAAGCAGACGTACTTCTACTTAACACCTGTTCGATCCGTGAAAAAGCGCAAGAGAAAGTTTTCCACCAGCTAGGCCGCTGGAAAACACTAAAAGATAAAAAACCTGGCGTAGTTATCGGTGTAGGTGGTTGTGTAGCAACGCAAGAAGGTGACCATATTCGTGAACGTGCACCATACGTTGACGTTATTTTTGGCCCACAAACTTTGCACCGCCTACCTGAGATGATCAAACAATCTCAGTCCGATGATGCACCAGTTATGGACATTTCGTTCCCAGAGATCGAAAAATTCGACCGCCTACCTGAACCTCGCGCTGAAGGTGCGACAGCATTCGTTTCTATTATGGAAGGCTGCTCTAAGTACTGTACTTACTGTGTCGTACCGTACACTCGTGGTGAAGAAGTAAGCCGTCCAATGGATGACGTACTGTTCGAAATCGCCCAACTTGCTGAACAAGGCGTACGTGAAGTAAACCTTCTGGGTCAAAACGTAAACGCGTACCGTGGTCCTATGCACGATGGTGAGATCTGTTCATTTGCAGAACTGCTTCGTTTGGTTGCGTCTATCGATGGTATCGACCGTATTCGTTTCACGACGAGCCACCCGTTAGAATTCACAGACGACATCATCGCAGTATACGAAGATACGCCAGAACTTGTGAGCTTCCTGCACTTACCTGTGCAAAGTGGTAGTGACCGTATCCTAACGATGATGAAACGCCCTCACACCGCTATCGAATACAAATCGATCATCCGTAAACTGCGTAAAGCTCGTCCTGATATTCAAATCAGTTCAGACTTTATTGTTGGTTTCCCTGGTGAGACAGACAAAGACTTCCAAGACACCATGAAGCTAATCAAAGATGTAGACTTTGACATGAGCTTCAGCTTTATTTTCTCTCCACGTCCAGGTACGCCAGCAGCGGATTACCCTTGCGATGTGTCAGAACAAGTGAAGAAAGAGCGCCTTTACGAACTACAGCAAACTATCAATGCTCAAGCGATGCGTTACTCTCGCTTAATGCTTGGCACAGAACAACGTGTTCTAGTTGAAGGTCCTTCGAAGAAAAACCTAATGGAACTACGCGCTCGTACAGAAAACAACCGTGTAGTAAACTTTGAAGGTAGTGCAGACCTAATTGGTCAGTTCGTTGATGTGAAGATCGTAGACGTATTTGCAAACTCACTGCGTGGTGAGCTAGTACGTACTGAAAAAGACATGGATCTTCGTAGTGTGATTTCCCCAACGCAGATGATGGCGAAAACACGTCGCGAAGATGAGCTGGGTGTAGCTACTTTTACGCCGTAAGCTCGTATAAATAGCCATAGAGAGCCTGGTCGTTATCAGGCTCTCACTAAGTGGCAAAAAATGAGAGGCAACATTGAGCAATAAAATCGTAACTCTAGAAATTAACCTAGAACCTTCAGACAACCGCCGACTAGCTAGCCTGTGCGGTCCATTCGATGACAACATCAAGCATTTAGAACGTCGTCTAGGCGTTGAAATTAACCACCGTAGTGACCACTTTACGATTGTCGGTAAACCTCATACCGCATCAGCTGCGCTGGATATCCTGAAAACTCTATATGTTGATACCGCACCTGTACGAGGTGAGATCCCAGATATTGAGCCTGAGCAAATCCATCTAGCGATCAAAGAGTCTGGTGTTCTTGAGCAGAATACTGAGTCTAATATCGAGCATGGTAAAGAAGTCTTCGTCAAAACCAAGAAAGGTGTGATCAAACCACGTACGCCAAACCAAGCGCAGTACTTGGTTAACATGGTCACGCATGATATTTCTTTTGGTATTGGCCCGGCAGGTACAGGTAAAACCTACCTTGCTGTAGCAGCAGCTGTTGACGCACTAGAGCGCCAAGAGATCCGCCGTATTCTACTTACTCGTCCAGCGGTTGAAGCTGGTGAGAAATTGGGCTTCCTACCTGGTGATTTAAGCCAGAAAGTCGACCCATACCTACGTCCGCTATACGACGCCCTATTTGAAATGCTGGGCTTTGAGCGCGTAGAGAAGCTGATTGAACGTAACGTGATTGAGGTTGCCCCTCTTGCTTACATGCGTGGTCGTACTCTAAACGACGCCTTCATCATTCTTGATGAGAGTCAGAACACCACTGTTGAGCAGATGAAGATGTTCCTAACGCGTATTGGTTTTAACTCTCGCGCGGTTATCACTGGTGATGTCACGCAGATTGACTTACCTCGTGGTGCGAAATCGGGTCTTCGTCATGCTATTGAAGTACTAAGCGAAGTTGACGACATCAGCTTTAACTTCTTCTTAGCCGACGACGTTGTACGTCACCCTGTGGTTGCTCGTATCGTTAACGCGTACGAGAAGTGGGAAGCACAAGACCAGAAAGAGCGTAAAGAGTTCGAGAAACGCCGTCGTGAAGAACGCGATGCGAAGTTACTAGAAGCAGCAAAAGCCGAACTGAATGCACAAGTTGCTTCAACTAAGGAATAATCATGGCGATTGAACTTGATCTGCAACTGGCAGTCGAAAATGAAGAAGGTCTGCCTTCGCAGCAAGATTTCCAATTGTGGCTAGATAAGACAATTCCTCTCTTCCAGCCACAAGCCGAAGTCACCATTCGTATTGTTGATGAACAAGAAAGTCATACGCTCAATCATGAGTATCGCGGCAAAGATAAACCAACTAATGTGTTGTCGTTTCCATTTGAAGCACCTCCTGGTATGGAAATAGATTTACTTGGTGATTTGATTATTTGCCGCCAAGTTGTTGAAAAAGAGGCGGTTGAACAGAGCAAGCCTCTGCTAGCACATTGGGCGCATATGGTTGTACATGGCAGCTTGCATCTGCTAGGTTATGATCATATAGAGGATGACGAAGCCGAAGAGATGGAGTCCCTCGAAACCGAAATCATGCAAGGTATGGGTTATGAAGATCCTTACATTGCTGAAAAAGAGTAGCTATTGGCCACTCGACAGGGAAAGGCGAACCACCTAAATGACTCTCGTGTTCGCCTCTCTATGTGTGCTATCACACTTCTGATAGCGTTACTTAATTGAGAAACAATGAACGAAGATAATTCTCCCTCTTCTAACGAAGATAAGAAAGAAAAGGCAGAAGGTCCGAGTAGAAAGTCCTTCTTTGAACGTCTAGGTCAACTGTTTCAGGGCGAACCAAAAGATCGCCAAGAGCTTGTGGATGTTATCCGCGACTCTGAAGTTAACGACCTGATTGACCATGACACTCGCGATATGCTCGAAGGTGTTATGGAAATCTCCGAAATGCGTGTGCGTGACATTATGATCCCGCGTTCGCAAATGGTTACAGTTGAGCGTACTCACGACCTTGATACCTTGGTTGCTTTGATTACCGATGCTCAACACTCTCGCTACCCTGTGATCAGCGAAGATAAAGACCATGTGGAAGGCATACTTCTAGCGAAGGACTTACTTAAATACTTAGGCTCAGGCAGTAATCCATTTGATATCGAAGAAGTCATTCGACCAGCGGTTGTGGTACCGGAAAGTAAACGCGTTGATCGACTGCTGAAAGAATTCCGTGAAGAACGTTATCATATGGCCATTGTTGTCGATGAATTCGGTGGTGTTTCTGGTCTTGTGACCATTGAAGATATCCTTGAGGAAATCGTCGGGGATATTGAAGATGAATTCGATGAAAGTGAAGAGACGGACATTCGTAAGCTGAGCAAGCATACGTTTGCTGTCAGAGCGCTGACAACCATCGAAGAGTTTAATGAGACATTCGGAACCAACTTCAGCGATGAGGAAGTTGATACCGTTGGTGGTATGGTCATGACTGCCTTTGGTCACTTACCTTCTCGTGGTGAACTGGTTGAAATTGAAGGCTACAACTTCAAAGTCACCGCTGCCGATAACCGTCGTGTCATTCAACTCCAAGTGACGATCCCAGACGAAGAAACCCTGGTTGAAGCCACTCAAGAGTAACGCGATACCCATTGGGAATCTCAGAAAATTACAATGATGAATGAACTCTTTCATCGCCTTAAGCGGCCCTTAGTGGCCGCTTTTGTTGGCGCCTCTACTACACTCGCTTTCGCTCCTTACCAGCTGTGGCCTATTGCCATTCTTAGCCCTGCAATTCTACTGATTCTTCTTGCTAACCAAACTCCGAAACGCGCACTATGGATTGGTTATGCTTGGGGGTTAGGTCAATTTGCAACTGGCGTTAGCTGGGTTTACGTCAGTATCTCCGGTTTTGGCGGTATGCCGCTCATTGCCAATTTATTTTTAATGGGCTTACTTGTTGCCTACTTGGCTGTTTATTCAGGCTTATTTGCTTGGCTCAACAACAAGCTGTTTCCTCAATTTACGCTCACAAAAGCACTTCTCGCGGCACCTGCTTTATGGCTGATCAGTGATTGGTTGCGTGGTTGGGTGATGACCGGCTTCCCTTGGTTATGGCTAGGCTATAGCCAGATAGATGCTCCACTCGCAAGCTTTGCACCAATTGGCGGCGTAGAACTGCTTACTCTATTTATCCTTATCAGCGCAGGGGCGTTAGCCTATGCATGGATTCATAAGCAGTGGCTGATGGTGATTATCCCTGCGGTACTACTCAGTACTGGCTTTGGGATTCGCAACTACGATTGGGTAACACCCCGACCAGAAGACACGACTAAGCTCGCACTAATTCAAGGTAACGTAGACCAAAACCTAAAGTGGCTACCAAGTCAACGCTGGCCAACCATCATGAAGTACGCTGACTTAACTCGTGAAAACTGGGATGCTGACATTATCGTTTGGCCAGAAGCAGCAATTCCCGCTTTTGAAATTGAAGTGCCTTCATTTTTGAGCAATATCGACAGCGCTGCAAAAATGAATAACAGCGCAATCATCACCGGTGTCGTCAACCAAGCTGAAGATCGACAGTTCTACAACAGTATTCTGTCCCTCGGCATCACACCATACGGTGACTACAGCTTCGATTTAAGCGAACGTTACCATAAGCATCACCTACTACCGTTTGGTGAGTTTGTACCATTTGAAGATATTTTGCGCCCATTAGCGCCATTCTTTAACCTACCGATGTCATCGTTTAGCCGTGGGGCTTTTGTGCAGCCAAACATCGTTGCGAATGGCATGCACATGGCACCAGCGCTTTGCTATGAGATCATCTTTAATGAGCAAGTGCGTCAAAATGTGACTGACGAAACAGACTTCATTCTAACGCTTTCAAACGATGCATGGTTTGGTCACTCTATCGGCCCTCTTCAGCATATGGAGATCGCCCGTATGCGTGCCTTAGAGTTAGGTAAACCGCTCATCCGCTCGACTAACAACGGATTAACAGCGGTAACCGATCACAAAGGTAAAATCGTTGAGCAAGTACCGCAGTTTGAAACTGCAGTACTGCGCGCAGAGCTCACCCCAACCGATGGGAAAACGCCATATCGAATCGTTGGTACTTGGCCATTGTATATTTGGGTAGGGTTAAGTTTAGCTCTGGCTTTCGGTTTAAGAAGAAAACAGAGCTGATAACAGCTTGAAAGTAGAAAAGACAAAAAAGAGGCGACTAAGCCTCTTTTTTATTCATAGCATTATACTGTCGTTACGCGCCATTTATGGCTTTAATGACTGACGAGTAAAGCCTTTGTGACCACATTTAATACACGGAATGATTACAGTTGGATGGTTATACGTTGTCTTGTGACCACACTCATCACAGACTAAAGTGCCTAAGCCTATCACCTCTCCTGCTTCATATAGCCCTTGATGCTCTAAGTCATCGAACAACTCAACCCACTCAACTTTAGTTCGGTCAGTAATCTCTAACAGCCCTTGCCATATCGAGTCCGCAATCGTTAAGTAAAACGGGCCGCTTTTGCTATCCTCGTAACTCTCTGAAAACTCTTTTAAGTCTGCTTTAAGGTACGCTTTGATTAAAGCCAATTCATCTTTGGTCAAGTCATTAGCAGCATCCACCACTTTGCCCGACGTCTCAATCGCTTTGTTAACTTCTTCCGGACTGTGCTTCAAGGTTTCAATCACATCCTCGAGCATTTCCTCATAACCTGTTTTACGTTTAGGCATAACTGACCTCCATCTTTCTCCTACCTGCGTCACTTAAGGGCGCATGGGTACAGATTGGCTATTGTTGTGATCCCTAGCTTTAGGTATTCTATGACGATCTATTTAAGTCTGTTCTAACCGAACTCACAAATTCCAAGATAACGGATACCATCGATGCAAGAACAATACAACCCACAAGATATTGAACAAAAAGTTCAAAAGCACTGGGATGACAACAAAACCTTTGTTGTAAGTGAAGACCCAAATAAAGAAAAATTCTACTGTCTGTCCATGTTCCCATACCCAAGTGGTCGACTGCACATGGGTCACGTGCGCAACTACACTATCGGTGATGTAGTATCTCGTTTCCAACGCCTACAAGGCAAAAACGTGATGCAACCAATCGGTTGGGACGCATTCGGTCTACCTGCAGAAAACGCAGCAGTAAAAAACAAAACTGCGCCAGCACCTTGGACTTACGAAAACATCGAATACATGAAGAACCAACTTAAGCTTCTAGGCTTTGGTTACGATTGGAACCGTGAATTCGCAACATGTACACCGGAGTACTACCGCTGGGAACAAGAGTTCTTCACTAAACTTTACGAGAAAGGTTTAGTTTACAAAAAGACTTCTTCTGTTAACTGGTGTCCTAACGACCAAACTGTTCTTGCAAACGAGCAGGTTGAAGACGGTTGTTGCTGGCGTTGTGATACGCCTGTAGAGCAAAAAGAAATCCCTCAATGGTTCATCAAAATCACTGAGTACGCTCAAGAGCTACTAGACGACTTAGACAAGCTTGAAGGTTGGCCTGAAATGGTAAAAACCATGCAGCGCAACTGGATTGGTCGTTCTGAAGGTGTTGAACTGAAGTTTGAAGTTAAGGGTCAACAAGACCTAGAAGTTTACACAACACGTCCAGATACGCTAATGGGTGTGACTTACGTGGGTATCGCAGCCGGCCACCCTCTTGCAGCTCTTGCAGCAGAGAACAATCCAGAGCTTGCAGCGTTTATCGACGAATGTAAGAACAACAAGGTTGCAGAAGCTGAGCTAGCGACAATGGAGAAGAAAGGTATGGCAACTGGCCTTACTGCTATTCATCCATTGAACGGCCGCGAAGTACCAGTATACGTAGCAAACTTCGTACTGATGGACTACGGTACAGGCGCGGTAATGGCTGTACCTGCACACGACCAACGTGACTACGAGTTCGCAACGAAGTACGGTCTAGACATCGTGCCAGTTATCAAGCCTGCTGATGGCAGCGAGCTAGACATCTCTGAAGCGGCATATACAGAGAAAGGTGTACTGTTCGATTCAGGTGAATTCGATGGCCTAGAATTCCAAGCGGCGTTCGATGCAATTGCAGCGAAGCTAGAAGCAGAGGGCAAAGGCACTAAGACTGTAAACTTCCGTCTACGCGACTGGGGTGTATCTCGTCAACGTTACTGGGGCGCACCAATCCCAATGGTAACGACTGAAGACGGTGAAGTTCACCCAGTACCTGCTGACCAACTACCAGTGATTCTTCCAGAAGACGTGGTAATGGACGGCGTAACGAGCCCAATCAAAGCAGACAAAGAGTGGGCGAAGACAACCTTTAACGGCGAACCTGCTCTACGTGAGACAGATACGTTCGATACGTTCATGGAATCTTCTTGGTACTACGCGCGTTACTGTTCACCACAAGCGGACGACATCCTAGACCCAGAAAAAGCAAACTACTGGCTACCAGTAGATCAGTACATCGGTGGTATCGAGCACGCTTGTATGCACCTACTGTACTCACGCTTCTTCCACAAACTACTGCGCGATGCGGGTTACGTAACGTCTGACGAACCGTTCAAGCAACTACTGTGTCAAGGCATGGTACTGGCTGATGCGTTCTACTTCGAGAACGAGAAAGGCGGCAAAGAGTGGGTAGCTCCAACAGACGTAGCCGTTGAACGTGATGGTAAAGGCCGCATTACTTCTGCTAAAGACACTGAAGGTCGTGATGTAACGCACTCAGGCATGATCAAGATGTCTAAGTCTAAGAACAACGGTATCGACCCTCAAGAAATGGTAGACAAGTACGGCGCTGACACAGTACGTCTATTCATGATGTTCGCGTCTCCAGCGGACATGACACTTGAATGGCAAGAGTCTGGCGTAGAAGGTGCGAACCGCTTCCTAAAACGTGTTTGGAAACTAGTGAAAGAGCACACAGCGAAAGGCGCAGCAGAAGCAGTAGATACCTCAGCGCTTTCTGGTGATCAAAAAGCACTTCGCCGCGACGTTCACAAGACTATCGCGAAAGTGACGGACGATATCGCTCGTCGTCAAACATTCAACACCGCGATCGCAGCGATCATGGAGCTGATGAACAAACTAGCGAAAGCGCCTCAAGAATCTGCGCAAGATCGTGCAATCCTTGACGAAGCACTGAAAGCTATTGTTGTCATGCTTTACCCTATCACTCCGCATATCTCATACGAGCTATGGGCAGCACTAGGTGAAACAGACATTGATAACGCGGCATGGCCGACGTTTGACGAAAAAGCGCTAGTTGAAGACGAAAAAACTATCGTTGTTCAAGTTAACGGTAAGCTACGTGCGAAGCTAACAGTCCCAGCTGATATCTCTAAAGACGATATCGAACAGCTTGGTCTAAACGACGAAAACGTGGTTAAGTTCACTGATGGCCTGACTATTCGTAAAGTTATTTACGTTCCAGGTAAACTGCTGAACATCGTTGCAAACTAATCGCAGCTGTCAATTTGTCTCTGTTTAGCGAACTTATTTGTTAACCAAGAGTCATTAAACAGGGTAGTTTTCTACCCTGTTTATTTACCTCAAACCATTCACATGAGTGGTTTAAGGTAAATAACCCCTTCAATTTAGGATGAATACAATCAATGCGCTTTTTCTCTTTGATTAAACTACCAGTGGTATTGGTATTAGCGGGGCTTCTTTCTGCCTGTGGTTTTCACCTTCGCGGCGAGTATTCCGTACCGGAAGAGCTGCACACTATGTCTTTCTCCAGCTACGATGAATACAGTGAATTAACTCGCTATGTACGCTCTCAACTCGAACTGAACAAAGTTGAACTTGTTCAACCATCATCGACGGTACCCAACCTTCATTTGACGGAAGCGACAATCGATGAGCGTACACTATCGCTTTATCAAAATAGCCGTGCAGCAGAAAAAGAGCTGACATACGTAGTAAAATACCGTGTGACAATTCCTGGCTATGGTTCTAAAAACTTTACGACAACAGTAAACCGCAACTACCTAGACAACCCGTTGACCGCACTTGCAAAATCTGTTGAGCGTGACGTAATTGAAGACGAGATGCGCTTGCAAGCTGCAAAACAGATGATGCGCCAGTTGGGCCGTATTCGTGCCGAATATGAAGCAGGACAAATCTCTGAGCCAGCGAACAAAAACTCTTAGTCACTATGCGAATTTATGCCGATAAGCTAACGGATCATTTAACTAAACAAGTTAAACAGGTTTACTTAATCTTTGGTAATGAGCCGTTACTGATTCAAGAAAGCCGCCAAGCCATCCAAAAGGCAGCGTTTCAGCAAGGTTTTGAGGAAAAACACCGTTTTGCGGTGGATGCTAGCATCGACTGGAACCAAGTTTACGACTGTTTCCAAGCGATGAGCCTGTTTTCAAACCGTCAATTGATTGAGCTTGAAATTCCTGAAAGTGGCGTGACAACCGCCGTCAGCAAAGAGCTGCAAACACTGTGTGATATGCTTCATGATGACATCATGCTCGTCATCGTTGGTAGCAAACTGACCAAAGCCCAAGAAAATGCGAAATGGTTCAAAGCATTAAGCTCAAAAGGCGATTGGGTAAGCTGCTTGTCGCCAGACCTTCAACGCCTACCTATGTTCATTCAGACACGTTGCCGCACGTTAGGACTAAAACCCGATCAGCAATCACTGCAAATGTTGGCTCAATGGCATGAAGGTAACCTATTTGCATTGACACAAAGCTTAGAGAAATTGGCCCTACTCTACCCGGATGGTGAGCTGACCATCATACGTTTAGAGGAAGCCCTAAGTCGCCATAACCACTTCACTACCTTTAACTGGATCGACGCCTTACTGGCAGGTAAAGCAAACCGTGCACAACGTATTCTTCGCCAACTTGAGGCGGAAGGGGTTGAGACCGTGATCTTGATTCGAAGTGTACAAAAAGAGTTGAGCCAACTTTTAAATATGCATCAAGACTTAAGTCAAATGGGAATGAACCAGGTATTTGAGAAATATCGAGTTTGGCAAAACAAGCGTCCACTCTATAACGCAGCACTGACCCGCTTATCAGCGAGTCGTATTTGTGCATTGCTCTCCTTGTTGGCTCAAGCCGAGATAAAAGCCAAAACTCAGTATGACGAGTCTGTATGGCCAACTATTCATCAGTTGAGCTTAGAAACCTGCTCTCCTGATATTAAGCTGGCAATTTAAAAATCAAAGCGTGATATAGTGCGCGACCTGTTTTGCAAGCAAGAATGTAAAACACTGTAGAGATAAGAGACAAACCGAGGAAAACCGAGTGCTTCGCGAAGAACTGAAAGACTTTTTAGCTGATAAAGCCGACGACATGAAAGCGGAAGACATTATCGTCCTAAATGTGGAAGATAAATCAAGCGTGACAGATTACATGATCATCTGTACTGGTACATCCAAACGCCACGTTTCATCCATCGCTGACCATGTTGCAACAGAGGTGAAAAAAGCCGGTCTTGAGCCACTAGGAATGGAAGGTGAAAACGAAGGTGAATGGGTAGTTCTAGATATGGGCGACGCCATGCTTCACGTGATGCAAGAAGAGCACCGCGAACTCTACCAGCTAGAAAAACTCTGGGGTTAATCTTTTGAAAATTCAACTAATTGCTGTTGGCACAAAAATGCCAAAATGGGTTGAGGAAGGCTTTCAAGAATATCGTCGCCGTTTCCCGCATGATATGCCGTTGGAGTTGATTGAAATCTCTGCTGGCAAGCGTGGTAAGAATGCCGATATCGCTCGCATCCTGCAAAAAGAAGGAGAAGCGATGCTCGCGGCGGTACCAAAAGGCAACCGTATCGTCACGTTAGATATCCCAGGTAAAAAATGGGACACTCCTCAACTCGCTGAGCAGTTAGAAGCTTGGAAATTAGATGGCCGTGATGTATCAATATTAATCGGCGGTCCCGAAGGACTCGCTCCTGCATGCAAAGCTGCAGCAGACCAAAGCTGGTCATTGTCTGCCTTAACGCTACCCCACCCTCTAGTGCGTATCGTAATGGCAGAAAGCTTATACCGAGCGTGGAGCATCACCGCTAACCACCCTTATCATCGCGAATAATCGTTGTTTAACTTTAGAGCCAAGCGTTAATGATTCGTAAACGCCGCAGTCAAATCCGAGATTATCAAGCCGAAGCGCGTCTGTTTGCCAGCCGCGCTATTGTTGCTTTTATCGGCATTGTTGTCTTGATGGGAGCTCTGGTTGCCAACATGTACAACATTCAGGTGAACCAGTTTCAAGACTATCAAACCCGCTCGAACGATAACCGCATCAAAGTAGTGCCTATCGCGCCTAACCGAGGTCTAATTTATGACCGAAATGGCGTTTTACTGGCAGAGAATCGTCCCGTCTTTAACTTAGAACTGACCCCAGAAAAAATTAAAGACATTGATGCAACCATCCAAGAATTACAAACTATTCTGGAAATTACACCAGACCAGATTGAACGTTTCCACCACGAGCGTAAACGGACTCGTCGATTTAAATCGGTCCCACTGCTGACCCAACTGAACGAAAAACAAGTAGCGGTATTCTCCGTCAATCAGTACCGCTTTCCGGGTGTTGAAATAAGTGCGACCTTAAAGCGCTACTACCCTTTCAGCGAAGTCTTAACCCACGTGATTGGGTATGTTTCTCGAATCAATGATCGCGACATGCAGCGCCTGATCCGAGAAGAAAAAGACGCAAACTATCAAGCCACTCGCGACATTGGTAAGCTGGGTATTGAAAAATACTACGAAGACCTCTTACACGGTACGGCCGGATATCAAGAAGTCGAGGTAAACAGCCGCGGCCGAGTAATTCGTACGTTAAAGTACGTTCCACCTGTACCCGGAAAAGACATCGTTTTAAACCTTGATATCAACTTGCAGTTGTACGTACACCAATTGTTGGACGGCCGCCGAGGCAGTGCTGTAGTAATCGATCCTAGAGACAACGGCGTACTGGCTATGGTTTCGAGCCCTAGCTACGATCCTAACTCGTTCGTGCACGGAATCTCAGGTAAAGACTATCGCGCCCTTTTGAACGATAAAAACCGTCCTTTGGTCAACCGCACTACACTTGGCATTTACCCTCCTGCCTCTACCATCAAACCATTTATGGCGGTAGCCGCGTTGCAAGAAGGTGTCGTCACACCTAACACTACACGAAATGATCCTGGTTATTGGCGCATACCAAACTCTAACACACGTCCGTTCCGGGACTGGTTGCGTTGGGGACACGGGCGCGTCGATATCATTAAGTCGATCGAAGAGTCTGTTGATACCTTCTACTATCAAATCGCTTATGACATGGGTATTGACCGTATTTCGAATTGGATGATGATGTTCGGTTTTGGTGATTACACTGGCATTGATATCTACGAAGAAAGTAAGGCGAATATGCCGACTCGTGACTGGAAAATGTCTCGCCATAAAACCCCATGGTATAAAGGTGATACGATCCCTGTGGGTATCGGCCAAGGATATTGGACAGCAACACCAATGCAAATCGCCAAAGCAACCTCCGTATTAGTAAACGAGGGAGAAGTGATCGCACCTCACTTGCTCAAAGCGACGATAGAAAATGGTAACGACTTCGAAGAGCAGCAAACAACAGAATACGTGACTTACCCACCAATCAAGAATGTGCCTAAAAAGTACTGGGATATGGCGAAAGAAGGCATGCGTCGGGTAAACCATGGCACGCGCGGAACAGCTCGACGCTCATTCTACAAAATGAATTATGAAACAGCGGGTAAATCAGGTACTGCACAGGTCTTCGGTCTGGGTGAAAACGAAGAGTACAACGCCGATGAGATCGCCGAGCACTTACGTGACCATGCGTTATTTACTGGCTTTGCACCATTTGATGATCCTAAAGTGGTCGTCACTGTAGTACTAGAAAATGCCGGTGGTGGTTCTAGTAACGGTGCCCCAGTAGTAAGGAAAATTTTTGACCGAGTCGTTCTTGGTCCAGAAGAAATTGAGCCTGAAAACAATGCGAAGAAAGAGGTAAAACAGTAATGAAGATGGATCCCTCTACAGGTAAAAATCGCGCCCTGTTTGAACGCTTCCATATCGACTTACCACTCCTACTTGGCATACTGGCCCTGATGGGGTTTGGCCTGGTGATCATGTACAGCGCCAGTGGCCAAAGTTTACTGATGATGGATCGCCAAGCCATGCGAATGGTGCTTTCACTCGTTGTGATGCTCGTCCTTGCGCAGCTTTCTCCACGAACTTACGAAAGCTTGGCACCTTTGATGTTCGTTGGTGGCGTTATACTGCTTTTCGGCGTGCTGTTTTTCGGTGAAGCATCGAAAGGCGCGCAGCGTTGGCTTAACCTCGGTTTTGTGCGCTTTCAACCGTCAGAGCTATTGAAGCTCGCGGTGCCATTAATGGTGGCTCGCTATGTTGGTAGACAGCCCCTCCCACCAACGCTAAGAACACTCATTGTTGCACTGATTATGGTCTGCTTACCAACCATTCTCATTGCAAAACAGCCTGACTTAGGTACCTCGATCCTGATCGCGGCTTCCGGTATTTTTGTTATCTTCCTCGCCGGCATTAGCTGGAAAATAATTGCTGGTGCTGCGATTGCATTAGGTGGTTTCATTCCAATTCTGTGGTTTTTCTTGATGCGAGAGTATCAAAAAGTGCGAGTTCGTACTCTATTTAACCCGGAATCTGATCCGCTAGGAGCGGGCTACCACATTATTCAGAGTAAAATTGCGATTGGCTCCGGCGGTATTTCCGGCAAAGGTTGGTTGCAAGGTACGCAGTCACAACTAGAATTTCTTCCTGAACGACACACTGACTTTATCTTTGCAGTAATTGCTGAAGAATGGGGTATGATTGGCTTCCTTTGCCTTTTAGCCATCTATCTATTTATTATTGGACGAGGTTTATATCTCGCCAGCCAAGCGCAAACCGCATTTGGACGAATGATGGCAGGCAGTATTGTACTCAGCTTCTTCGTGTATATTTTTGTAAATATTGGCATGGTAAGTGGCATCCTACCTGTAGTAGGTGTACCGTTGCCACTCATCAGTTATGGCGGCACATCAATGGTAACCTTGATGGCTGGTTTTGGTATTCTGATGTCGATTCATACGCACCGAAAAGCATTCTCTAAGGCGACCTAGACATGCAAAAACGCGCTTTATATTCCTTGGTTTTCTCTGCTCTTATTTTGGCAGGCTGTTCATCAACTAGCCAAAAAGAACAAGAAGGCCGTTACGAACTCGAATCCGATGTTGCACCGGATACACCGCTTTCAGTCGAACACATCGAGGATGCGCATCCTAAATATGAACCGTACAGCCTAGGTGGGAACAAAGATTACCACTTGCGTGGCAAAGACTACAAAATAGTTCGCAATGCGAAAGGCTTTAAAGAAAAAGGCCGCGCATCTTGGTATGGGAAAAAATTCCAAGGTCATTTGACTTCTAATGGCGAAATCTATGACATGTATTCAATGACGGCAGCGCATAAAACGCTACCGTTACCAAGTTACGTAAAAGTTACCAATACTGACAACGGAAAAACCACCATAGTACGAGTTAATGACCGAGGTCCTTTTCACGATGGCCGTATCATTGATTTAAGCTATGCCGCCGCGCACAAGTTAGATGTCATAAAAACAGGCACCGCGAACGTGGAAATTGAAGTGATCAGTATCAATCAGCCCACGGACAAAAAGTCATTAGAAGCGCACCCTAGGTACGTTATTCAAGTGGCATCATCAAAAAATGAAGAACGCGCGCGAACTTTAGGTACCGAGCTTGGTCAAAAATTGGATACAGAAACTTTCCTAGAGAGTGCGAAAGAGTCTTATCGCTTGTTGTTAGGGCCATTTACTGACTATTCCCGGACGCAAGCCACATTAGATAAAGTAAAGTTGCTCGGCTATTCGTCTGCATTTATTAAAAAACACAACACTGCCAAATGACCTCGTGTCATGAATTTCTCTTTGATCCCCCTCTTACATAACTAGGGATTCTGATAAGATGTCTGCAGTTAACCCAAAAATTTGAATTACCATGAATAAAAATAAGTTTGTGAAATCTATTCTCGTTTCTTCGGTTGCCCTTTCTGCAACTTTCGCTCAATCTGCTCTTGCATCACCTATCGTTGTTCCAGATGCCCCTCAAATCGCGGCGAAGGGCTACGTGCTGATGGATTACCATTCAGGTAAAGTACTGGCAGAGAAAGAGATGAACACAAAATTGTCTCCAGCTAGTCTGACTAAGATGATGACCAGCTATGTAATCGGCCAAGAGCTAGCCCGTGGTAATATCTCAGAAGATGATGATGTCACCATCAGTAAAAATGCGTGGGCGAAAAACTTCCCTGATTCATCAAAGATGTTCATTGAAGTAGGCACAACAGTTAAAGTACGTGACCTGAACCGAGGTATCATCGTCCAGTCAGGTAACGATGCCTGTGTTGCGATGGCAGAACATATTGCAGGTTCAGAAGATGCGTTTGTTGACCTAATGAACGCTTGGGCCAACACATTGGGTATGACTAACTCGCACTTTGCCAACGTTCATGGCTTAGATAACGCAGAATTGTACTCAACACCATACGACATGGCACTGCTAGGTAAAGCACTTATCCGTGACGTACCAAATGAGTACCGAGTGTACTCAGAGAAGAAATTTACTTACAACGGCATCACCCAATACAACCGTAACGGTCTACTTTGGGATAAGAGCATGAACGTTGACGGTATCAAAACGGGTCACACAAGTAATGCGGGTTACAGCCTAGTAAGTTCAGCAACTGAAGGTCAAATGCGCTTGGTTGCGGTCGTTATGGGTACTAAAGATGCCAATGCTCGTAAGTCAGAAAGCAAAAAGCTACTAAGCTACGGCTTCCGTTTCTTCGAAACAGTAGCACCGCACAAAGCAGGTGAAACGTTCGTTGAAGAAAAAGTGTGGATGGGTAACAAAGACACTGTAGCGTTAGGCCTTGACCAAGATACTTACGTAACACTACCACGTGGTGAAGCGAAAAACCTAAAAGCCAGCTTCGTCCTTGAAAAAGAGCTAGAAGCCCCAATTAATAAAGGTGATGTAGTTGGTAAGCTATACTATCAGATCGATGGTGAAGATATTGCCGAATACCCACTAATGGCACTAGAAACCGTAGAGCAAGGTAGTCTATTTAGCCGCATGTGGGATTACATCGTATTGTTATTCAAGAGCTTCTTCTAAGAAGGACGTTAGAGTAGCAAACTTATTCGCAAAGCCGCCTGAAAGGGCGGCTTTTTAAGTTTGAGATCCTCGTCTTGAGTTCCCCCTAATTTGACTGTACTATTTCGCACCGCAACGAATATCTACTGGAGTTATCGATATGCTAACCATCAACTCTGATGCAAAATTAAAAGACCTGCTTGAGTTCCCTTGTTCATTTACTTACAAGGTAATGGGTCATGCAAAGCCTGAACTTCCAGAGCTTGTTCTTGAAGTTATTCAGCGCCATGCTCCAGGTGACTACAGCCCGACCGTTAAACCAAGTGCTAAGGGCAACTACCACTCGGTATCAATCAACATCACTGCAACGTCTATCGAGCAAGTTGAGACGCTATACAAAGAGTTAGGTGAAATTGACATCGTGCGCATGGTTCTATAATTTTTTGATAGATTAAATTTTTTTTGAAAGCAGCTTCGGCTGCTTTCTTTTTATTTATCAACCAGATAACAAAACTTTACATCGCTTTCAGTTAAAAATCTGTTACTCAGCGGTAGAGCATCAAGGTTATCCGGTTTATAATCCAAAAACTTTATATATTAGCAACAGGAATTCCCATGCAACACCAACTTGTTGTAAAACGACTTGGCCGCCAAGACTATGAGCCTGTATGGAAGGCGATGCATGAGTTCACCGACCAACGCACAGAAGAAACCCGTGATGAAGTCTGGTTGGTAGAACATAACCCAGTATTTACGCAAGGACAGGCAGGTAAAGCTGAGCACTTGATTAACACTGGCGATATTCCTGTTGTACAAAGTGATCGCGGAGGCCAGGTTACGTATCATGGCCCTGGTCAGTTGGTCGCCTACTTCTTGATCAACCTACGCCGCAAAAAATTAGGTGTACGAGATCTCGTTACCACAATCGAGAACCTCGTGATCAACACGCTAAAAGCATACAATATTGACTCAGCCGCGCGACCTGACGCACCAGGTGTCTACGTTGCCGGTAAGAAAATATGCTCTCTCGGTTTACGCATTCGTAAAGGATGCTCGTTTCATGGTTTAGCCTTGAACGTAAATATGGATTTAACACCGTTTCTGCGTATTAACCCTTGTGGTTATGAAGGTATGGAAATGGTTCAGGTCAGCCAATTTGGCGGCCCAGACAATGTAGAAGCCGTAGAAAAACAATTAATAGAAGAACTCGTTACTTTGCTCGATTATGAGCAAGTAGAATTCAGCACAGAAGCACCTTCTCAAGGTAATAAAGCATGAGCAAACCAATCCAGATGGAAAAAGGCGTTAAATATCGTGACGCCGATAAAATGGCATTGATTCCCGTAAAGAACATGCCTACAGAGCAGAAAGAAGTGCTACGTAAGCCTGATTGGATGAAGATCAAGCTACCAGCCGACAGCCAACGAATTCAAGACATCAAAGCGGCGATGCGTAAGAATAAACTTCACTCCGTATGTGAAGAAGCATCTTGCCCGAACCTAGCGGAATGTTTTAACCACGGTACAGCTACCTTCATGATCTTAGGTGCTATTTGTACTCGTCGTTGTCCTTTCTGTGACGTTGCTCATGGCCGCCCATTACCACCGGAAGCAGAAGAGCCTCAAAAACTGGCGAAAACCATTGCCGATATGAAGCTGAAATACGTAGTAATCACTTCTGTTGACCGTGACGATCTGCGTGACGGCGGTGCACAACACTTTGCCGATTGTAACCGCGAGATCCGTGCGTTAAACCCGCATATTAAGATTGAAACACTGGTTCCTGACTTCCGTGGTCGCATGGATGTAGCGCTTGATCTAATGAAAGACAATCCGCCAGATGTCTTCAACCACAACTTAGAAACAGCGCCACGTCTTTACCGTAAAGCTCGCCCAGGTGCGAACTATAAATGGTCACTTGAGCTTCTTAAGAAGTTCAAAGAGCAGCATCCCGATGTACCGACCAAGTCTGGTTTGATGATGGGTCTTGGTGAAACCAAAGAAGAAATCATCGAAGTACTGAAAGATCTACGCGCACACGGCGTAACGATGCTGACTCTAGGCCAGTACCTAGCGCCAAGCCGTCACCACTTGCCAGTAGAACGTTACGTTCCACCATCAGAGTTTGACGAGCTAAAAGAAGTTGCACTAGAACTTGGCTTCACGCATGCAGCGTGTGGTCCATTTGTTCGCTCTTCTTACCATGCCGATATGCAAGCTCAAGGTATCGAGATTAAATAAGCTCTCGCTTGTTTTGAAAAGAAAGGTTGGCTCAGTGCCAACCTTTTTTGTATCTGGCAAATGATGATAAAAAGCCATTCTACCACCGTCATTCTGAACAGCGAGGAACGAGCGTGATTCAGAATCTGTTTTCAGAATACTGATGATTTTTAGGGAAACTCTGAGTAAAAGAGTGTGCCTCAACAAGATTCCTGATCTCGTCTCGGCTCGTCGGAATGACGTGGTTTGGATATATTGAAAAGGGACAGTGTTGGTAGCCATCCCCTTATCACACCCTCTCGCTATATCTCATTCCAAACGCCAGACAAACAAAAAGGCCCTCAAATGAGGGCCTTTAGTATATCAATGTTCAAAATAGATGAGTCGAGTTCTAGGAGAACACACGGAGTTTACGCGAGCAAATGAGTATGTTCGACACCGAAATCGACTCATTCTATGAAGAACAGTTAGGCGTAAACCGGTAGACGCTTACAAATTTCTAGCACTTTCTGTTTAGTCGCTTCGATAACTTCTTCGTTGCCGATGTTATCTAGAACGTCACACATCCAGTTTGCTAGCTCTTTTGCATCTTCTTCAGTGAAGCCACGGCGAGTGATCGCTGGCGTACCTACACGGATACCAGACGTTACGAATGGGCTGCGTGGGTCATTTGGTACTGAGTTCTTGTTTACAGTGATGTTTGCAGCACCTAGTGCCGCGTCTGCGTCTTTACCAGTGATATCTTTGTCGATTAGGTCAACAAGGAACAAGTGGTTTTCTGTACCGTTAGATACGATTTTGTAGCCACGCTCTTGGAACTGACCAACCATTGCTTTTGCGTTTTTCACTACGCGAGCTTGATAAGCTTTGAACTCTGGCTCCATCGCTTCTTTGAACGCTACTGCTTTACCAGCGATAACGTGCATTAGAGGGCCACCTTGACCACCAGGGAACACTGCTGAGTTCAATTTCTTGTACATATCTTCGCCAGCATTTGACAAGATAAGACCACCGCGAGGACCTGCTAGTGTTTTGTGCGTCGTTGTTGTTACCACGTGAGCATGCGGTACTGGTGTTGGGTATTCACCGGCAGCGATAAGACCAGCTACGTGCGCCATATCAACAAATAAGTAAGCACCTGCTTTGTCAGCAATTTCACGCATGCGTTTCCAATCAACGATTTGCGAGTAAGCAGAGAAACCACCGATGATCATCTTAGGTTTGTGTTCAAGTGCTAGCTGTTCCATCTCGTCGTAGTTGATTTGACCAGCTTCATCGATACCGTAAGGGATAACGTTGTAGTGCTTACCCGAGAAGTTTACTGGTGAACCGTGAGTTAGGTGACCACCGTGCGCTAGGCTCATGCCTAAAACTGTATCGCCAGGGTTAAGAAGCGCCATGTAAACTGCGCTGTTTGCTTGAGAACCTGAGTGAGGCTGTACGTTAGCGTACTCACAACCAAATAGTTGGCATGCACGCTCAATTGCTAGTGCTTCAGCTTTATCTACGTACTCACAACCGCCGTAGTAACGCTTACCTGGGTAGCCTTCAGCGTATTTGTTCGTTAGCTGAGAACCTTGCGCTTCCATTACACGTGGGCTTGTGTAGTTTTCAGAAGCGATAAGTTCAATGTGTTCTTCCTGGCGAAGAGTTTCTTCCTGGATAGCTGCGAACAGTTCCGCATCGTAATCTGCGATGTTCATATCACGCTTAAGCATCTGTATCTCCTGACTCAGATTAGTACTGAAAGTTGCAAAAAAACTGTTGAATGACCCGACGCAAACGTTTTCGTCACCCTAATGGCGCGCATTCTACATAATTTGATTTAGGTCATAAAGAGAAATTTACAATTTTTCTCATGCAGTTTTTTCATGATGACAAGCAATGTTTACCATGCCAGCATTGCAATCGCATAACGACAATCTATTGCCTGTCAAATTTGTGCTTTACACCCTGTAAAACAGCAATTACATAGGTTTACCGTAAATTTTACCCTCTAGCTACCGAAAAGATCATCTTTTTACTACTATGCACGCCTTATTTATCACTAATGACTGCAATATTGATGGAAAAACACTCATTAAAAGAAGACTGGATAGCGATTCTCACGGGTACCTTTTTAGTAGCTCAAGGCGTTTTCTTTCTCCAATCCGCGAACCTTCTAACGGGAGGCACGACTGGATTGGCTCTGCTTATTAGCCAATTTACACCTTTTACCTTTGGTGTGCTGTACTTTTTAGCAAACAGTCCTTTTTACTTACTAGCATGGAAACGCTTCGGCCGTCATTTCGCCATTAATAGTGCCATTTCTGGCGCGTTGGTTTCTATCTTTGCCGATCATCTTTATTTGCTAATCTCGCTCGAATCGGTAAATGAAGTTTATTGCGCCGTCGCAGGCGGGCTTTTAATGGGGCTCGGTATGCTGATCCTATTCCGACATCGCTCCAGCTTGGGTGGCTTTAACGTGCTGTGTTTGTTTATCCAAGACAAATTTGGCATTTCAGTTGGCAAAAGCCAAATGGCAATCGATGCATGTATCCTGTTTGCTTCATTCTTCTTTGTCACACCAGAAGTGATTGGCCTTTCAATTTTGGGGGCGTTTGCACTCAATCTCGTGTTAGCGATGAACCACAAACCGCACCGCTATTCCGTGACCTACGGTTCATAAATTTTTGATAATGATTGAAGCGCGATTTATAAGATTTCGCGCTCCAATCGCTATATAATACTTCGCGATTTCCAAATAGATCGGTACGGTATGCGCGACTTTCTGCAACAAGCTAAACAGACTCACAGTTGTATTGCGATTGGAGAGCTGATCTATAACCCGAAGACACAGACCCTTCATCAAGATGTTATCGCGATTGATCTTGAACCTCGCACCATTGAATTATTAGAACTGCTGTTAACAAGCGTTGGCCACCCACTCTCTGCTGACACCATTATTGAAACCATTTGGCAGAGCAAGTTCATCTCTAAGAATGTGCTCACGAACCGCATTAGCACCTTACGTGCCCTGCTACAGCAGTACTTACCCGAATACGATGCCGCTAAGCTTTTAGTCACTTACCCCCGCAAAGGCTACTTTCTTAACCCTGCCAATATTCGTTTGGTGCCACCAGCGAAAAGCCATCGACGCGTTATCCCAACTCAGGTTGCGAGGAATAAGAACTTCAAGCTGATTTTTGCTTATAGCTTGTGTGCCATACTTGCAGTTTGTAGCGTGACGCTCGCAAGCTTGTTATGGCAACGCCAAGAAATCTCAACACAACAAACACGTCATCAACTACTGATTCCCAAAGTCGAGCTACTACTCAACCGTGTCGATTCAATCGGCTCTCAGGCGCGAAAATACCGCATACTGGTCAAAGCCATCTTGCTGCAACAACAGGTCGAATATCCATACACCGACATCGCCAACCAAGATGCTCCCAGTTACTTTCTTGATCCTATCGGTCATGCGCCATATTTCCCTGGCGCACGAAACATGCAGACCAGCGACTACGAGCTCAATATCGAGTTAAAAGACGGCACAAAACAGGGCATCTTGAAAGCGCAGATGAACCTTATTTATCCTGCGACGGGCAAGCTAGCGTTTCGCAATGAGTACACACTGCGTTTATCTGACTTACAATCGGATATTTTCCAAATGCACTCGGATGTCGCGCAATACTTCAATCTGCCTGCACCTTCGGCAAGTACGTGGCAGCTTTCGGATATTCACAAAAAAATGTTATTCGAGAATGCCTTTTCTAGCCAACCTCTCCGACAATCTGATGAGTTTGCGGCTATAACAACGGCAAGACATCTCGCCTTATACGAGCACGAACATCAAAAGCTGGAAGCGTATTTAACTCAAGTACAATCGTCGTTTGATGTTTTGCCAGATGAGCTGAGCCTCTGGTTAGGTCTATTGCATTTCAAATTAGGTAACTTAGACAGGGCAAAAGCTCTGTTAACGACACCAGATGGCGACTCACGCATCCAAAACGCACTGATTTATACCTTTGTGTCTCACATTGCTTACAAGCAGAACAAACTTGAACAGTTCCGTCTCAACTACATGGAATCACTGGTGGCGCTGCTGCGCGTTTTACCTTCCGAAACCTTGTTTGAGCGTCTTTCTCAATCTGAATCCAAAGAGACTTGCCTCCAACCGTGGAAAACGTTGCATGTTAGTGTGACCGATCAAGAAATCATAAGCCGATGGAAAGCGCTCATTAACGAGTATTGCACTAATGTAGCCAACGAAATAAACCCAAATAAAACAAAGACCTAAATATAAAATTAAGCTTTCATTAACCCCTGTTATCTTTTGTTTTTTGCCCTTTTTCTCTCGCTGAACTTAGCATGCTCGCATTCAAGCAACGGCCCAACATGAAGCGGCCTTATCAATCAGGAATGTAAACCATGCTAAACAAAATGACGCTTATCGCAGCAGCAACTCTGGCTCTTTACGGCTGTGGCGGAGGTTCGTCTTCTGGCAGTGCGAATCCAAACAAAGTGCCTCAAGAAAGTTTCGACGTCTCGATTCACAACTCCATTTTCGCTCCTGTACCAAACACACAATTGAGCTATTCGTTTAGCTTGGATGGCCAACCAGAGGGCGACATGAAACTGAGCTTCCAAGCGATGGATAGCGAGCAAATATTGGCAGCATTGGCACAAATCCCAAACAGCGAGGCAATGGTCCAGTTGGTTAATGACTTGATGAACTACGGCGCCGAACAGTTCTACTATTCAGACGAGCAGTACAACGACGACGAAGAGAGCAATACGCTTTACTTTGCAGGATCAGATGGTGCACTCCATGAAATCACTGACGCTTATTTCATTGGTCATCAGTTTATTGCCATGCTTATGCACAGCGGTCCGATTTTCCGCCTAAACGGTGACGACGTAAAAGAGAAAAGCCCGAATATTGACATCGGTGAAGAAACTATGTCTCTGCAAACCACTCTTACAGGCTACTCAGTTCACAACCTACTAGACCGTTTTGAAGAGCATGAGTGGGTACAAAACCTTCCTATGACAGCATCTTGCCAAGTGGTTTGGCAACAGCAAATCCGAGAAACTGGCGTGCGTAAAGCGTTCTCGATCTCAGGCAAGAAAATTGAAGCGGCATACCTGATGGAAGAGAACATCTACAACCTAAACTGTGATGATATGGACTCAATGGAGTTCGCCACTTCGGCAGAACGTTGGTTTAATCCGAGCTTAGGTCTGATAGAACAAATTGAACTGCTGAAAGTACAACAAGTACAAATCAACGAAGAGAAAGTGCAGCTAACAGCGATTGAAACAAAATAAGCTTGCATTTTTTATAGATATCTCAATAAAAGAAGGCTTTGGGGAGCACACCAAAGCCTTCATCTCGAACATCAATCTTAGGGGTGATGACACCCGAGTTTATTCTTCTATCAATAAAATACGAGTTTCGTAAGGTCGTAACACTTGATGGTTTGACGCGACTGCGCTCGCTGAGTTTTGATAGTTAGATAGCAAGTTTTTCGCTTTACTCATATCAAAACGTTCTGGCAGAACGCATTCCACCTCTTCAGCATAGTAGTTATTGATACACAGCAGCGTTTGCTTATCGTTCTGACGAGCGTAAGCGAAAATACGTTTGTGCTCTGGCAGTAAATCTTCATAACGGCCATCGGTGATGACTGGAACCTGTTTACGCAGTTCAATCAGACGCTTGTAAAAGTAGAACACCGAGTTCAAATCGGCAACCGCAGCTTCAGCATTGATTTCAGAGTAATTCTGCGCCACTTCAAGCCACGGCGTTCCCTCAGTAAAGCCCGCGTGTTTTGCACTGTTCCATTGCATTGGTGTACGTGAATTATCACGCGACTTCTGTGCCAAGATCGCCATCATATCGTCATGAGATACACCATCACGGTTGACCATGATGTCGTACATGTTAGTACTTTCAACATCACGATATTGGCTGATTTCGGTATAACCCGGGTTGGTCATGCCGATCTCTTCCCCCTGGTAAACATAAGGTGTGCCTTGCATCATGTGCGCTGATGCCGCAAGCACCTTGGCAGATTCAACACGGTATTGCTCGTCGTTACCTAATCGGCTCACAACGCGTGGCTGGTCGTGGTTACACCAGAACAGCGCCCCCCACCCTTTGCCATTTAAGCCCGTTTGCCAATGATTGAAGATCTGTTTTAACTGAATGAAATCAAACGGCGCTTTGGTCCATTTTTCACCATTTGGATAATCGACTTTCAGATGATGGAAGTTGAACACCATGGATAGCTCTTTGCCGTCTAGCGAAGAATATTGCTGGCAGTGCTCTAGCGTAGTGGAAGACATTTCACCCACCGTCACGCTGCCGTATTTTTGAAACACAGATTCGCTAATCTCTTGAAGGTATTCGTGCACACGTGGACCATCCGTGTAGAAACGACGACCATCACCAATATCGTCACTTGGAAAATCTTGCTGCTTGGAAATCAGGTTGATAACGTCGAGACGGAAACCATCCACTCCTTTTTCTGCCCAGAAGCTGATGACTTCTTTCACTTCTTCACGCACTACTGGGTTTTCCCAGTTTAAGTCCGCTTGCTCTTTAGCAAAAAGGTGCAAATAGTACTGGCCTGTTTTTTCATCCAGCGCCCAAGCGTTGCCACCAAACTTTGATTGCCAGTTGTTTGGTTCAGCACCATCTACCGGATCTTTCCAGATGTAGTAATCACGGTATGGGCTGTTTTTATCACCCAGTGCGGATTGGAACCACTTGTGTTCTGTCGACGTGTGGTTCACTACAATGTCCATGATGATACGAATACCCAACTGATGCGCTTCTGCTAGCAAAGTATCAAAGTCTTGCATCGTGCCGAACTCAGGGTTGATCGAGTAGTAATCGGAGATGTCATAACCGTTGTCGATCATTGGCGATTGGTAAACCGGCGTCAGCCAAATCGCATCCACACCAAGATGCTTAAGATAATCCAGCTTAGAAATGATCCCTTTGATGTCGCCCGTGCCTTTACTGCCACTGTCACAAAAGCTTTTTGGGTAAATTTGATAGATGGTTGCGGTTTTCCACCAGCTCTCATCATGCTTGGTCATAGCCATTTCTAACACTCACTTACCAGTAATCGGAAACTTAAAATTTGAAAAGAAAAATAGGAGGAGGCAGCCAAGTCACTGCCTCAAATAGAATTACGCGTTTGCAGGCTCAAGCTCACCTTTGGCTTGTGCACGCTTATAAAGAATTAACGTTAATGCAACAGGTACCAGCATTGCGACTAACATAGCCAAAGCAAAAATGCCCCAGAACTGCGGTTGGATAGACAAGATGCCCGGCAAACCGCCCACACCGATACCGTTCGCCATTACGCCCGCACTACCACAAATAGCAGCAGCACACGCACTACCGATCATCGCGCTCAACATTGGGAACTTGTATTTCAAGTTGATGCCGTACATCGCCGGTTCAGTCACGCCAAGGTAAGCAGAGATAGCCGCAGGCACTGAGATATCACGCTCGCCGTGTTTTTTACTGATGATAATGATGCCGACGACCGCAGACGCTTGAGCAATATTTGAAAGCGCAATCAGAGGCCAAATTGGCGTGCCGCCTAGCTCTTGCATTAATTGAAGGTCAACCGCGTTGGTGGTGTGGTGAATACCAGTAATGACCAATGGCGCGTATAGGAAGCCGAAGATGGTTGAGCCAATCATTGCGAAGTCACCCGTCATGGCTGCTTTTGCTGCGAATGCCACGCCGTCACCCAACATACGACCGAATGGACCAATGATAGAGTGCGCAAGAATCACAGACACAATGATTGAGACAAACGGCACGACCACTAGGTAAAGGTAAGACGGAATGATGCGTTTTAAGTTGGTTTCAATAAACGCCAGAGCCATACCAGCAAGCATTGCTGGAATCACTTGCGCCTGATAGCCCACTTTCTCGATGGTAAATAAGCCAAAGTCCCACACTTCGGGTACTTGCTTACCAATCAGGTAGGCGTTCATCAACTGTGGCGAAACCAATGTTACACCAAGCGTGATACCCAGAATCGGAGTACCGCCGAGCTTTTTCACTGTCGACCAACACACGCCAACCGGTAGGAAGAAGAAGATCGCCTCACCAATCAGCCATAAGAAAGAGTGTACCGTTGCCCAAAACTGGCTGATTTCCGTTAGCGTTTGACCATCAAACATCTTGATGTCGCCAATCACGTTACGGAAACCAAGGATCAGACCACCGGTGATGATCGCTGGTAGCAGTGGTACAAAGATTTCTGCAAGGTGGGAAATACCACGCTCAACGATATTCATGTTTTGACGAGCAGCGTTCTTCGCTTCGTCTTTGCTGGCTTCACTTTTACCCGTCAGTCCGATCAGTACCTTGTAAACTTCATCCACTTCAGTACCGATAACCACTTGGAACTGGCCTGCGTTGGTAAAACAGCCCTTCACCATCGGTAATGCTTCTAACTGTTTCGTATCTGCTTTGTCCGTATCATTTAGAACAAAACGCAAGCGAGTTAAACAGTGACTTACACTGGCAATGTTGTCCGGCCCCCCGACCAGCTCAATAAGACGCTCCACGTCTTTACGCGCAATCTTACTCATAACTTTGTCCACCCTGTATTGGATACATTCGATTCATCATTTTGTTTTTATAAATGGGAACATTCCCATTTCTTAATTTTAATATTGCCATCCGAAGGCAAAAAACAAAATGGGAACAGTCCCATTAATTGAGAGTGATCACAGTATAATTTTAGAGCAGATCGTTTTAGTGTGGGTCAATAAACGATAGGCTGTTGAGTAAAGTGAACCACTTCCTCATCGCCATTTAATTGATTGATCAGCATGTTAGCGGACTTCTCACCTGCAAGGGTATAACCGGGGTCGACACTAAATACTTTAGGGAAAAGGAAAGAGAGCAATTCATTACCACCAACACCTGTCACAACCACATCTTCACGGCCTAACTCTTGAAGACGCTTAATCACGCCCAACGCGATGGTGTCACTGGCGCACACGATGGCCTGAGTGTCAGATTGAAGGACTTTGTCTACCAACTGATAAGCACTTTCATGGCTCAACTTACCCGTCTGGAAACAAGGTGTAATTTGTTTGCGTTGACACCAAGCTTTATAAGCATTTAGACGAGCTAAGCCAGTGGTTTTGTCTTCAGGGTCAACACCAATATAAGCAATGCGAGATAAAGATTGCTGCTCAAGATGAGACAAAGCCATGTCTATCACACCTTGGTTGTCGTAGTTGATCGAAGAAACCATTTGCGTGTCCATCGCGATCACGACGATACGATTACCCCACTCCGCCAATGCTCGCTCATCACATCCAGTAAAACCAAACACGATCACCCCATCGACGTTGCGACGTCTAAGCACATCCAAATGCTCATTGGTTTTATCGCGATCGAATTGGCTCTCCATGATCACCGCATCATAACCAGCGGAATACAAAGCATTGAGCATGGTACCAACGGCGCGATTTTCTGATGGTGAGTCTAAACGGGAGATGATAACCCCAATGACTTTTTGGCTGCCACCACGCATCGACTGCGCCGACTTTGATGGGACGTAGCCTGATTCACGAATGATTTGCTCTACCTTCTCTCGCGTTTGGGGTTTCACTTTTGGATCGTTAGTAAGCACACGGCTTACTGTCGATTTGCCCACGCCTGCCAATTTTGCGATATCAAGAATGGTGAGTTTTTTGCTCATAAGTGTTCAGATTAAAAGAAGGAATCAAACAAAAGGGAAGCAGTGGCTTCCCTTATCTCAGTCAGTAATGAATATTACTTGTTTAAGTACGCAGGCACATCTGCAATGCTATCCAATACTACCGTTGCAATGGCTTCGCCCTGTTCCGTTACTGGCTTACCAGTGCGAACCAAAATCTTAGTGCCAACGCCTGCCGCTTCTGCTGCCATCATGTCTTCAGCTTTATCGCCGATCATCACAGATTTCTCCATGTCGATCTTCAAGAAGTCACGCGCAGAAATGAACATACCTGGTTTTGGCTTACGGCACTCACAATCTTGCTTGTACTCGCCAATGCCATGTTCTGGATGATGTGGACAGTAATAGATACCATCGAACTCAACACCATTATCAGCAAAGTTCCAATCCATCCATTGAGTCAGAGACAAGAAACGGTCTTCACTGAATTTACCGCGTGCGATGCCCGATTGATTCGTCACTAACACTAGAAGGTAGCCTTTATCTTTTAGCGCTTTCGTCGCTTCAAATACACCATCAATGTACTCAAAATCATGTTCGTCATGAACGTAGCCGTGGTCAACGTTTATCACGCCATCACGATCGATAAAAACAGCAGGTTTTGCCAAAACGTATTTCTCTATTAACTCGGTTTAATCAGATTATTACATACCTTATAAACTTCAACACTATCTAATTCATTCTAGGCCTCGACAAAACGGTTGATTTGTTGGGCAAGAATCGGTAAATCTGAGGGTGCCCTGCCGTCTACCTCCTCCTTTCTATCTATACATCTCCGTTTCGAAACAGAACATCCATACATTTAGACGTCTAGACGTAAAAATATCTATTGACTTCATTCTGCTTAACCCATAGCATCAACTGAAAATTGAGATAAAGCTCAACATTAAGTTCTGTCAAAGGCCGTTTTTGACAGCGAAGTTCCCCGTATCTTTGGGCAGGTTGAAACATGATAGAAATAAAAAACGTCAATAAAGTGTTCTACCAAGGCAGTAAGGAAATCCTTGCCCTGAAAGACATTAACCTACACATCGACAAAGGCACCATCTTTGGTGTTATCGGTTCATCAGGTGCTGGTAAAAGTACGCTGATTCGCTGCGTAAACATGTTAGAAGCGCCGACCTCTGGTTCCATCATCGTTGATGGTGTGGATCTAACCAAACTCAGCAAAAAACAACTAGTCGAAACACGCCGTAACATTGGCATGATCTTCCAGCACTTTAACCTGCTTTCGTCTCGTACTGTGTTTGATAATGTAGCACTGCCACTAGAACTGGCAGGTAAAGACAAATCGCAAATCACAACAAAAGTAACTGAGTTGCTAAAGCTTGTAGGCTTAGCCGACAAACACGAGAGCTACCCATCTAACTTAAGTGGCGGCCAAAAACAGCGTGTGGCAATTGCTCGTGCATTGGCATCCGATCCTAGCGTGCTGCTTTGTGATGAGGCCACTAGCGCACTAGACCCAGCAACAACTCAATCTATCCTTGAGTTATTGAAAGAGATCAACCGCAAACTCAACATCACGATTTTACTTATCACTCACGAAATGGAAGTCGTAAAAAGCATCTGTCACGAAGTAGCAATCATCGGTGGTGGTGAGCTGGTGGAAAAAGGCACCGTTGGCGATATTTTTGCGCACCCTAAGACAGAGCTAGCGCACCAATTCATTCGCTCAACGCTGGATCTTTCCATTCCTGAAGATTACCAAGCTCGTCTGCAAGCAGAGCGTGTTGATGGCAGCTATCCGTTGGTTCGCTTAGAGTTTACTGGCGCAACCGTCGATGCACCGTTAATGTCGCAAATTTCTCGTAAATACAATATTGATGTGAGTATTTTGAGTTCCGACCTTGATTACGCTGGTGGCGTGAAATTCGGCATGATGGTCGCAGAGCTATTTGGTAACGAAGAAGATGACAACGCAGCTCTTGAATACCTGCGTAAGCACAACGTAAAAGTAGAGGTACTTGGTTATGTCCTTTAATACGATTTCTGAATGGCTGAGTTTAAACAGCAAACTACTTTTAGGTGCAACGTGGGAAACGCTTTACATGGTTGCGGTTGCCGGATTAGTCGGCTTTGCTGTGGGTATTCCATTAGGCGTAATCCTCCATATTACTAAGAAAGGCGGCCTACTTGAAAACACCAAACTAAATAGCGGCTTAGGCGCTATCGTTAACATTGGTCGCTCAGTGCCATTCCTCGTACTGATGGTTGCGATTATTCCAGTGACAAAAATGCTAGTTGGAACCTTTATCGGCACAACCGCAGCAATCGTCCCACTGACTATTGGCGCCATTCCTTTTGTCGCTCGTCTTATTGAAGGTGCTTTATTAGAAGTACCGACAGGCTTGGTGGAAGCAGCGCAGTCAATGGGGGCGACACCAACACAGATCATCACAAAAGTTCTACTACCTGAAGCAATGCCGACTATTGTTAACTCAGTAACGATTACCTTGGTCACTCTCGTTAGCTACTCAGCTATGGCGGGTACGGTAGGCGGCGGCGGCCTAGGCGACGTAGCCATTCGTTACGGTTTCCACCGCTACGATGTAACTATCATGGCCGTGACTGTCGTGATGTTGATTGTTCTAGTACAGATTATTCAGTCTATCGGCGACGCAGTGGTGCGCCGTGTAGACCACAGATAAGCATCAAAAATACAAAGTATAAGGAGATAAAGATGAAATTTAGCCTTAAAGGTCTTTTGACTGTAGCAACGGCCGCCTCTGCTCTTGCTCTAGCGGGTTGCGGCGACAAAGAAGTAGACGTAAACAAAGTAAAAGTTGGCGTTATTGCTGGTGCTGAAGCACAAGTAGCCGAAGTTGCCGCTAAAGTAGCAAAAGAGAAATACAACCTAGATGTTGAGCTAGTAACATTTACCGATTACGTAACACCAAACGCCGCTCTGGATGATGGTTCAGTAGACACGAATGCGTTCCAGCACAAACCATACCTAGACCAACAAGTGAAAGACCGCGGCTACAAACTGGCTATCGCGGGTAACTCATTCGTTTACCCTATTGCTGGTTACTCAAAGCAAGTAAAATCAATTGATGAAATTCAAGATGGCGCACGCATCGCAGTACCAAACGACCCAACTAACCTAGGTCGCTCACTACTGCTTCTTGAGCAACAAGGTTTGATTACGCTACGTGATGGCGTTGGTCTACTCGCTACAGTACGTGACATCGTAGGCAACCCTAAAAATATCGAAATCATTGAACTAGAAGCCCCACAGCTTCCGCGTTCATTGGATGACGTAACGCTATCAATCATCAACACCACTTACGCAAGCTCTATCGACCTATCGCCAGAGCGTGACGGCGTGTTCGTTGAAGATAAAGACTCACCATACGTAAACCTAATTGTCGCTCGCGAAGAAAATGTTAATGCGCAAAACGTACAAAACTTCGTAAAAGCTTACCAAACGGAAGAAGTTTACGAAGCGGCAAAAGAGCTGTTCAAAGGCGGTGTTGTGAAAGGTTGGTAATCCCACTTTTCAAAACATGACTGAAAACAACGTTCTAAACATAAACGTTCTAAACACAAAAGGGCTGATGTGAAAACATCAGCCCTTTCTATTTGTCTATCTACCCATTTAAGTAGCTTCAATTCGCTACTTAAGATGGTCCCAAGAGATATTCGACACGATTCGGCAGTCATCACACTTAAAATGAAATATGTCATGTAGTGGCTCATCGAGTAGCCACTCGCCATCGCATTTTGGACACTTGCGCGCTTTCTCGCTCTCCAGCGACTGACCACCGACACGATACTGGTAATAGTACGTAGGGATCTTCGTGATGTATTCGATACGGCCACGTAAGTCCCAACCTCGGCGAAACAGCACACTATCCACATCGCAAATTTCGTGCAGCGCCGCATGTTCCGCTCGGCAACCCCCTGCCATTTGGATTTCATCACACGCTTGCCACTCAGTCTGCCACTTAATGACGGCTTTATGGTCTCCATTAAGTGTTGGCTCATTACGATACAAAGGAATTGGCAACAGGGTTTCACCACTTCGCAAAGGCGAACACGTATGAACATAAGTCGTGTACAACACTTGCCAGCTAGGTGTCTCTTCTTCGGCTGCTTGTTCTGAATTCAAATCACGCCCCAGCATACGCATTTTCGGAGCAAGCAAAGACGCATCCGACAAACGGTTCATGCACACTTTGACGAAATCTGAGTGATAACGTGGATGCAAGCTGTCTTGTTCTGGGCAAACAACACGAACGAAAAATTCACCTTCTCCCATCACTATCGGGAATTCACGACCTAATACTTGGCCGTTGTAACGCAGAGCATCCATCAAGCCATTAATGGCTTTGTCTACCGCGCTGACGGTGGTGTTATCAAAACACTCAAACTGCAACTCAACAACATACATACTTAGACGGCAGCCTCTAACTTATTCAAGAACTCAACCAATGAATCTGCCAATACATCACGTTTAGAGGTGCCCAAACGCTCTAGAATCACATTGCCAGTGAGGTTACAAATAGAAATCACATCCATTTCCTCATCTGTCGCTGCGATAAATACTGTTGGTTTAAGTTTCAAGCGGCGCTGCGTCACCAAATGACCAAGAATATTTTCTTGTAGACGCACGAAATCGTCATCGCTCCACACTTGCAGCAGCGTCAACGAATTACCTTGCCAAGTTGCCTCCATATCAGCGCAGTATTGAGAACCATAAAAGGCTTTAACATCATCTTGCAGTGACAACTCAATCGCATTTTCCACATTGGTGAAATCGGCCATTTCATCACGTGCGACCGCTTTCCAAAGCACCTTTCCATCACGCTTCTCTTCGACACAAGGAGAAACAAGCTCTGCAAGCTCTTCACTGCTTGGCAACTCATTGTGCTTAGCTTGCCAAGCTTGTTGGTAGCGCAGGCTGAACTCTTGTAGCGCCTGAGTAACGTTTTGGGTCATGAAGGTCTCCTCATTCCTTATTTATCAGATAGCCGTACTTGCCGGATGGCAATTGACCAGCGGATTCAGTAAAATTCTCGCCATTCTAATCGAAAACGACCACAAAGTATGAGCAAATATTCTGACGCTAAAGAGCTTGCTGGCTTAACACTAGGTAAAACGACCGAGTATGCGAACCAGTATGACCCAAGCTTGCTGCAACCAGTCCCTCGCAGCCTGAACCGAGATGACCTCCAGTTAGGCGATACTCTGCCTTTCATGGGGCACGACATTTGGACGCTGTACGAACTGTCTTGGTTAAATAGTAAAGGTTTACCACAAGTGGCCGTTGGCGAAGTATACATTCCAGCCACCAGCGCAAACTTGATTGAATCGAAGTCTTTCAAACTGTACTTAAACAGCTATAACCAAACCCGCTTTGCAAGCTGGGAAGAAGTGACTGAGCGTTTAACACAAGACCTTTCTGAATGCGCAGGTGAAAAGGTGCTGGTTGAGGTGAATCCAGTGACCCACTATACCAATCAACCTATCGTAACAATGGACGGTGAATGTATTGATGACCAAGACATTAACATCACCAGTTACGATTTCGATGCCGATTTGCTTGAAGGTGCAGCAGGTGAAGTACAAGTTGAAGAGGTGCTACATAGCCACCTATTGAAATCAAACTGTTTGATCACTAACCAACCCGACTGGGGCAGTGTAGAAATTCGCTACCAAGGCGCAAAAATAGATCGTGAGAAGCTGTTACGTTACTTAGTGTCTTTCCGCGAGCACAATGAGTTCCACGAACAGTGTGTAGAGCGTATTTTTACGGATCTAATGAAATACTGCCAACCAAGCAAACTGACCGTATTTGCCCGCTATACGCGCCGTGGAGGCTTGGATATCAACCCTTACCGCTCAACGGAACAAGATAAGCCAGCTCACAATCACCGTATGGCTCGTCAGTAAGCGCATAGGCAACAGAAATAAGTTCGGCAATCTAAAGGGTTGCCGGACGTTTTTATTGTCCAAGCATGTTACTATATCAAATGGCTTCAACCCGCATTTAAACGGCTAATTGAGGCTTTTCGCCGTTATCGCCATATCTAAAAACAGTTCGAGGGAACGAAAGGATGTTTTGGGACAGTTCGCGTCTATTCAAATTGATTGGCTTTCTTTGCTTGCTGTTTGTACAGCCACTTCATGCAACCATTTTATCGTCCGCGTTACTCAACGAAGCACAACAATTGGCGGAAATAGAGCCATCACAAGCAAAACAAGCGGCAACCAACTATTTGTCACAGCGTGAGCTAACAGAACGCAAAGAAAGTGACAGCCCTTCAGCCATGTCTCGCGACGAAACAGATCGTAGCGTTCGCACACCAAGCAGCACCATCGAAGCGCACAAGATTATCGCTCAGGCAGATTACGCCATGGGTAATGTTCGTTCGGCTATCGAGCACCTAAATAAAGCGGAACGCTTAGCGCAAGAATATCAATTGCCGTACATGGACTTAGATCTCCAGCTGATGCGCAACCAAATGATTTGGATGTACGACGAAAACTACTCAAAAGCGGAAGACACGCTTAACCAAATTGAACAACAGCTCGATGAAGCCGATGCCGTATTACAACGCACCGACAGCGTTCGCTACCGACTAGTGATGCAAAGAGCACTCCTCGCTTCACATAGTGGCGATATCATTAAAGCGGAAAACTTGTACTCTGAAGCAAAGACCATGCTTGACGATAGCCGCTCTGAGTTAGCCTTGATCGACTACTACACTGCCGTCGGCGAGTTTTACCTCAATAGCAAGAAATACAATTTGGCTTTGTCAGAACTGCTATACGGTTATTGGCAATCTATTGAAAGTAACAGTGGTGCAAGATTAGCAAAAGTGAATCGCCTTTTGGCTAGGCTCTTCCAGGAGCGACGAGTGTACGACAAAGCGATCGAATACTTATCTCAAGCCGCAGATTTTTATGACTCTTACCCTAGCTCTCCGATCCTAGCGGACGTCCTAGAGCAGATGGGCGACATCTACTTTTATCAGGGTAAGTTTAACCTTGCGTTAGTGCATTACTTCAACGTGCTTGACCATGAAAGTACCAGTAAGAACATCAATAGAATCATTAAAATTCGCTTAAGCTTGGCGGCTACCTACCTACAACTCTATAACTACGCGCTAGCAGAGCAGTACTTAGACCGCTCTAAAGAGCTTTTAGAATACACCAATATTCCTAAGCTTGAAGCAAAGGCTGCCCTGCTTCAGTCAGGTCTGGCTTATCATCAAAATGACAGTAAAGACGTCATTACTAATGCTAAGCTGGCGTTAGCGCTTGCTGAAAAGTCACCTGAAAATAACAACTTCATTAAGCAGCAGTCATACCGTTTACTTGGGTTGGGTTACGAGCAGGCAGGCGAATACAAACTTTCTCTGCAAGCTTATAAAAAATACACCAACCTCGTTCGTCTAGAACAAAAGCAGCTTAACCAAATCAGTGAGGATGCGTTCCGTCAGCAAAAAGAATTTGCCGAACAAACCATCCATTACATCGGTCAATCAGAACGCTTAGAGCAAGTGGAAAGAGAGCATCGTAAATTCCAGAAAATCTCATTTGCATTGTTTATTACTGTCTTGGTCATGTTTTTGTTCATTATGCGCCGTGGTGTCATTATGCAGCGCCAAGCAAGTGAAATCGAAAAACTGCGTAACGACCTCTTCACCCACTCTCGCTCTCGTTTACGTAACTTGCGTATGCTGAATGTTAAGCTTTCTCGCTCATTGAAAAAGTCGAGCGAAACTTTCGAGCAATGGCAAATGGGTGAATTGATCCACGAACCACTTAATGATCGCCTACGCTTTGTTATGATCGATTTGCCATTCTTACGAAGCATGTACGTCCATAACGGCTATAAGGCAGGTCTAGAACTAGAACGGGCATTTGGCGACTTCCTTGCGGAAAAAATAGAAAAACCGTCGCGTCTTTACCATTTCTCAGATGCGAACTTACTCTATATAGAACCGAACGCTGACCGTGATGCTTCTGCCGAAGTCATGTTCGAAAAATTCCAGACTTGGGTGGATGAGTTCGCTCAGCAGCACAACGTCAATCGTATTATTCGTATGGGCATCAGTGATTATCCGTTCTTACCCCGAGCCTACACTGCAATTAACGATGAGGAATTACTCGATCTGTTGTTGCTTGCGACTCACATCGCACGAGAAGTCAGCTTGAAGGATAAGCAAAGCCACTGGGTGTTCTTAAAAGCCATCGATAATGCGCCTGCTGCTAGCTTTGCAACAGGTAACATAAGAACTGCCTGTCAACATGCCATTAGCCAAGGCCTGATCAAGATCCATTCGTCCTACAAGAATGAGGACGACATCAAGAAAATATTAAAAAATGGATAATTAAACGCCTGTTGAACGTAATAACTAATGACGCTATAAAGTTTTTTGTTATTATCAGATAATTGTCAGTAGTACATGGACTTAACCGTAGTCACTTCATGGGAATCTTGGAATCCGATATTCAGTCGCAGCTGCATCAGCTGAGTTGTCAACTTGACCAACTCAGACTGACTCATCGTGATACTTCACTCAAATTCAAACGTGAACAACAAGTTCTTAAACGCGTTGTGGCATCATTGTCTTCAGCTTGCCAGGGTTCGAACACTCAGGTATCCAACTACCTATTTGAAATCCAACAAGAGCTGCAACATCAAAAAGATATCAGCACTCTTATCCCGCGTTTAGCGGTATTAGAGAGGATGCTCAAACAGCAGTCGAAGACGATGGATAAACAGAACGGTTACCTTGACGAACAAATCAAGCACAGTGGTGAAACACTGCAACGTGTCACTGGCTTACCTGCGCAGTTAAAACGTGAACTACGGAACCTGATGAGTTTCTCTGAAGTTCACGCCAGCAATAAAGCTGATCAAGCCACTAAGCTACTGAGTATTTACGAACGCGCTCTGAAAATCATCACGTCTAATTCACGTCTACATCTTAGTGAATTTGAAAACAATCCTGACAGATCTCAACTTGAATGCTTAGCCAGCGACCTCCAACATACTATTACAGAGCTGGATTTCGAGGGAGAATCAGGCGATAGATTGCTGGATATTCGCGCTAAGTTGCTCCTTGGCGTGAGTGCCGAGTCTCTCATTGAGCTTACGCTCTCAACGCTGAAATTGGTTGTCGAAGCAACAAAGTTCGAGCGCGAGGCGTCTAGCCAATTCCTTGATCAGCTGAACACTTCTCTCGCAAGTAACCTAAAAACCGTTCATCAGAACGTCGACCAGCATCATACCTACTTTGAACACCGCCAAGAGCTCAACACAGAAATGAACAGCTTGGTTGAATTAAGCCAAAAGTCACTTAATCAAGCTCAAGATATCGCGGTTGTGAAAAAAGAAATCACGCCTCTTCTCGAAAAAATGGCGTCGCTGACAGAGCGACTGAAAATGACGGAAGAGCGAGAGCAAGCGCTGCAAGAGCGGTTAAGTTACAGTAAGAACCAACTCGAAGCGGTATTTGAAACTACGCAAGATTATCGTCGACGCTTAGATGACCAAGCTCAGCGTATGTTGCTCGACCCGCTGACTAAAGTTTATAACCGCACTGCATTTAACGATCGACTAGAGCTAGAGTATCGCCGTTGGATTCGCTCTCAGCAAAACCTTCGTGTTGTGCTATTTGATGTAGACAACTTCAAAGCGGTGAATGATAGCTATGGTTATACGGCTGGCGATAAAGCGCTGAAGATCATCGCTCGTACTATTAACAAGCGCGTATCAGAAACGGAAACAGTAGCTCGCTTTGGTGGCGAGGAGTTTATTCTACTCGTCCCGGAACAATCTGAAGAATACACACTGGATCTGATTAAGCATATCCAGCGTGATATTAGCCAATTACCCTTTAAGTTCCGTGAGCAAAATATCATGATTACCTTAGCTGCTGTATCGACGTCTTTCAAAGAGTCCGATACGCCAGAGTATGTACTCGATCGTCTTGGCAAGATGCTTGCGGACGCTAAAAAACGTGGAACAAACCAGCTTAACTGGAGCTAAGATTCGTACAAAAAGCGAGCAAACAAACCAAATTTGGTGCAATCTACGCTTTATAACCACCCATTTTCAACGAGTTATCACATTTCTTCCCTTTTAGTCTGCTAAGCTGTAAAAACCCAAGTCACTTCAAGATGATGTATTTATAAAAGGCAAATGTATCATCTTGAGGTTGCTTGGGAGTTGATAACCATAAAACCAAATCGGCCAACTACCTTTCATCAAACCATACGTATAACACCCAAAAGGTAAGTTGGTACTTTCCCTCAAATTAATGCAACACAAGGAGGCGTTATGATTACCCATATAAGCCCCGCTGGTAGCATGGACTTGCTATCTCAACTAGAAGTAGAGCGCTTAAAGAACACAGCCTCGAGTGAACTTTATCAGCTGTACCGTAATTGCACATTAGCGGTGTTGAACTCCGGTAGCCATACCGATAACTCGAAAGAACTGCTCGATAAATACCAATCGTTTGATGTCAACGTCGTGCGTCGTGAGCGTGGTATTAAGCTTGAGCTGACTAATCCGCCAGAGCACGCTTTTGTTGACGGCGAAATAATTAAAGGTATCCAAGAGCATCTGTTCTCCGTATTGCGTGATATCGTTTACGTAAACATGCATTTGGCAGACGCCCAGCGGCTCAACCTTACTAACCCAATTCACATTACGAACCTCGTGTTCGGCATTCTTCGTAATGCCAGAGCATTAACTCCAGGTATCGCACCGAATCTTGTCGTATGTTGGGGTGGTCACTCTATCAATGGAGTGGAGTATCAGTACACACGTGAAGTGGGTAACGAACTGGGCCTGCGTGAACTTAACATCTGTACAGGTTGCGGCCCTGGCGCAATGGAAGGGCCGATGAAAGGTGCAGCGATTGGGCACGCAAAGCAACGTTACACTCAGCAACGTTATCTTGGTTTAACCGAGCCCTCGATTATTGCGGCCGAGCCACCAAACCCAATAGTAAATGAGCTGGTCATCATGCCCGACATCGAAAAGCGCTTGGAAGCTTTCGTCCGTATGGCTCATGGTATCGTTATTTTCCCAGGTGGCCCGGGCACAGCGGAAGAGCTACTGTACATTCTTGGCATCATGATGCACCCGGATAACGCCGATCAGCCAATGCCTATCGTATTAACAGGACCAAAAGAGAGTGAAGAGTACTTCCGCTCTATTGATGAGTTCATTCGCGACACACTTGGTGAGGAAGGGCAAAAGCACTACGAGATCATCATTGACGACCCGGCAGAAGTCGCTCGTATTATGAAACGCTCCATGGACTCGGTACGCCTTCACCGAAAAGAGAAAGGCGATGCGTACAGCTTTAACTGGTCATTGAAAATTGAGCCAAACTTCCAACTGCCATTTGAACCTACTCATGAGTCGATGGAACAATTGGATTTAAGCCTAGATCAAGAACCGCAAGTTTTAGCGGCCAACTTGCGTCAAGCCTTCTCTGGCATAGTTGCAGGTAACGTAAAGGCTGAAGGTATTCGAGAAATAGAACGTAGAGGGCCTTTCACCATTCATGGCGACGCAGTCCTCATGAAAAAACTCGATAAGTTGCTAAAAGACTTTGTCGAACAGCACCGAATGAAATTACCTGGCGGTTCAGACTACGAACCGTGTTATCGAATCGCTCACCCGGAAATTGGTGGTCGATAGTCAGGCTAGCATTCGTTACACTAGGGGCATTACGCCCCTTTTTTATTGCTAAGTCATTATGTCTATTCATCTTGTTATCATTGATGCCCTAAACCTGATCCGCCGAGTGCACTCAGCACAACCAGATCCAACCGACATAGCAAGAACCATAACCACAACGCAAAGAACCCTCACTCGCATTCTGTCAGAGGCCAACCCGACACACATCATCGCAGTTTTTGATCACCACGAACAAGACAGAGGTTGGCGCGCTGAAACTCTCCCTGACTATAAGCAAAACCGAAAACCAATGCCTCTGCCACTACTGCAAGGGTTAGATGCGATTCAACAAGCGTGGTGGGAGCAAGGTATTGATTCATTGCTGTCTGAAGGCGATGAAGCAGATGATTTGGTTGCTACACTCGCAACGAAAGTGGCCAGCCATGGTGAAAAAGTCACCATCGTTTCGACTGACAAAGGTTACTGCCAGCTACTTTCCCCTACCCTACAAATCCGTGATTATTTCCAACATCGTTGGTTAGATGAACCATTTATCGAAAAAGAGTTCGGCGTAAAACCAAGTCAACTAGCGGATTACTGGGGATTGACAGGGATAAGCTCTAGCCAGGTTCCGGGCGTACCTGGAATTGGCCCGAAAGCAGCGAAAGAGATTCTCACTCAGTTTGAGAGTATTGAAGCTGCCTACGCTAGTGAAGATCTCGTACCGAAATACCGTAAAAAATTGGATGAGCACATTGAGTCTGCTCGTTTATGTAAACGCGTCGCCGCTTTAAAGTGCGATATAGAACTAGGCTTTAACTTGCAAGATATTCGCTTTTTAGGGCCAAACAAAGCGGAGTAGTGTCCGATGGTAGTTTCACACCATGAAATCCGGCAGATATTAAAAAAGCGCCATTTGAAGGCGCTTTTTCTATTCTAATCACTATTCCCAAAAGACTCGGGGAATAAAGTTAGTAAGGTGAAATATTCGACAGACATTGGATATGAATCGTGATCTCTTCACGATCATGATACAAATGTTTAGCTTGTAGCTTGAACTTTACCTTATTATCAATGAGGAACTGCTTCAGATTTTCAAGGTCTTGCAGCACTTCGTCATAACGCCCTTTCATTGGCAGCTTAAGGTTAAAGATAGCCTCTTTTGCCCAACCTTTTAACAGCCACTGTCCCATCAGGTGAGCAACACGAGCTGGCTTTTCCACCATGTCACAAACAATCCATGTTACGTTCTTGCGGTCTGGTTCGAACTTAAAACCATCCACCATATGGTGCTTGATCTGGCCAGTTTCCATCAAACTGTCTGCCATCATGCCGTTATCAACGCAGTGAACGAACATTGAGCGCTTCACTAATTGGTACGTCCAACCGCCTGGACATGCACCTAAATCCACACCCCACATACCTGGTGCCAAACGCTCATCCCACTCTTCACGTGGAATAAAGACATGAAATGCTTCTTCCAGTTTAAGTGTTGAACGACTTGGGGCGTCTGCTGGGAATTTAAGGCGAGGGATACCCATGAAGAACTGTGAGTTGTTGTCAGTGTAAGAGTAACCAACGTAACAGTGGCCAGGCTCAACAAAGCAAATGTGCAGTACTGGTTTTTTCGCGTTATCTTTGTTCAGCATTAAGCCTTTGCCGCGCAACGCTTGACGCATTGGGACGGTAAACTTACGGCAGAATTTCAGTAGCTCTTTCGCTTCATTTGTATCTGGCGTTTCAACTCTCAAATCACCACAACGAGGGAATGCTTCGATGTCTGCTAGTTCATTCAAAATTGGACTAATTCGGTCATCACTTGGCAACGATTGAAACTCAGCTGCTACCGCAAACATTTGTCGAGCAAAAATTAAAGACTTAAAGTCTAAACCTCTCGCAAGTTTGTCGGCATCTCCATCTTGGTAACATTCGAAGACAACATAACCTGAGTTTCTCTTCACACGAGGGAAGCCATACACTTCCAACTGTGTCGCTTTGTCCTGAATTTCACCAGCACACTCTTTCTCAAAGCCAGAACGGCAATAGAGCATTAGTTGTTTCACTTGGAGACCTCTTTGATATTGAACGCAGCAAAAAAGAACAGACACCAACCAATCATGAACAGCAACCCTCCTACAGGAGTAATTGGCCCAAACCACTTAATGCCCGTCAGCGCCAGCGCGTAAAGACTGCCGCTAAAACAAAAGATGCCGATAATAAAGCAAATCGCCGCAATGAAAAAATACTTTTGTGCTTTTTGTCCCAAATTGAGCAGAAGCAGAATGGCACAAAACACAATCGCCAACGTGTGAATAAATTGATACAGAACTCCGGTCTCAAATACACCGAGCAAATAAGGGGCCAGTGTCGCTTTTAGCCCATGAGCAGCAAATGCTCCAAGAGCGACCGAAAGCAGCCCAGACAAACCAGAGAATGAGAGTAACCACTTACTTTTCACTGTACACCTCTTGTATAAACGCCGCTAACTGCTCTATCGCGAGTGCAATGTTACCCACTTCAGTATGACCTGAGATCTTGCGCGGTTTGAAGCTGTGGTCACCATCAGGTAAAAAGCTCACCGTTACTTGTGACGAAAGGACGAAATCATCGAATTCCTCACGCTTACCAAAGGTGTCTCGTTCCCCTTGCAGAATCAGCGTAGGTTTCTCAATGGTTGCTAAGTGCTCGCCTTTGTATTTCTCTGGCTTTCCTGGTGGGTGAAATGGAAACCCTAAACAGGCAATGCCCGCCACCAGCTCATTTTCAGCCAACAAGCTCGACATACGACCGCCCATTGACTTACCACCAATAACCACGGGAGAAGAAGTAAAGTGAGCGATCACTTCGCTGTATGCTTCGAGCAACTTTGGCGCGCGATCGGGCGGACGCTTTTTGCCATCTTCCGAACGTTTCACCATGTAAGGGAAATTAAAACGCACTACACGAATACCTTGCTCCACTAATCCTTTGGCGACAGCTGTCATGAAGTCATGCTCCATCCCCGCACCTGCGCCGTGAGCAAAAATAAACAGCGGTCCGTTTTCAGGCCCCTCAGCTATCCAGTGATTCATCCAATACTTCCTCTTGTTCTTTTCTCGCGGTTGCTAACATCCAGTCTCTAAACGTTGCGATTCGGCCCATATCTGCCTGCTGTTCATGACACACCACATAGAATGCATTCTTAGATATCAACACCTCGTCGAATGGTGCAATGAGTCGTCCGGCTTCCATTTCAGGTTTGGCGAGTACGTTGTTACCGAGCGCGACCCCCTGACCGTGCGCAGCAGCCTGTAGCACCATCGTTGAGTGACTAAAAATAGGACCGTGGTTTACGTTGATGCCTTCAATGTTGTAATGACGAGCAAACTGCTTCCAGTCTTTACGCGAAGTATCGTGTAACAAAGTATGTAATTTGAGGTCACTTAAAGATTCTAATGGTTTGTTACCCAAAAGTAATGAAGGTGAACAAAGTGGGATCAAAAACTCTTGGTACAATTTATCTGCTCGCAAACCTGGCCAGTTCCCACGGCCATAGTAGATCGCCACATCAACATCATCAGTCAGTGAGCCTTCATCCATATCTACGGCTTTAATACGTACATCGATATCGGGCTCTTGAGCATTAAAATCGGCCAAACGAGGTACAAGCCATTGGATAGCAAAACTCGGCGGTAGGCTAATCGTCAATGCCCCTTTTTCGCTACGTTCCAACACCTTATCTGTCGCTTCCGCAATCGAGGTGAAAATATCTTTGATATCGAGAAAGTAACTTTGGCCTTCTTCTGTTAACAACAAAGAACGATTACGTCGACGGAAGAGCTTCAATGATAAGAACTCTTCAAGCGCTTTAATCTGGTGACTGACCGCGGCTTGAGTAACAAATAACTCTTCTGCTGCTCGTGTAAAACTGAGATGACGAGCAGCCGCTTCGAAGACTCGAAGCGAATTTAATGGAGGCAATCTGCGGGACATATGGGACCTCTAATAGGATTAGTTTTTTTAATCTGAAACATTATAAAATGTCCGTTGTCGAACAGCCAGATAAATTCTATATTTCACCCCGCAACACGGGCCTGAACGGCTTGATTTCTTTGGAAATCAATTGGCTTCGTTGTTGCGATGTTGTGTTTGCAAACTCGTATTTCGAGTTAGGTAGATTTCTACCATAATGTTTTGTCCACACTCCCTGTGACAAAACATATACTTCCTGTATTTATTTTTGACCTGTCTGTCAAATTTGTTACACCGCCTAAATTAGGCGGTGTTTTTTTATCTATCAAAAATCTCATCCGCATATCTGGCAGCAATATCACTTTATTACTCTTCTTTCGGATTAATTATCGTTATATCAACACAAAGTGTATGGCTTTGCGATAAGCCTCAACATTATGCTAAGTAATGGTTGTCTGTAACGCGATCAAAAACAAAAAAGGCGCAAATTGATGTCTCAATTTGCGCCTTTTAACGTATTTTATCAGTCAGCTATGGACGGTAAACTTTTACGTTGCTGAAGCCTTGCTCTTGCAAGTAAAGCGCTTGCAGACGGCTCATCACACCGCGGTCACAGTAAAGTAGGTATGTCTTAGACTGGTCTAAGTCACCAAACTGTGTACCCAGCTTGTAGAACGGGATATGTTTCACATCCACACCTTCGATTTCAAGTGGGTTATCGTCTTCCTCTTCAGGACTACGAATATCTAGCACAACCGCGTGCTCTTCTACCGCTTGAACTTGCTCTACTTCTGGTGCGGCTTGCTCAGACTCTTTCGCGATATCACGAATGTCCATCATGCGAGCTTCTTGAACCACTTGCTCAAGGATACTAAAGTCGAATTTCTCTTCTTCAGCTTCTAGCTTGCCTTTCACCGCTTTCACGGTTGGCTTCTTAGAGATAACACCACAGTATTCTGGCATTGTCTTCGCGAAATCTTCTGTGCCGATTTCACGTGCTAGATTGATAATGTCTTCTTTATCCCAGTTGATAAGCGGACGCAGAATCAGCGTGTCTGTTACGTTGTCGATGTGGCGTAGATTGGTTAGCGTTTGGCTCGATACTTGACCTAGCGCTTCACCTGTTACCAATGCTTCGATCTTCATCTTCTGAGCGATCATGCCTGCTGCACGCATAAACATACGCTTCAAGATCACGCCCATTTGGCCGTCATCGACTTTCTCTAGGATTTCCGCAACCACAGGTTCGAAATCAACTGAGATAAAACGTACTTTTGCTGAAGAACCGTATTTGTTCCATAGGTAGTGAGAAACCTGCTTAACGCCGATTTCGTGTGCTGGACCACCTAAGTTAAAGAAGCAGTAATGTACTTTTGAACCACGCTTGATATGAAGATAGCTTGAAACACCAGAGTCGAAACCACCCGAGATCAGGCTTAACACGTCTTCTTGCGTACCCAGTGGGAAACCACCTAGGCCTTTATGACGAGACAATACTTGGTTTAGCTTGTCGTTCGAGACTTCTACCTTGATCGTCACGTCTGGGTTTCGTAGCTTAACACTAGCGCTTTCAATCGCTTGATTTAAACCACCGCCTACATAACGCTCTAGTTCAATAGAGGTAAAGTCATGCTTGCCACGACGCTTCGCACGTACAACAAAGGTTTTATTTTCGAGTGCAGCACGGTTGAGTTCTAGCACTTGCTCGAAGATATCGTGCAAGTCTTTAAATTCAGTTTGCTTCACTTCCAGTACGTGGTGAATGCCTGGTGTATGAGTCAAAACCTCAAGAACTTCAGCGTGGAATTCGTTACTCTCAGAGGTCACTTCAATGTGATCACGACGGTTAAATACCGCGACAGACTCCGTGCGGCTCTTAATGATGTTACGAATGTTGCACTCTAAAATCTTTGTGAAGCGCTTACGCACAGATTCACTTTTTACAAAAATTTCTGGATGGGGCTTTACAATAAATTTCATAGTCTAATTCGCAGGTTAGTTTCGCAATCAACAAAGAGTGACACTCAACTTCAATACTTCATACGCAGTAAAACCGCGTTTCAGTCACAAAAAGTATTCTGAGCTCACTTTTAAGGCGCAAGATTATACACCCAAGCGGATTGGAAAAACAAAAAAAGCGAGCAATCTGCTCGCTTTCTTATCTCTTTACTGACTTAAAACTAAAGCCTAGTTATTGAATTACCGGCACTTCTTCACTGTAGAGAGGCTCGCCTTGCATAATGCTGATTTCAACCCGTCGGTTAAGCGCGCGATTTTCATCAGAATCATTCGGTAACAAGGGGTCCGTATCCGCCATGCCTCGTACTCTTAAACGTTGATGAGAGAAGCCTCTCACTTTCTCCATCTCTTGCGCGACTGATACTGCACGCTGAGAAGAGAGATCCCAGTTAGAACGATAAAGTTCCGAGTCTAGCGGTCGATTGTCTGTATGGCCAGATACTCGAACAATGCCTGGCACGTCTTTTACTAGCTCTGCAATCTGACGAACTAAAGGACGAAACTTAGGCTGCAAGAAGGCCGAACCTTCTGGGAATGCACCTTTTTCACGCATACGTATAACAATCTGCTGACCGAGGTTTTCAACTTCAATGGCGCCTTGTTCAATCTCTCGCTCTAAGGCTTTCTTGATGCTTTCCATCAAGGTTTCCATCTCTTGCGACATCTCTTTAGATTGCTGTTGCTGCATGTCCGCTTCGGCAGATTCATTGTTTTGAGTTGACGTTTCTGGCGATTGCCCACCCGTTAACTTGCCTTCATCACGTTTTGTGCCACCAGCTCGATCAGACTCCCCTTCATGAAATTCGAGCGTCTGCTGAGTGATGTCCATGGTTTGCTGCATGATGACATCAATCGGAGTTGGTTCCGGCCGACCCGGTCGAAACTCTTGGGCAATAATGCTAGTGCCTTTGGGAATGTCTTTCACTTCAAGCTGATTTTGCACACCGAAGGCAAATTTCATTGATCCTGCAATTTGTTTGAACTTCAGTACATCCATCTCAGAAAAAGAGAGCAGAAGAACAAAGAAACACATCAGTAGCGACATCAAATCTGCGAATGTCCCCATCCATAACGGGAGGCCAGGTGGCGGACAATCGCATTTGTTATCTTCATCATCCATCACGACTCTCCAAGTTACTCGTCAATCTCAAGGGCACGTTTACCTTCATTGAGGTAGTTCTTCAAGTAACTATCGATCACTCGCGGGTTTTGGCCATCTTGAATCGCTAATACGCCATCCATGATCAAACGGCGATTTAGCGTTTCTTGGTCACGGCGAAGAGAAAGCTTATCCGCAATAGGGAAAAACACCATATTGGACAGGATCGCGCCATACAATGTGGTCAAGAGTGCAACGGCCATTGCTGGTCCAATCGCTTTAGGGTCATCCATGTTTGAAAGCATCGCAACAAGACCAACCAAGGTGCCAATCATTCCCATCGCAGGAGCAACGTCGCCAAAGGCGCGAAATACGCCAGTACCTTGCGTATGTCGTTCATCCGTAAGCGCGATGTCTTTTTTGAGTGCCGCTCTCACAACGTCGGCATCATGGCCATCAACCAGTAGATCAATGCCTTTCTGCATGAATGTGTTGTTTATTTCCATCTCTTCAAGAGCAAGAAAACCACCTTTACGCGCCGCGTCGGCCATTTCCACAATTTTTGCGATCAGGTCTTCGGGTTCATCCGCTTTAAACATGAAGGCTTTGCCAGCAATCTTTGTCGCACCAAAAAACTGTCCCATTGTGAACTTCATCAACACGACGAATATTGAGCCACCAACGACAATAAGGATCGACGTGACATCGACAAACATGCCGATGCTGCCACCAAGCACCATCGCCATAATGACGAATGCAAAACCACCAATCAAACCTAATAGGGTTGCTAAATCCACAAAGCACTCCTCACGCTATACTCAAATACTGCCATTGGGCGGATTATTACCTGTATCGACAACTCGCGCAGAATTTTTAGAAAAATCTTAGCTAATGGATCACAAATTACACTTAACAACCTCAACCAAAATATGGGGTTTCATCGCTTAGACTCGTTGAACGCTAATTTTGTGACAATTATATAAGGTTAAATTTGACCAAGTTACTAGGCTAAGGTAACTTTCGTGCATCTTACCCGAGGCTTGATTAAGGCAGAAAAAAGATGGCGGTCAAGAAACCAGAAAACATGACCTTTGAAGCAACCATTGAAGAGCTTGATAGCTTGGTTGATCAATTAGAAAATGGCGATCTTGCTCTAGATGATGCCCTGCGTAAGTTTGAACGAGGCATTGCCTTAGCTCGTGCAGGCCAAACTAAATTAAGCGACGCCGAACAGCGCGTGAGCATTCTTCTTAGTGAAGATGATGAAGCACCACTGAGTGACTTCAAACCAGATTCAGAATAACAATCAGTAGTGAGCAATGTGATGCAACAGACATTGACGTCTTTTCAACAAAGAAACAATCAGCAATTGAATTTGTGGCTCGATCAGCTTCCATGTCAAGAGCAGCCATTGATTCAAGCAATGAAATACGGCCTTTTGCTAGGTGGAAAACGCGTTCGCCCTTTTCTTGTTTACATCACAGGTCAAATGCTCGGCTGTAAACCTGAAGACTTAGACACCCCCGCCGCTGCTATCGAATGTATACATGCCTACTCACTCATTCATGATGATCTGCCAGCCATGGACGATGATGAACTGCGTCGAGGTCAACCAACTTGTCATATTAAGTTTGATGAAGCAACCGCAATACTGACAGGTGATGCACTACAAACCCTTGCCTTTACTATTATTGCTGATGGTCAATTAAGCCCGGCGGCAGAAGCTCAACGCATCAACATGATCAAAGCATTAGCGCATTCTTCTGGTGCCAGCGGCATGTGTGTAGGGCAAGCCTTAGATTTAGGCGCGGAAAATCGCCAAGTTTCTCTTGAAGAAATGGAAGAGATACACCGTAAAAAAACCGGAGCTCTGATTGATTGTGCGGTAAAATTAGGTGCATTAGCTGCTGGTGAGAAAGGTATCGAGGTTCTACCTCACTTGGAGCGCTACTCAAAAGCAATTGGTTTGGCGTTTCAGGTTCAAGACGATATTCTTGATATCATCAGTGACACAGAAACACTGGGTAAGCCTCAAGGTTCCGACCAAGGTCTGAATAAGAGCACTTATCCTTCCCTGCTGGGTTTAGAGGGAGCCATAGAGAAAGCTCACACTCTGTTACAGGAAGCACTTCAAGCATTGGAAGCTATCCCATACAATACTCAGTTACTCGAAGAGTTCGCCCGATATGTCATCGAGCGCAAAAATTAACACTATAAGCGCGCATTTATATGACTCTTGATATTTCAAAGTACCCAACACTGGCGTTAGCAAATACACCGGAAGAATTACGTCTTCTTCCGAAAGAAACATTACCAAATCTGTGTGATGAACTGCGAACGTATCTGCTAAATTCAGTGAGCCAATCTAGCGGACACTTAGCGTCTGGCTTAGGCACCGTGGAGCTAACTGTCGCTCTGCATTATGTTTACAACACCCCTATCGACAAATTGATCTGGGATGTTGGTCATCAGGCTTACCCGCACAAAATCCTCACCGGACGTCGCGATAAAATGCCAACAATTCGCCAAAAGGATGGTCTACACCCTTTCCCTTGGCGTGAAGAAAGTGAATATGACACCTTATCTGTCGGCCACTCTTCGACATCGATTAGTGCAGGTCTTGGCATGGCCATCAGCGCACAAAAAGAAGGTAAAGGCCGCAAAATCGTCAGTGTGATTGGTGATGGCGCAATTACAGCAGGCATGGCATTCGAAGCCATGAACCACGCTGGCGACGTTCATCCTGATATGTTGGTGATTTTGAACGACAACGAAATGTCGATTTCAGAAAACGTCGGCGCCCTGAATAACCACCTTGCGAAAGTACTTTCTGGCAGCTTGTACACTTCTATCCGTGAAGGCGGCAAGAAAGTGCTGTCTGGTGTCCCACCTATTAAAGAGTTGGTTCGCCGTACGGAAGAGCACCTAAAAGGCATGGTAGTGCCTGGTACTCTGTTCGAAGAGTTCGGCTTTAATTACATTGGCCCGATTGATGGACACGACGTCAATGAACTCGTCAAAACGCTGAAAAATATGCGTGAGCTCAAAGGTCCTCAGTTCCTACACATCATGACCAAGAAAGGCAAAGGTTATGAGCCTGCCGAGAAAGATCCTATCGGCTACCATGGTGTTCCTAAATTCGATCCAACGCATAATTGTCTGCCGAAGAGCAGTGGCGGTAAGCCAACTTACTCAAAGATCTTCGGTGACTTTTTATGTGACATGGCGGCCCAAGATCCTAAGCTAATGGCAATTACGCCAGCAATGCGCGAAGGATCAGGTATGGTGCGTTTCTCAAAAGAGTACCCAGACCAATACTTTGATGTGGCGATTGCTGAGCAGCACGCAGTGACACTGGCAACAGGCATGGCAATTGCGGGCGATCATCCAATCGTTGCTATCTATTCGACTTTCTTGCAACGTGGTTATGACCAATTGATCCACGACATCGCGATCATGGACTTACCAGTGATGTTTGCGATCGACCGCGCAGGTCTCGTTGGCGCAGATGGTCAAACTCACCAAGGTGCGTTCGATTTGAGCTTTATGCGCTGTATTCCGAACATGGTGATCATGGCGCCAAGCGACGAAAACGAGTGCCGACAAATGCTTTACACTGGCCATAAGCATTCTGGCCCGAGTGCGGTTCGATACCCTCGTGGTAGCGGAATGGGCGTAGAAATCGAAACTGAGTTTACGGCTTTAGAAATCGGTAAAGGACGCATGGTTCGCCAAGGTGAAAAAGTTGCTATTCTGAACTTTGGTACTTTCTTGGGTAACGCGCTAGAAGCGGCAGAATACCTTAACGCCACTGTTGCTGATATGCGCTTTGTGAAGCCGCTCGATGAGGCATTGATTCGTCAACTAGCCGCAGATCATGACGTGCTCGTGACGTTAGAAGAAAATGTTATCGCGGGTGGTGCTGGTACTGGTGTCGTTGAGTTCATGATGAAAGATAAAATCATTAAACCTGTGTTGAACCTAGGTTTACCAGATGAGTTTATTCATCAGGGAACACAAGATGAACTGCATGAAGAGCTTGGTCTCGATGCAAAAGGAATTGAAAAATCCATCTTGGATTATTTAGCAAAATAGAATGTAAAAAGGGATGCTCATAGCATCCCTTTTTTTACGGTCAACGTTTAATTCATCCAGCCCGCATATTTTGCGACTAGAAACAGGGCAACACCGGCCATAACTCCCGCCACGATATCATCAACCATAATACCCAGCCCACCGTGAACTCGCTTATCTAGCCACCCAATTGGCCAAGGTTTTACCATATCGAAAAAACGAAATAAGATGAAGCCAGTGATCAACCACTTCCATTCAGTGAGTGGAATATTCAGTGCAGGTACAATGCTCATCGTAATCCAAAAGCCTGCAAACTCATCCCATACGATTGAACCATGATCATGTACCTTCATGTCTGCAGAGGTCACTTGGCATATTTGAATGCCGATCACACACGAAATCAGAACAACAATGACATACGCCGTAAATGGTAATTGTGCCAACAACAAAAAGAAAGGCACGGCCGCCAGTGTGCCCATTGTTCCAGGGATAAACGGGGATAATCCACTGCCAAAACCCGTCGCCAATAGATGCCACGGGTTCTTTAATGAAATCAGAGAAAGAGGGTTGGTCATATCCTTAAACCTATACTGCTAGTTTGGTTTCAATCGTCATGCCTGTGAGTTGCTCAATAATAACAGGCTCTTGGCTAGAGCTTAGCTTAGATCATTTAAAGTGGTCGAAGCCACTTAAGTCCCAATCAAGTGGTTGATTGTTATCATGCAGCTCGAAGGTTCCATTTGGTCGGATTTGACCAATACATGTGACCTTACAGCCAGTATGAGATAAAGCGCTTTGTAACGAGCCTCGATTTTGCTCCGGCACGGTAAAACACAACTCGTATTCTTCGCCACTTGCTAAAGCATACTGCTGCGCGCTGATCTTATCATCTAAAAACTGGACTAATTCTGAAGAGATCGGTAGCTGAGAGACATCAATACTCACCCCAACCTGAGATCGCTGTAAAATGTGCTTAATATCAGAGATTAAACCATCTGAAATATCTATCGCAGAAGAGGCTAAGCCAACAAGAGCTTGTCCAGCAAGCACACGCGGAGAACTAAGGTAATGAGCTCGCTCTAGTGCTTCCGCGCCGGCTCTGCTGCGCAGAGAGTCATCTAGAATCACATCCAAGCCAGCTTTTGCATCGCCAAGGTTTCCCGTTACGTATACCCAATCCCCAGGCTTTGCGCCGGATCGCGTGAGCGCTTTGTCTTCAGGTACAAAACCTTGCACCGTGAGTGTCAGACACAATGGCCCTTTGGTGGTATCACCGCCAATTAACTGAATACCATAGTAATCAGCCAGTTCGAAAAATGCATCACAGAAAGGTGCAAGCCATTCTTCATCTGGCTCGGGCATCGTTAATGCAAAGCTCACCCATGCAGGCGTTGCTCCCATCGCTGCCAAATCACTGATGTTAGAAGCCAATGCTTTGTGTGCGACCCATGCTGGGTTCGCGTCGGCTAAGAAATGCGTTCCAGCTACCAATGTATCCGTGCTAATCGCAATCTGAACATTAGCTGGCGCTTTGACCAAAGCGCAATCATCACCAGCGGCTAGATGGACATCTTTACGTTGGCTCTGACGACCGACGAAGTATTTGTCTATCAGATTAAATTCACCAGACATAATTCACTTACTTTTTGATGTAAAAGCTTTTGATACAAAAAAGGTCAGCATGTGCTGACCTTTTCATTGAAGAAATCGTTATTTCTTACGAATGTGAGGTGCTGCTTTATCAAGTACACCATTCACAAACTTGTGGCTATCTTCTGCTGCGAAAACTTTTGCAAGTTCAATCGCTTCATTGATAACAACTTTGTAAGGAACATCTTCGCGACGAGTCATCTCGTACATAGCAAGGCGAAGAAGAGCAAGTTCCATCATATCTAAATCCTGCATAGGACGAGAGATGTATGGACGAATTTTGCTATCTAGCTCAGCGTGGCTAAGTACAACACCGCTTAATAGTTCACGGAAGTAAGCTACGTCTGTCTCTGGAGCAGCAAGCGCTGGCTCAGATGCATGAAGTTCTTCTTCATCGTATTTGTCGCCAGACAAAAACTGTTCTTCAATCTTGGCAACATTCTCTTTAGTAATTTGCCATGAGTAGATCGCCTGTAGAGCGAATTGACGTGCGTTACGACGTGCGGCTGGTTTCACACTGGCCCCCATTAGGAATCAATTTCAGATAGTACATTAATCATTTCAAGTGCGCTTAGTGCAGCCTCTGCACCTTTATTACCAGCCTTGGTTCCTGCGCGTTCAATCGCTTGATCGATCGTATCAACAGTCAAAACACCAAATGCTACTGGAATGCTGAATTCCATAGACACTTGTGCTAGACCTTTGTTCATTTCACTACAAACATAGTCAAAGTGAGGCGTTCCACCACGAATAACAGACCCTAGAGAAACAATAGCGTCGAATTTGCCAGTTTTAGCAACACGCTGAGCTACTAGAGGTAGTTCTACGGCACCTGGACAACGCACAACCGTGATGTTGTCTTCGCTTACTTGTCCGTGACGCTTTAGTGTATCGATCGCACCAGAAAGTAGGCTTTCGTTAATAAAACTGTTGAAACGAGAAATAACGATAGCAATTTTTGCATTTGGCGCTGGGAAGCCACCCTCGATCACTTTCATAAGCTTTCCTTTAACTCTATTTATAAGTGAAATATGTTCATCAAGTGAGAATCGCCGGATTCTAGCACAAATTTGTGAGCAATATCTAATGGAAATTGGAGGCAAATCACCGGTTCCTAGCCATTGACGAGTTAAGCACGTCAAAGACTAGGAACTTATTGTTCTGTTGTTACTCGCAGACGTACTCAACAACGTTCAGACCAAAACCACCTAACGCGTGGTACTTTTTGTTGGTCGATGACAGAAGACGCATATCATGTACACCGAGATCCGCAAGAATCTGTGAACCAACGCCAACACGGCGAGACGTGCCTTGTTTTTTAGCAAGCGTTGGGGCTTCACCTTTGTCTTGCGCTTCGAACATCTTCACGCGATGAATAAGTAGATCGGTCGATTCTTCATGGCCAAGAACAACCAGCACACCGCCTTCTTCACCAATGCGTTTCATTGCCTTATCTAGTGTCCAGCTGCGCTCTGCATTACGATCGCTACGTAGTAAGTCGGTAAAAACGTCTTGAAGATGAACGCGAACCAGTGGCGCTTTTTCTTTCAAATCGCCCTTGCACATTGCGTAGTGCACTTGGTTATCAATGGTGTCTTTGTACGTGACTAACGTGAACTCGCCAAACTCTGTCGGTAACTTACACTCTGCCACACGTTCAATCGTTGTCTCAGTGTTATTGCGGTACTCAATTAGGTCGGCAATAGTGCCCAATTTAATACCGTGCTTCTCTGCAAAGATCTCTAGATCTGGGCGACGAGCCATCGTGCCGTCGTCATTTAAGATCTCAACAATCACCGATGCTGGCTCTAAACCAGCAAGACGAGCCAAATCACAGCCAGCTTCAGTGTGACCTGCACGAGTCAGTACACCGCCGTCTTGAGCTGCGAGAGGGAAGATGTGACCAGGCTGCACCAAATCCGCAGCTTTAGCGTTTGGCGCGACTGCTGCTTGAACGGTACGTGCGCGATCTGCGGCTGAAATACCCGTCGTTACCCCTTCTGCCGCCTCAATCGAAACAGTAAAGTTGGTGGTGTATTGCGCATTATTGTCTTGCACCATTGGTGGCAGACCTAGACTTTCGCAACGATCTTTGGTCATGGTTAAACAAATCAGGCCACGGCCATAGGTTGCCATAAAGTTGATGGCTTCCGGCGTAATATGCTCGGCAGCCATGATCAAGTCACCTTCATTCTCGCGGTCTTCATCATCCATTAGAATGACCATTTTGCCTGCGCGAATATCATCAATAATTTCTTGTGGCGTACTGATTGGCATAGTCTGTTATCCCGTTATTCTAAATTTGTTATTGCGACAGCAATGAAAAATTACGTTGCATTGAATGCTAGTTAGGTCAATAGTTTGAGCTTTGCATCAAGCAAGTCAATGAATCTCGCGGTGTTCTGTGAGTCTGCTCTTTATCGCATGCCTCACGCAGCCACTCCCAAGACTTATGCAAAACCGTTTTGCTGTAAAAAGTCCATCGTGATACGAGACTCGGCCTTATCTTCTTGTTGTCCTTGCAGTAAACGCTCCATATAACGCGCAAGTACATCAACTTCTAAGTTGACTTTGCGCCCCACTTGAAACTGGTCAATCGTAGTTTCTTCACTCGTATGAGGAACGATCGTCAGCTTAAAAGCATTTTTACGTAAGTCGTTGACGGTTAGGCTAATACCATCAACAGTAATCGAGCCTTTCTCTGCAACGTACTTGCTAATTTCCGCAGGCATTGCAACCCAAAACTCTATCGCACGGCCAACTGAATTGCGTTCGACAATTTCACCAACCCCATCGACATGGCCAGAAACGATATGTCCACCCAATCGCGTTGTTGGCAACATGGCTTTTTCTAGATTCACCTTATCGCCTACTTGGTAATCAGCAAACCCAGTTTTCTTCAAGGTTTCTAATGACAGATCAGCACTGTAATAGTGGCTTCCGAAGTCAACTACCGTTAAGCAAACACCATTGGTCGCAATGCTATCGCCTAACTTAACGTCTGACATATCAAGCGTACCCGTTTCAACCGTGACGGTGATGTCTTCGCCCTTCGGCGTAATCGCAGCTAACTTGCCCACTGCTTCTACTATTCCTGTAAACATACTATTTCTTATCTAATTTCATTACGTTTTATGGTGGCGGTGATGCGAATGTCTACCCCAACCATACGAACGTCTGTAATGTTTAAATCTATGACGTCAGCCATAGCGCTTAACCCTAAAGCACCGATAAGCCCCCGACCATCGCTGCCCATGAGTTTTGGCGCAAGGTAAACAATGAGCTCATCTACAAGATTAGCCTTTATCATCGCACTCGCTAGCGTAGCTCCAGCTTCAACCCATAAGTGATTGATGTGGTGCTCATCCGAGATACGTTTTAATGTCGTTGATAAGTCAATTTGGTCAGCGCTGTCCAATAGAGGGATACAGTCTCCATCAGAGCGAACAATAACTCGTTCTCCATCGGTATGGAACAGCTTGAGCGCATCAGTTAAATGGTTCTGACGGTCTAAGATTACACGTACTGGTTGACGAAGCTCTTCTTGTAAATACTGCGCTTGAACACTATTAGGTAAGTCATCCCAGCGCACATTGAGTGATGCATTATCATCAATCACCGTTTTGCTAGTAGAAAGAATGCCACCACTTATCGCTCGATAACGCTGCACATCTTGGCGGGCCGCTGGGGAGGTGATCCATTGGCTCTGACCATTACTGAGTGCGCTTTGCCCATCCAAACTGGCTGCCATTTTTAATTGAACAAACGGCATGCCTGTACGCATGTACTTTATAAAACCAGGGTTAAGGGCAAGGGCATCTTGCTCTAACAAGCCGATTTGTACTTCAATTCCGGCATCACGTAACATCTGGATGCCGCGACCTGCAACTTTCGGGTTTGGGTCTACCATGGCGCAAACCACACGTGCCACTTTGGCTTTAATCAGCCCTTCGGCACATGGCGGTGTACGGCCGTAATGAGAGCAAGGTTCTAGCGTCACATAAGCGGTTGCACCAACTGCTTTTTCACCCGCCATGCGCATCGCGTGCACCTCGGCATGCGGCTCACCAGCACGATGGTGATAACCTTCACCGACAATTTCTTCATCACGAACGATGACACACCCTACATTTGGATTAGGGGCGGTGGTATAAATGCCACGTTTCGCTAACTTAATAGCTCGTGACATCATGGCGAAATCTAAATCAGAAAACGCTCTTTCAAGAGTGTGTTGAGTCATGAGCTACTCAGTCTTCTAGGCGGGCAATCTCTTCGCCAAACTCGCGAATATCTTCAAAGCTGCGGTAAACAGAAGCGAAACGAATGTAAGCCACCTTATCGAGCTCTTTGAGCTGGTCCATGACTAAATTACCAATCATTTCACTCGGAACCTCTCGCTCACCCGTCGCACGCAGTTGTGATTTGATCATACTGATCGCTAACTCTATAGAATCGGCACTCACTGGGCGTTTCTCTAAAGCGCGTTGAATACCGCCAACCATTTTATCTTCATCAAATGGTTCACGGTTGCCATTCGATTTGATCACTTTAGGCATCACTAACTCTGCGCTTTCAAACGTAGTGAAACGCTCGCTACACGCCAAGCACTGACGGCGACGTCGAACTTGATGGCCATCAGCCACTAAGCGGGAATCAATAACTTTGGTATCGTTCTCGGAACAAAAAGGACAATGCATATCACCTCCATATCTATACCAAAATAACCTCATGAGCAATCACGGATAACCACGCGTTCATGGTTATACGGACTCTATTAAAGCTATTTGGGTATAACGCTTTCAAACCGAAATAAAAGCTCATGTAGTGTAGCGGAATTGGTATGTTAGACAAAACAAAAAGGGGCGCAAAGGCCCCTTTTTCACTCAAGATCTCGTCGAATGTGTTAACTGCGTGCTAAGTAGTTCGCTTTACCAACCCACTTGTAGCTAGTTAGCTCTTCTAAGCCCATCGGACCGCGTGCATGTAGCTTTTGCGTAGATACTGCGACTTCTGCGCCAAGGCCAAATTGCGCACCGTCTGTAAAGCGCGTTGAAGCATTCACATAAACCGCCGCCGAACCGACAGAATTGATGAACAGCTCTGAGTTTTCCAAGCTATTGGTCATGATCGCATCTGAGTGGCTCGCGTTATGGACACGCATATGATCAATGGCATCTTTCACATCAGACACAACTTTTACACCAAGAGTGTAGCTCAACCATTCCGTATCAAAGTCACCTTCAACAGCATCGCGAATTTGTGTTGCTTGAGGCATCAGTGCTTTTGCCTTAGGCTCTGTCACGAAGGTCACTTTATCGTTCATGCGCTCTACGATCATTGGTAGGAATTGCGCTGCAATTTTTTCATGCACGAGCAGCGTATCTAATGAGTTACACGCAGATGGACGTTGAACTTTAGAGTTCTCAACCACATTCAGGGATTTCTCTAGATCAGCGGATTCGTCGACAAAGATATGGCTGATACCAAAGCCACCAATAATCACCGGAATCGTGCTGTTTTCTTTACACATTTTGTGTAGGCCAGCACCACCGCGTGGAATGATCATGTCGACGTAATCGTCCAACTTAAGCAATTGAGAAACAAGCTCACGATCTGGTTTTTCAATGTACTGCACAGAAGCGGCTGGAAGGTTCGCCTTTGCGAGCGCAGACTGAATAACCTTCACTAATTCCATATTCGAGAAAAAGGTCTCTTTGCCACCACGTAAAATGCTTGCGTTGCCGGTTTTCAAGCACAACGCTGCGATATCAATGGTTACGTTTGGACGCGCTTCATAAATTACGCCCACGACACCAAGCGGCACGCGACGACGAGACAGTGACATCCCATTTTCCAGTACCTTACTGTCTATTTCGCTGCCTACAGGATCGTTCAAGCTAATGACGTTGCGAACATCATTCGCAATTGCAGTCAATCGTTCTTCATTAAGCAAAAGGCGATCGAGCAGCGCATCGGTTAAACCCGCTTCACGGCCAAGTTCGATGTCTTTAGCGTTTGCCGCCAAAATAGCAGCAGAGTTTGCTTCTAGCTCATCAGCAATGATGGCTAATGCTTGGTTTTTTTGCGCAGTTGACGCTGTCGCTAATTCGAAAGCTGCATCTTTAGCAGCTTTACCCATATTCGTTAAATCCACTTTGCTTCCCTCTAATTCTATTCCTGAATGACGACCAAATCATCGCGGTGAATCACCTCAGAGCCATAATCATGACCCAAAATAGAGATGATATCTTTACTGTGCTTACCCGTAATTTTAGTTAGGTCATCACTTGAGTAGGCGCTGATGCCACGAGCCACCAACTTACCGTGAGCGTTTGTTACACGCGCCACTTCGCCTCGTGCGAAGTCACCACTAACTTTGATGACCCCTTTAGCAAGTAGGCTACTGCCCTTGCCGACCACAGCATTGACTGCACCATCATCAATAATGATGTCGCCCGATGCCGCAGGTCCCGCTAGAATCCAGCGTTTACGGTTCTCTAAGGCTTCAGCGCAAGGTAGGAAGCGCGTGCCCTGAGGTTCAGCACTTAAAGAGTCAAAGATAACATTCGGCGCACTACCAGCAGCAATAATAACCTCTATACCTGCGCGGCGAGCGATGTCTGCGGCTTGCAGCTTCGTTGCCATACCACCAGTACCCAATGTTGTACCGCTTCCACCTGCGATTTTACGCAGCGTATCGTCGATGGTTTTTACTTCCTTGATAAGCTCTGCGTTCGGATCTCTACGAGGGTCAGCAGTAAACAGACCTTTTTGGTCCGTTAAAAGCAAGAGCTTATCTGCACCACATAAAATGCCTACCAAAGCGGAAAGGTTGTCGTTATCGCCAACTTTAATCTCGCTAGTCGCAACGGCATCATTTTCGTTTACGATAGGAACAATATCGTTCGCAACGAGCGCATTAATAGTGTCACGCGCGTTAAGGAATCGCTCACGATCTTCTAAATCGGCACGGGTTAGTAGCATTTGGCCGATCTTGATACCATAAATACCAAACAAAGACTCCCATGTTTGAATCAAGCGACTCTGCCCCACCGCGGCAAGTAACTGCTTACTCGCCATCTCGTTGGGCAATGCGGGGTAACCAAGATGCTCACGGCCTGCTGCAATCGCACCAGACGAAACCATTACGATTGAATGGCCTTGTTTTTTAAGCTCAGCACACTGGCGTGCTAACTCAACCATGTGTGCACGGTCGAGCGCCAAAGTGCCGCCTGTCAGCACACTTGTACCCAGTTTCACAACGACAGTTTGTGGTTGTGAAACAACTGCATTTTGTTGATTCGTTGTCATGATGTCTTCTGAAGTGAAAAACAAATAAAGAGGGATGTTTTAACAATCAAATAGGGAATTAACAAGAGAAAAGGTGCGTTTTCGCACCTTTTTGTTTGGTATTAAATGAAAACAACCAAATTAAGCGAAATCGAAAGACTCCGTGTGATATTCGACTTCTAATTTGAAGTGTTCTTCTAAAGTATCAACCAGCTTTTGATGGAATGTGCTCTGCGTGAGATACACTTCCTCTACCACTTTTTTGGGAAGGGCTTCAGATACCCATTGCCCTTCTTTGTTGTACTTGCCAATATGATATTTAGCAGTAAAGCCTCCCTCGATGGATTCCAAATCCATCCACCAGCCCCAAAATTCACGCTTCTCAGGCGATTTTTTGTCGTCTACACATACAGATAAACAATCAAAATAATAGCGCCCTTCTTGCGATTGTGGTTCGCGCAGGTAAGGCCCTATCGCCTTCAACTTAGACATCAAGCGAAAGTGAGTCGGGCCCTGAGTCGTCTCTGACATATGAATCTCCGTTTTCATAGTTAAAAGTAAACACCCAAGAATGATTATTATTTTTAATTATCATGAGCTTATTTTTTGCTCAGATATATCACTCTTAACTAATTTAGGAAAATTGTCACCCTAATAATTCATCTTCTAGCCACTTTATGGCTAAATCGAGGGATTGCTCATATCCTTTTGTAATTGTTTTGGAACTGATTTTTTTCGCTCTACCATACTGGCTAAATAGAGCAACAAGTTGATTATCACTGTGTGGCGACACTGGATCGCCTTCAAGACTCAAAGCCAAAATAGGCACTTTGGTTTTTCGACTGCTCAGGAAGCCCTGAACCTTCAATGACCACGCCATCATCTGACCAGCCATGCTATTAATATCAACCGCATTTTTCCCCAAACGGGAAGCCAAAAGATCTAAGTACATCTTCGGCATTTTTTGCAACTTCTGAGGGGAAGTAAAAATATCATGTACGGGTGCGCCTAGAGCGACACAAGCTTTGATCTTTTCTTGCTCGACAAAAGAGAGTCTGATCATGGCATTACCACCAAAACGAAACCCAACTAACCCCACTTTGTGATGATCAACCCAAGGTAGCGAGTAAAGCTCATTCAATACCGCTTGATGTAGGCAACTTGAATTCTCGGTCAAGGGCCAATGAGAGCTATGCCCTACCGAAGGCATGTCCACGGTTAACATCGCAATATCTCGCGGTGCAAGACGATTACGGAACAAACGCCACATGTCGGTTTGTAGGGTATCCAAACCAGCGCTCACCATTACCACAGGCAACTGTTTATCCGTTCTTGGTAAATGGAGGTTCGCGATGATTTTGCGATTTTGGTAAGGCACTTCAATTTGCTTGATGGTGTACTTAGTTTTTTCTGCGCCGTCAGAATACGCTTTGTTTGCCAGAACTTGAGCTTGCGATGCCAAGTTGTCATTTTTTAAATGTGGGTAGCCTGCAATACTAAAACACAAAGAAGCAGTGAAGAGTTCATCCGCTGCCTCTTCTCCTTGCATTTCATTTGCTCGCTTCTGATGATCCATACCAAGCTTGATCCACTCAAATGTCCAGTTACCACTGTGATAACCCATTACAGTGTCTAACCAATCATCATTGGTTCGCGAGTGAGAAGATGAAGCAATTTTGGACAGTACGCCTTCCATTTCGATCGGAGACAATCCTTGCCAAGCCCATTGCAAGCGACGCAAATGACGATACCAAGCACGATCACCTTGCGCTTCTCGTTCATCAAGTATTTTTTTACTGGTCGGCATGTACTGGGTAAGCGCGGAGGTTTCTTTTGCTTGCTTATGTTTCACGAACAAAGTTTCGGAAAGATTTTTACTGACGTCTTCAGACATAGGAAGAACCCTAGGCTATTAGCATGATTTAATATCATAATAAAAAAAATGCCCCTATAAAGGGGCATTTCTCAATATTCTTTAACCGCGCTTATTTTTGCTTGCGGTTTACTGGCTCAGCATACTGGATTGACATATCCCAAGGCTGCTCGATCCAAGTGTCTTGAGCAATATCTACAACGTAATCATCCAGCAGCTCTTTGCCTGATGGTTTCGCACACACAGCGATCATTTTCGCTTTTGGATACATCTCACGTAGTTTGCGCGCTGTATCACCACTGTCTACTAGGTCTTCAACGATTAGGTAACCTTCGCCATCACCTTCAGGTGCTTTTAGTACCGTCATATCGCGCTGATGATCATGGTCGTAGCTTGAAATACAGATTGTATCAACGTAACGAATACCCAGTTCACGAGCCAAAATAGCGCCAGGAACCAAACCGCCGCGGCTTACCGCCCAAATTCCTTTCCATTGCTCAGCTGGCATTTGTTTCTCAGCCAGTTCACGGCAGTAAGTCTGCATTGCATCCCAAGTGATAATGAATTTTTTACTCATTGTAATAACCTAATAATTTGAAAATATGCATCCTCAAAATCTAGCGAAGTCACTCAAAAGCGGAATGCTCACTAACTTCTCCAAAATGTTTGGAGACGAGGATTTCAAGCTGCGCAAACGATTATTCTACCGAAACACACCGCTAATACCAACGGTGATATCAAAATTCTCTGCCTATTCCGCAGAAAAACCGTCTTCTGTGAACAACGTAAAAAAAGAAAAAGCCAGCGTGAATAAATCCACACTGGCTTTTTGCTCGAGAAATTAACCGACGAGGTATTTAACGATGAAGATGGCTGACATCACCCATACACTCATCGACACTTCACGGCCCTTACCGCTGAATAACTTGATCGCCGCGTATGCGATAAAGCCTAACGTGATACCTTCTGCAATCGAGAATGTTAGCGGCATAACTAAACAAGTCACAACAACTGGGGACGCTTCAGTTAGGTCACGCCAATCAATGCTTACTAGCCCAGACAGCATCAAGATCGCCACATAGAATAGCGCACCTGACGTTGCATAAGCAGGGATCATACCCGCAAGTGGTGAGAACAATAGAGCAAGTAGGAAGAGTACACCAACAACCACGGCTGTTAGACCAGTACGCCCACCCGCAGCCACACCAGAAACGCTTTCAATATAAGATGTCGTGTTGGAGGTACCAAGTAATGCACCTACTGACGTTGCTGTTGAGTCTGCAAGTAACGCTTTGTTTAAACGAGGGATGTTGCCATTCTCATCAGTTAGACCTGCTTTTTGAGAAACGCCAACGAGCGTACCTGCGGTGTCAAATAAATCGACAAATAGGAAAGCAAATACGACGGAAATCATGCCTACTTCAAACAAACCAGAGAAATCCAGTTGCATGAAAGTTGGCGCAATGCTTGGTGGCGTTGACATAATACCGCCCCACTGCACATCACCAAATAGAAGACCGAGCGCTGTAACGCCAAGAATGGCGATCATCACCGCACCTTTCACACCACGGTGAACCAGTGCAATCGTAAGAAAGAAGCCAATCGCGGCCAATACAGATGGCAATGATGTGATCTCTCCCATAGAAACTAATGTCGCTGGGTTATCAACGACGATACCTGCATTTTTTAATGCGATAAACGCTAAGAAAAGACCAATACCAGCTGAAATACCTGTTCGTAGAGAATGCGGGATCGAGTTAATAATCCACTCACGGATCTTAAATACGCTTAAAAGAATGAACAGAAGGCCAGAAACAAATACAGCCGCTAACGCAACTTGCCACGTATAACCCATTCCCAATACAACAGAGTAAGTGAAAAATGCGTTCAGGCCCATTCCTGGTGCCTGTGCGATTGGGTAATTCGCAACAAATCCCATAATAAAACAGCCGATTGCGGCAGCAAGACAAGTCGCGACAAAAATGGCACCACGGTCCATACCGGTATCCGACAGGATCGCTGGGTTTACAAAAATAATGTAAGCCATAGTTAGGAAGGTCGTAACACCTGCAATGATCTCAGTACGCACATTTGTGCCATTTTCACTGAGTTTAAAAAGCCTCTCGAGCATGATCGAATCCTGTAAAGGTAAAAAAGTAAACGGTTGCGTAATCGATTGGCAGGAATTATAAAGTTATCAAATAGCAAATTCTAGATAGAATCTTCACTCTAATGCGTTTTTTTTCTTTGGATATGAAACACATTCTCTAACCTATCAAAGTAGGCAAAGGAATATATTCTTACAAAACAATAGGTAACCTAGATAACACAGTTCCCTAAAAGAGAATAAAAACTGAGCAATGTACTAAACTTTCAGATGAAAAAGACCCATTTTTAACATGGTATCTAACAGATTTGATGGAAAAGTCGATAAAACCGAAGAATGGGGAATAGAAGAAGGCTTTGATCGCAATAAGTGAGTCAGGAAGAGAAAATAGAGATAAAAAAACGCCACCCAATTTGGGTGGCGGTGAATCATGTCAGCACTATCACTGAAAAAAAATTCCAATTTATAGGGGTGAACAAACTGTTCGAGTCACATGCGTTGACTTCACTTAGTAGCCAAAGCTTGTTGGGTATACAAAGTTACCGGTGTAAACAGACTTGCTATTCCAGAACATTGTACTTGGTAAACCTTTCATAACTATCACCTTTTAAATCAATTAAACATTCGTTGATTTCTCGGTTCCTTGGAGGCGATAAAACGGACTCATCCTTTGAGCATTTCATTCTTCTCTCAGAAGCTGGTTACAAATATACCACCAAGAAATTTAATTACAAGCATTTTAGTGATTGGAATCACAAAAAATACATAAATTGACCTTTATTAAAGTTTATATGTAATTAAATTACAATTTTATGAATTAAAAAATAAAGCCACTTTCAGAATGTATGATAGAGAACACATAGTGCTTGTTATTGTATTCACAAACTGTGACAGTTCTGAGAGAAATCCTTGTGATCGCGACTACTCGTACTCCTTATCTGGTGGTATGCTAACGGCAATTTGAAGGCCAAATCGTCTAGCATTTAATGCTACCTTGACAACATTTTTACGGTATATATTTGGCAAAGCACATCAAAAGGAGTCCTCCGTGTCTGAGTTCCATTCTGAGATCAGTACCTTATCACCTGCTCCACTTTGGCAGTTTTTCGATAAGATTTGTTCTATCCCTCATCCATCGAAACATGAAGAAGCATTAGCACAGTACATTATCAACTGGGCAACAGAGCAAGGCTTTGACGTTCGCCGTGATCCAACCGGTAACGTGTTCATCAAAAAGCCCGCGACACCAGGAATGGAAAATAAGAAGGCTGTTGTACTTCAAGCACACATCGACATGGTGCCGCAGAAAAACGAAGACACTGAACACGACTTCACCAAAGATCCAATCCAACCTTACATCGATGGCGAATGGGTAACTGCGAAAGGCACGACGCTTGGTGCAGATAACGGTATTGGTATGGCTTCTTGCCTTGCTGTATTGGCATCTAAAGATATTAAGCACGGTCCACTCGAAGTTCTGCTGACGATTGATGAAGAAGCAGGCATGACTGGCGCATTTGGCCTTGAAGCTGGTTGGTTAGAGGGTGAGATTCTTCTAAATACAGACTCTGAGCAAGAAGGCGAAGTCTACATGGGTTGTGCAGGTGGCGTTGATGGCACCATGACTTTCGATATTTCTCGAGAATCAACGCCTGCAGGTTTTGTAACACGCCAACTGACGCTGAAAGGCCTAAAAGGTGGTCACTCAGGTTGTGACATTCACACAGGTCGCGGTAATGCCAACAAATTACTTGGTCGTTTCCTTGCCGGTCATGCTCAAGAGCTTGATTTACGTTTAGTCGAATTCCGTGGCGGTAGCTTACGTAATGCAATCCCTCGCGAAGCGTTTGTTACTGTCGCGCTTCCTGTCGAAAACCAAGACAAGCTTGCTGAGCTGTTCAACCACTACACTGAGCTGCTTAAAACTGAATTGGGTAAAATCGAAACAGGTATCGTAACCTTTAATGAAGTGATCACGACTGACGCGCAAGTATTTTCAATCGCCGATCAGCAACGATTCATTGCGGCACTTAACGCTTGTCCAAACGGCGTAATCCGTATGAGTGATGAGGTGGAAGGCGTTGTTGAAACTTCTCTAAACGTTGGTGTGATCAGCACAGAAGAAAATAAAGTCACCGTGCTTTGCTTGATTCGTTCTCTCATTGACTCTGGCCGTAGCCAAGTGGAAAGCATGCTGCGCTCGATTACTGAGCTAGCAGGCGCACAAATTCAGTTCTCAGGCGCTTACCCTGGCTGGAAGCCAGATGCAGATTCCGAGATCATGGCAATTTTCCGTGATATGTATGAAGGCATTTACGGTCATAAGCCGAACATCATGGTCATCCATGCTGGTCTTGAGTGTGGCCTATTTAAAGAACCATACCCACACATGGATATGGTTTCTTTCGGTCCAACAATAAAATTCCCTCACTCTCCAGATGAGAAAGTGAAGATTGATACTGTTCAGTTGTACTGGGAACAGATGGTCGCGCTTTTAGAAGCGATTCCAGAGAAAGCATAATTCAATCACGAAAAATGACAAAGGGTGCCATACGGCACCCTTTTTTTGGTTTAGTTGAACCCAACTACACACGGTTTTGCGCGTAAGCGGCTAATTCATCCATTGAGGTTTGTGCAGCAACTTCACCATCAATGTAGTAAGTAACAAACTCACCATCGCGTACACCCATGAGTGTCGCCTTTTCACCGTTACTGTAAGTAATATCCATTTGAACAGTGTTCTCATCGATTTGCTGCATTCGCCCCTGCTCAATGACACGGTTATCCGCTAATGGTGCGATTGGTGCCGTCGTTAACGACTTATCTAACTGGTGATTGACATCAATGTAAGTATCTACCTTTGTATCGAAGATATGTGGCTTACCATTTAACGGGTTCTTACCCGTCCAAAATTCTAGAGAGTTAAACACGATATAATCCGCTGCGATCGCGACACCATAAACAGGCGCTAAAAGCATATTTAGGCCACCTCGAGCGTAACGGTTGTCAACAGCTTTCAAGTTAAACCCCATGACATAACCTGTCACGGCATTACTACCTACGCAACCTGAAAGTGAAACTGCTACCGCAGTCAATGCACCAATTTTAGCAATTGCCTTTTTCATCAAAACCTCTAGTTAGAAAGTGTGAAACCTCAAATTCGGCGCGGATATTATCGGATAAAAAGTAGGGTTAAAAGTCCGTTTTTTTGTCCTCCATGAACAGTATTATTTTTAATACAGTCACATTTTTTAAGGCTATTATTGCGCTCTCTTCTCTATGGCTTGTTATGTATTAAACTGATAGAAAAGATCATATTGAAAACAAAAACTTCACACATACCAAAATTTCACGCATGACGATTAAAGTAATTTGTCGTGTCCTTAATGAGAATGATTAGTGCGATTTTGCAGCAATTGTTACATTGCTGATGACGCATTTGACAGAGATGGTTTATGGCCAGAAGTAAAAAAAGCAAAGTATTTGAGCTCTTAGGACATCAAATACAACCAGGACAACGATTAGAGATCGAATTTGAAGCAGCGAAGCTATATACACATTCGCCTTTATCTATTCCTGTGGAAATCATCCATGGGAAACAAGAAGGACCAGTGTTAATGGTGAATGCCGCTATCCATGGTGATGAGCTTAATGGCGTAGAAATCGTTCGTCAGATCATTAACCAACTGGATCCACAAAAACTGAAAGGCACTGTCATTGCAGTACCTATCGTTAACGTTTTTGGTTTCATCCATAAATCTCGTTACTTGCCCGACCGACGAGATCTCAACCGTTGCTTTCCTGGCAGTGAAAAAGGCGCACTTGCATCTCGTATGGCACACGGGTTCTTTAACAACATTGCCAAGCGTTGTGACTACATTTTGGATCTACACACAGGGGCCATTCATCGCACGAACTTGCCACAGATCCGCGCAAACTTAAGCAACTCAGAAACTCTGCGTATTGCTCAAGCATTTGCAACGCCAGTGATTGTTGATTCAGCATTGCGTGATGGCTCTTTACGCAGTGAAGCAGAAAAATGCGATATTCCAGTGCTCACCTACGAAGCTGGCGAAGCATTGCGTTTTGATCCACTTTCGATCAGCGCTGGTGTACTCGGGGTTCGGCGCGTAATGCAAGCCATTGGTATGTTGCGTGCGAGCAGGAAAAAGCTGCCTGAGCCTATCATAGCGAAGTCCACCAGCTGGGTTCGCGCGTCAGGTAACGGCATTTTGCGTACTGTCGTTAATCTGGGAGACAAAGTAGAACAGGGGGAAACGCTCGCTTATATTAGCTCTCCTCTTGGTCATGACGAGATAGAACTAAAAGCCCCGAAGCGTGGTTTGGTTATCGGTCAACAAACATTACCATTGGTGAACGAAGGCGATGCAATTTTCCACCTTGCCTATTTTAACCAAGGTGATAATGCTTTAGAGCAAGCAGTCGAAAGCTATATTGAAGGCCTCACTGAATTCGATGCCGAGCCGCTGACCACCGGACAGATACCGTTAGAAACTCAGTAATTCCTACCAAGTAGGCGCCTGATTAGCTCAAAAGGAGCAACAGTGCTCGCACTATCTTGTTTAAAGCCAATAAGCTCAGCGTCCATGATGCTGGGCTTTTTGTTTTATGTACGCTAACGATACTTATCGTAGTTTCCACGAATGGATAAAAAACTTTACAATCCGTCGCAAAAACACATTTGATAATTAATCTCATTATCATTTATTAATCGTAATAATGTTCTTATAATCCGAGCTTCATAAAAACACTATAAATCATCAATATGAAACGATTAAAAAGTCATCCACTCAAAGTAAATCTCATTTCACTGGCTTTGCTCTTCCCTCTTTATTCATATGCCGAGACAGCGCCAAATGAAGAGCTTGAAGTCATAGGCGTTCGTTATGCCAAACCTATTACCATTGCTGAGCCTGCGCAAACCACCATTAATTGGTCAGAGATTGAAGAGCAACAGTACTCTAATTTTGCCTCAATGATCGATGCCGTTCCCGGTGCATCAATAGATGGTGGCGGTCGTTCTGGTGGCGAACGTATTAACATTCGTGGTTTTGATGATCCAAGCGATATCGCCGTGTTTGTCGATGGCGCTCCAATTGGCTTTCAACAATACCGCTACGGTACCTTCTTTTTTGATCCGTTCTTAATTGGCGAAGCAGAAATTATCAAGGGCGCGCACGACTATCGAGCACTCAACGGGAAGTTTGGTGGCTCCATTCGCATTAAAACCAAAAGTGTCGATGATCTCCTGTACGGCGAAAGAAACTTTGGTGCTCGCATCTCAAGTGCATACAACACCAACGGCGATGAGAACGCCTACACGCTAACACTCTATGGTAAAAACGATACTGGTTTTTATTTTCTAGCGAATGGCTCGGTAAAAGATTCTGATGACATTAAAGTCGGAGGTGGTGAAACGCTGGATTACTCAGGTTATGAGCAAGAAAACATGCTCGTAAAGGTCGGTTATGAAAACAACGATCACGAGTTTGAAATTAGCCACACTCGCTACAAAGATGAAGGTCGTAAACCTTGGGCTAACCGCCGCGGAAAAATGCCTAACATCACCGAATACAATATCAAGAAATACGGCTCATTAGAAAAAGCCCAATACGCTTACACCGTCGATAACAAATACACGGACAACACCACGACCATCTCTTACCACTACATGCCGACTAACCCGTATATTGATTTCAATATCAAAATGGCACGTTCCGAAAACGATCGTCATTGGGTTCGCCCTGACGTAGCATTCGAGAAAATGTTCGTTTCTGTTGGCAGTTACGGTCATGAGTCATGGCTGAGTTACGAGCGTGATTACGTTGATGTGTTTAACCAAGCGCAATTCGGAGATCACACTCTAGTCACTGGGCTTCAATATCAAAAAACCGATAGAGACTCGTTAGTATTCAACGCATCATACGACAGTAATGAAGCGAAAAACTACGGTTGGTACACCCCTTACTACGAACCATCTGGCACGCAGTCAATTTATGCCGCTTACATTGCTGATCACTATCAAGCAACAGACCGCCTAACAATCACACCTTCTCTGCGTTACGAATACATCAAGAGTGAAGGAAAAGGGAACGCTGCGCCGGATTATAATGATCCAGCTGCCGGACATAACTACGGTGAAACGACGCATAAAGGCTTTAGCCCACGTTTGGATATCGACTTTGATGCGAGCAATAATACGCGTTTAAACGCCTCCTACGCCTACGCTTTAAAAGCACCAACCGTTGATAACATCTACTCAGTGCAATATGCGCGAGCTACCGCTACGGCTACTGCTTTGAATCTGGACGTGTCTCGTATCCATGCTTATCAAGCAAGCGTTATCAACTTAACGGAAGGGCTGGTGAACGCTCGCGATAACCTCGCAACAGAGTTAACTATGTTCTATAACGATGTTAGCGACACAGTTGATATACGAACGGGCGAAAACCTCGACAAAAATACTATTGAGTTACAAAGCTGGAATACAAACCTAGATGGCTTTAAAAACTATGGCTTTGAGCTAATTTCACAATACCGGATTGAAGATTTCTACAGTAATTTCTCAGCAAGTTACATTCGCGGCAAAAACAAAGGTAGCCTATCTGACTCTACAGGTTCAGATGATGATCATCCTGATGTACCGCCATTAAACATTAATCTGGGTTTAGGTTACGAATGGATTCCTGGTTTACGTACGGGCTGGGAAGTCCGTTGGTATGATGCGCAAACCAAAACCAAGGCAAGCGGTAACAATTTAAAAGTGAAATCGCCAAGTGAGCAATACACGCTACAAAACGCTTACGTGGTTTGGGAAATACAACAAGTCGAAGGCTTGAGCGTTGGCGCGGTTGTGAAAAACTTAACCGATCGTTACTACGAAGCATACCTATCTAATGGCGTGCCTTCGCCTGGTCGCGAAGTCAAACTGCACCTCACTTATCAATACTAACCATACCTAAAAGATGCAGGGCAGACATTAACTGCCCTGTTATATCGTATCCAATGGCCATAATTGCACGCCGTTTTATTTATCAGTATTATCATTTCCTTTTGCTTGCAGACACATTATGAACAATCTAAAAACACGGCTTCTTCTGATTTGCTTCTTCCCTGTAGGTAGCCTAGCGCAAGCTTCTGAGAACATTGCAGACTACATACAAGAACAAAGCAAGCACCAAGTTTCAGAAGATTTTTACGCACAGCCAACAGCAAATAACCTGAATCTAGATGCAAAAACTAACTCTTTAACTTGGCACGAAGATGGTAAGCCGGATCACTGTCGTTACGCCAAGCAGCCCAAAGACGTCGCAACACATTTCGACTACGGTGAAGCAAACGATCTATCTGACGGCTTACAACACTTTGATTTACCGGAAAGACATTCTGCAAAGGTCAAATCGACACATCGCACTTATGCTAATAACCCTCACCTTCTTCCTGGCAATAAACAATTTGCAGCCCCTGAAGACGGCACGTTTAGCCTGTCCGTATCATCGGATTGTTTTTAGCCGATATAAATAAAAAATGCCCTGAGACAAAACTCAGGGCATTTTCACTATTTGTTTGATGGGTAACGTCACCATCTCACCGATTTAAACTTATTCTTCGTCAGTGTCTACTTCGGTTTCACGTGCTTTGCGGGCTTCTTCTTTACGAACTTTTGCCGCTAGTTGTTCTGCTTCACGCTCTTGACGTTGCGCTGCTTTACGCTCGTTACGAACCACTTGGTTTTGGATAAATCCAGCCAGTTCTTGTTTAGCCCAAGCTTGTGCTTTCTCTTCGCTGTCAAAGCCTGTTTCACGCTTTGATACTACAGTCTTACGAGATGTCACTTGGCGAGTGATTTCTGCGCTCCAGCCGTTACGTTTTTCAGTGACGCGGATAGCAAATTTTGGATTCTTAGACATTTCTTTCATTTCCTAAGGGATTTAGGGATCAATCAGGGATTCGGTCAACTTGATAACTCCATCTAAGCTGAGCTGTTTAACACCATCCCTTGGTAAGCGCGGTATTAGAGCATAAAAGTAATCTAAACGCTGCAAGTTTTTTACGCTAGATAATAGATGACAAAGAAGAGGCAGAACAAAGCAACGTTTCGCCAAGTCACTAGAAAGAGCGACGAAGAAAAAAGAGTGATAAGAAAAAAGAAAGCGCTGGTCTCTCAACCAACGCTTTACTTAAGCTACATTAACCTTTGGTTAATTAACCGATATTCTTACGGGCATTTTGGAACATACGCATCCAAGCGCCATTTTCACCCCAACCTTCCGGAGCCCAAGAATTTGCAACTGTGCGGAATACGCGCTCTGGGTGAGGCATCATGATAGTTACGCGACCGTCTGCTGTTGTTAAACCGGTAATCGCGTTTGGCGAACCATTCGGGTTGTTCGGGTATTGTTGTGTTGGGTTACCGAGGTTATCCACGTAACGAACCGCAACCGTACCTGATGCCTCAATCGCTGCTAGGTGCTCTGCATCACGTACTTCTACACACCCTTCACCGTGGGAAACCGCGATTGGCATGCGCGAACCAGCCATTCCGTCGAAGAATACAGAGTCAGATTTCTGAACTTCAACTAGACTAAAGCGCGCTTCAAAACGCTCAGATTCGTTGCGCACAAAACGTGGCCACAAGTCTGCACCTGGGATCAGCTCTTTCAGGTTTGATAGCATCTGACAACCGTTACATACACCTAAAGAGAACGTCTCTTCACGGTTGAAGAAGGCTTGGAACTGTTCACGAGCTTGTGCGTTAAACAGGATAGACTTAGCCCAACCTTCACCCGCACCTAGTACGTCGCCGTAAGAAAAGCCACCACAAGCTACTAGGCCATGGTATTCATCCAGTACCGCTTGGCCCGTTAGGATATCGCTCATATGGATGTCGGTTGCTTCAAAACCAGCTCGGTCAAACGCTGCTGCCATTTCGACGTGGGAGTTAACGCCCTGCTCACGTAGGATTGCCATCTTAGGTTTAGCACCTTTCGCAATGTACGGTGCTGCAACGTCTTCATTTACGTCGAAGCTGAGCTTAACGTTTAGACCAGGGTCAGAGTTGTCTTTCTTAGCTTCGTGCTCTTGGTCTGCACACGCTGGGTTATCACGTAGACCTTGCATCTTATGCGTTGTTTCAGCCCAGATAACGCGTAGTTCGGTACGTGAACGTTCAAGCACAACTGCATCACCAGAAGTGATAACAAAGTCGTCTGAAGCTTCAACAGAACCAATCACATGTGAGCATGCCTCTAAGCCGTTTGCCGCCAGAGTAGATAGAACTGAATCTAAATCATCATTCTTAACTTGAACAACCGCACCTAACTCTTCGTTAAATAGAACGGCTAGCGCATCATCACCCAGCTCTGCGATGTTCGCTTTTACGCCACAGTGACCCGCGAACGCCATCTCAGCCAGTGTAACAAACAGACCGCCGTCGCCTTTATCGTGGTAGGCCACTAACTTGTCATCACGTACTAACGCTTGCATTGCATCAAAGAAGCCTTTTAGCTGCTCTGCATTATCTACGTCAGCAGGTTTGTCACCCAGCTGTTTGTATACTTGTGCCAATGCTGTCGCACCTAAGCGGTTTTTTCCGTTACCCAAGTCAACAAGAACTAGAGAAGTATTTCCTTTGTCAGTGCGTAGTTGTGGAGTCACGGTCTTACGTACGTCTTCCACACGACCAAATGCCGTGATAACTAGCGACAGTGGAGAAGTAACTTCTTTGCTCTCGCCGTTTTCTTCCCACTTGGTTTTCATCGACATGGAGTCTTTACCAACTGGGATAGTCAAACCTAACGCAGGACACAATTCTTCACCAACCGCTTTCACTGCTTCGTAAAGACCCGCATCTTCACCTGGGTGACCCGCTGGAGACATCCAGTTCGCAGACAGTTTAATATGTTTAATATCACCGATGTCTGTTGCCGCAATGTTCGTTAGTGACTCACCAACGGCTAGGCGAGCCGATGCACCAAAGTCTAGTAATGCAACTGGCGTGCGCTCACCCATCGACATTGCTTCGCCATGGTAAGTGTCGTAGCTTGCCGCTGTTACTGCGCAGTTTGCTACTGGTACCTGCCAAGGGCCAACCATTTGATCACGAGCAACCAGGCCCGTTACTGTTCGGTCACCGATAGTAATTAGGAATGTTTTTTCTGCAACAGCAGGAAGACGAAGTACGCGATCCACCGCTTCATTAAGCTCAATACCATCACGAACAATGGCAGGGCTTTCCACTTTTAGTGTGGTTGCGTCGCGGTGCATCTTCGGTGGCTTACCAAGCAGGATATCCATTGGCATATCGATCGGCGTATTGTCGAAGTGAGAATCTTCTAGCGTTAGATGACGCTCTTCTGTCGCCACACCCACCACTGCATACGGTGCGCGTTCACGCTTACAGATTGCGTCGAATGCTTCCATGTTTTCTGGCGCTACCGCTAGAACGTAACGTTCCTGTGATTCGTTACACCAAATTTCCAGTGGGCTCATGCCCGGCTCATCGTTTGGTACATCGCGTAATTGGAACTTACCGCCACGCTCACCGTCGTCGACGAGTTCAGGCAATGCGTTAGAGATACCGCCTGCACCCACATCGTGGATAAATGCGATTGGGTTGTCGTCGCCTAACTGCCAACAACGGTCGATCACTTCCTGACAGCGACGTTCCATCTCTGGGTTTTCACGCTGTACTGAAGCGAAGTCCAGATCTTCTGCTGACTGACCAGATGCCATGGAAGATGCCGCACCACCACCAAGACCGATGTTCATTGCCGGACCACCAAGTACGATTAGGCTCGCACCCACTGGAATCTCTTTCTTCTGCACGTGTTCATCGCGGATGTTACCCATACCACCAGCAATCATGATTGGTTTGTGGTAACCACGAATTTCTTCACCCGCATGAGAAGTGACTTTTTCTTCGTAAGTACGGAAGTAACCCAATAGATTTGGACGACCAAATTCGTTGTTGAATGCCGCGCCTCCTAGAGGACCTTCAAGCATGATGTCTAACGCATTTACAATACGACCCGGCTTGCCTAAGTCGGTTTCCCATGGCTGTTCAAAACCAGGAATACGTAAGTTAGAGGTTGTAAAACCAACCAGACCCGCTTTTGGCTTACCGCCGATACCCGTCGCGCCTTCGTCACGGATTTCACCGCCTGAGCCAGTCGATGCGCCCGGCCATGGAGAGATTGCCGTTGGGTGGTTGTGCGTTTCTACCTTCATCAAGATGTGCGTATCTTCATGGTGGTACGTGTATTGACGAGATTTAGGGTCAGGGAAAAAACGCCCCGCTTTAGAACCTGTCATAACGGCTGCGTTGTCTTTGTATGCAGACAGCACATAGTCAGGTGTCGTTTCAAAAGTGTTTTTGATCATTTTGAACAAAGACTTAGGTTGATCTACCCCGTCGATAGTCCAATCTGCGTTAAAAATTTTGTGGCGACAATGCTCTGAGTTCGCCTGAGCAAACATCATCAATTCAATGTCGTTTGGGTTACGCCCAAGCTTGGTAAAGTTCTCGACCAAGTAATCAATTTCATCTTCTGCGAGTGCCAAGCCAAGGGAAACGTTTGCCTCTTCAAGCGCAAGACGACCGCCAGCTAAGATATCAACATGTGCGACAGGCTTAGGCTCTGCAACAGTAAATAATGCTGATGCGGCTTCAAATTCTGTGAATACTGTTTCCATCATGCGGTCGTGAATTAACGCTTTAACAGCGTCAGCTTGAGCTTCTGAGAGAACAACTGAAGATTCGACATAATAAGCCGTACCACGCTCTAGACGTTTCACTTTATCCAGACCACAGTTAACAGCGATATCGGTAGATTTAGAAGACCAAGGCGAGATAGTGCCTGGACGAGGCGTAACAAGAAGTAGAAGACCTTCTGGCTCATGCTCTTCGATGGTTGGGCCGTAAGTTAGTAACTTTTCAAGTTTTTCTAACTCTTGGTCATCAAGGTCTGACTTTAGATCGGCAAAGTGCATAAACTCGGCATAAATGCCAGTTACAGGCAGATCTTGTTCACGACAAAGTTCCAGTAGTTTATTAACACGAAACTCAGAAAGAGCTGGGGAGCCACGCAAAATTCTCATGTGCTTAGGTCTCTTATGCAATTGATTAAGGTGATATTGGAATAAATTCAGACACTTAAAATAAGCCCTGTCGAACCTATGCCGATTCCACCTCGTCATTGCGAGCGCATTATATAGTAATTGTTTTTGTGATGTAACACCAAAAGCAACCGTTTGCGTCATTTTTTTTGTCAAATTTGAATTACAACTAAAATGTCGATAAAACACACAATGTCACGTTATAAGTGTGTGATTCACTTTGCCCCATGAGCTCGCTTTGATATAAAGGCAAATAGAAATTTTCCAAGATGTACCTATTAATGCAAATAAGTCACTTCAACCGGCTCAAGCGCAGTGCTCTAATTTTAGTTTCTGTTCTTTTGCTCTCAGCTTGCCAGATTGAGTCGGAGCCCAAAAGTGAATTTGAAAAAATTCAAGAACGTGGTGTGCTTCGTGTTGGCACGCTAAACAATCAGCTTTCCTACTACATAGGTCCCGATGGTCCCGCAGGGTTGGATTACGAATTGGCGCGTCAGTTTGCGGAACAGCTCGGCGTCAAACTCGAGATTAAACCAGCCTTTCGCCAGGCTGAGCTTTTTCCTGCTCTTAAGAAAGGAGATATCGATATCATCGCTACGGGTTTAAATCAAACGTCACAAGCAGTCAAACGATTTAGACCAGGCCCTGCCTATTATTATGTAAGCCAACAAGTGGTATATAAAAAAGGGCAACTTCGACCACGTGATATCGAACAACTCATTGAATACCAAGCCTCGAAAGACGACGAGTCCGACGAAGATACAAATGCAGGCGCTCAAACATTAAAGATCGTTGAACAATCGCAATATGTTCCGACCCTAACAGCGTTAAAGAAGCAGTATCCAGAACTTCAGTTTGAAATTGTTGGTGATGCTGACACGAGAGACTTACTCAAATACGTATCGACGGGTGAGTTACGTTTTACTGTGACTGATTCGGTGGAACTTTCCCTTGCTCAACGCCTTTACCCCGATCTTGCGCTCGCGTTTGAACTTACAGAAGATCAACCAGTATCTTGGTTTACTCGACGCTCTGAAGACGAAAGTTTGTATGCGATGCTGATAGAGTTTTTCGGTAACATCAAACAATCAGGAGAACTGTCCACCCTCGAAGAAAAGTACATTGGTCATATTGAAGCATTTGACTACGTTGATACTCGCGCATTCATTCGAGCTCTGGATGACAAATTGCCTAAATGGGCACCTTTATTCCAAAAATACAGCGAAGAGTTCGACTGGCGCTTAATTGCAGCATTGGCTTATCAAGAGTCACATTGGAAACCAACAGCAAAATCGCCAACGGGTGTTAGGGGGATGATGATGCTTACTCTGCCAACAGCGAAAAGCGTCGGGGTAACAAACCGTTTAGACCCTGAGCAATCTGTTCGTGGTGGTGTCGAGTACTTACGTCGCATTGTAGGTCGCGTGCCTGATAGCATCAACGAGCATGAAAAAATATGGTTTGCGTTAGCTTCATACAATATTGGTTACGGCCACATGATGGACGCACGACGACTCACCAAAGCACAAGGTGGCGATCCGAACGCTTGGGCCGATGTAAAAGATAGGCTGCCTTTACTGCGTCAGAAGCGCTATTACAGCCAAACTCGCTATGGGTACGCCAGAGGCGATGAAGCGCGTAATTACGTAGAAAATATTCGACGTTACTACCAATCCATCATTGGTCATGTCAGCCAACAGCCAGCGATTGATGAGAATAGCGATGACTTGCAAGTGATTCCGCCGCTCAACCCCGACATTTTGATATCGGGCGCAGTAGAGACCGTCGTAGAACAAGTCTCTGGCGCTTCTGACGTCACGGTTGAAGAAGACACCGAACAAGAAAGCATTGAAGAATAAACCCGCGGTAAACTAAAAAATGACGAGCCTATGAAGCTCGTCATTTTTGTTGAGTCCTAACGAAAACTTATCTAGACTCCAATATTCTGAGTGACACCAACCACACTCAACCATTCCTTTGGTTGGTCGCCTTTTCTTCATCGTTAGTAAAACTGATTGCTTTGTAACAGGTTACTTTACAACCACATGGTTTAGCTCACTTGATGAAGCGGCGCTTTCGGCTACACTCTGCCGAAATAACGTCACTCCTATTATTAAGCATCGTATTGAAATTGTTTGCTGGCTCTGTGCAATGCAGAAGTCAAATGAAGAACGTTTAAACCATACAATGTTTAGTGCGATTATCGAGCCTATTGCCAAGCATCGATGAGCCGCGCTTTACTGGTATAAGTCTTGTCTGCAGGAGGTTTTGAATATGAGAAGACGTAGAGTGCAGTCAAAGCGTTTAAATAACACAGTAGCTGCTATCCGACGTAAACGTAAACTGACATGTATGAAAAAGAAAGTAAGTTCACGTAATCGTGTTTTTGTACATTTAGTCAATCACTAGTGCGTCCAAGCAAACATCTACCACGTTGTAGGTGTTTGCTAGCCCTCACTACTCCTACTACCTTGTTCGCTCTCTCCATTTTCTAATGCTTTTTGTGCTTGCTTCTTCGCTTTAATTTCCTTTCGGCGGCGCTTAAAAAACGCTTGTAGCTGAGTACGGCACTCATCTTCTAGCAGCCCCTTTTCAATTAAGGCGTAATGGTAAGCGGCTTGACTTTCAAACAAATTAAGCACTGTTCCTGCTGCTCCAGCTTTTAAATCTGGCGCTCCAAAAACAACCCGCTTAACGCGGCTATGCAATAAGGCTCCGGCACACATTGGGCATGGCTCAAGTGTTACATATAACGTCGTATCCAGAAGGCGGTAATTTTCTAGCTTTTGGCCTGCTTTACGCAGCGTTTGGATCTCAGCATGTGCGGTAGCGTCATTAGTACCAATAGAGCGATTCCACCCCTCAGCGATAATTTCACCATCTTTGACAAGCACTGCGCCAACAGGTACTTCCCCCTCAGCTTCTGCTTGCTCAGCAAGCTCCATCGCTCTGCGCATAAACAATTCATCTTGAGGGGAAAACGGATGGTTAGACAAAGGAGGCTCCAAAGAAACAAAAAACGATTGAAGTCAGGAATTTTATCACCAACTTCGGTTTCACTACAGCAACACATCACGGGACAAAGTCTGCAACTCCAAAAAACTAGTTACAAGACCTATCGATGTTCGTTTTACGAGAACAAAAAAACGCAGATCGAAGACCTGCGCTTTTTGGCTGCCAATTAGCGGCTTTCACACCCTACACGTTTTTACATTGTGTAAGTGTAAGGAGCTTGAATGCCTAGCGGGATACCTACCATCCAATAAGCAACTAGGAAGATAGACCAACCGATCAGCATTGCGATCGAGAATGGCATCATTAGTGACGCAAGCGTACCGATACCAGCCGACTTCACATAACGCTGACAGTAAACCACAACAAGAGGGAAAAATACCATTAGAGGCGAAATGATGTTCGATACAGAGTCACCCACACGGTAAGCCGCCTGAGACAGCTCAGGCGAGATACCAACCGCCATTAGCATTGGCACTAAGATTGGACCAATTAAAGCCCATTTTGCCGATGCCGAACCAATAAGTAGGTTTACAGACGCGGTTAGAAGGATCATACCGATGATGGTCACTTCACCTGGTAGGTTCATCGCTTTTAAGCCTTCTGCGCCATACAACGCTAGCATCGTACCGATGTTTGACTGAGCAAATGCAGATAAGAACTGAGCACAGAAGAACGACATTACAATGTATGCGCCCATGGTTGACATGGTGTCAGCCATCGCTTTGATAATGTCGTTGCTGGTCTTGAACGTTCCAGACACTTTACCGTAAACGTAACCGGGAATGATAAACAGAATAAAGATCAACGGCACGATAGACTTCATTATCGGTGCTGAGAAGGCCGTAATTTCACCTTCAGGCGAGCGTAGTGCTGATGTTTCTGGAATTAACGCTGCAACAAGTAAAGCAATACCCGCCATCATTGCCCAACCTGCATAACGGAATGCTTTTGATTCCAGTTCAGTAAATGAACCTAGGTTTGGCGCAGTTTCCGCATCGTCATCAATTGGCATTTTTGACAAACGAGGCTCAATGATTTTTTCTGTCACGTACCAACCAATCGCTACAATAATGATGGAAGATAGGCCAGTAAAGAAGATGTTCGCTAATGGGTTAACCACGTATTCAGGATCAAGAACCTGCGCCGCAGTTTGCGTAAAGCCTGCTAGTAGTGGATCGATACCTGAAGGGATAAAGTTTGCAGAGAAGCCACCAGATACACCTGCAAATGCTGCCGCAATACCTGCTAAAGGGTGACGACCTGCCGCATGGAAGATAATACCGCCAAGAGGAATAACCAGAACATAGCCTGCATCTGCCGCAGTATGCGATACAATGGCAACCAAAATAAGCATTGGAGTAAGAAGCTTAGCTGGCGTGAAGTTCAGCATCTTCTTAAGACCCGTCGTAATAAAGCCCGAAGAATCTGCAACACCCACACCTAGCATTGCGACAAGTACGATACCCAGTGGCGCAAAACCAGTAAACGTCGTCACCATGTTAGCAAGGAAACTTGCTAGCGCTTCGCCCGTAAGTAAGTTGGTGATAGTAAGAGCTTCGCCCGTTCGAGGGTTTGGAAGATCGAATGATACATTCGACAAAAGTGCTGACGCCGCCCAAGTAATGATCAATGCCCAGAAGAACAAAATCGCAGGATCAGGAATTTTGTTACCTGTCCTCTCGATAAAGTTTAAAAAGCGCTCCATCCCGCTCGGCTTCGATGATGGTGCCTTATTTACAGCTTGGTTACTCATGGTAACTCCATAGTGAATGATGTTGGTGCCAAGGCCTATTTGAATAATTATAACGACCTACTATCCAACGAGTATTCTAGTAAACACTAATGGGGAAAGCACAAGGTTCTAGATTTTTTTTCATAATTGGAGACATATTTTGCAAAAACACCACTTCAATTAAACATAATAAAAACAGTAGCACATCAACTCAATTAACAGTTCAAAAACTATTTATTAACCGTGACAAATCCGGTATTAAACAGGAATTACACCCGCATTTGTCCCAGCCCATGTATGCAATTGAACTTAGTTTTCGAATTCACTGTATTGTGAGATCATCGTTTTAAGCTGAACGGATTGCGTCTGCCCCATTCTATCTTCCCAACTTGTTGTGATGATGATCGTCTTTAGTGAACCTGATACAGTAGCAGGTGGCACATCCCACTCCACCGTGTACGCTCCAGTGGCGGAAGATCCTGTCACGATAGAGGCAAAACTGGCAGTAGAAATCGTAGAAAGCGCATCCGAAGCACCACGCGTTCGGAACCATTCAAGCTGGTTCTCTGTTAGACGCAGTGCTTCAATACTTTTTATGGCATATTCGGATTCGCGTTCTAGATACACGTTTAGCTTAGTTAAACCTAGAGCCCCAACACCGATAAGCAGAAAAGAAATTAGAACTTCAAGAAGGTTAAAACCTTTTTGTTTAGAGATCATTCCAGGAGCCTCGCTGCCACTTTAGTTTCTCAATGTACTTGCCGCTCTTTCCACCATTGTAGGCAGGTATCAAAGATCCATTTAATTTTATAGTTCTATCTTCTGCATCTAACCCTATCCCGCCATCAAGCTTCAATGAACCATCTAGCAAAAAAGCATATTTATTAAAGTCATTATTAATATCATGCTTGTGAAAAGAAGTAGGGGTTACACCTATATCATTTTTTGAATCAAAAAGATCAATCCATATTTCTTTAACATCCAACACAGTTGGCTTTGAAAGGTATTGGTAAAGAAGTCCATCAAAATAACTCATACTTTGACTGTAGAGAACACCATCATAAATAATAAGCTGAATAGCATTATCTACAGGCTGAGTAGTAGAACCAAAAATATTTCCTGATATTGCGCAACTGCCATCGACCCAAAACCTTCGTTTTCCAGCAGCGTAAGCATTAGCTAACTTAGTATGGCATGACTTAACCCAACCTTTAGGTGTCTTACCGCTAGCAATTACAACGCCAACAGGATCCGCTTTAATCTCGTTTTTGAGTTTTGCTACGTTAACTGCGTTGAAATCCATAGTGAATAAGTCTTTGAAAACCGAAATATTTGCAACATTTTCTTTGATATCTTCATTTTTATTCGAAGTGCTAGTAGTAGGTAGGTTGGACGTTTGGTTTCTTCAAATAAATTGGATTTGTGCGAATTCTTACAAGTAAAGCTAGGAGCCCCTAAAATCCCAGTAGCATGACTACTGACTGAACTGTCCACCGTCAGAAAGTGCTCATCAGAACCACTTACACTTGCTACATAACTCACGGTTCCACCAGCAATAATAGATGTACACTCACTGTCAGACGACAAACCTTTTGCTTTAGGGACAAAGTGCATTGAGCCAGTAAGCTCTACCGACGCACTCGTTTTTAGTACAGCACCAAGGCCGTTCCCTGTCGAAATTATCACTCCCGATTTCAGATAATAAGTGCGACATTCATGGATAGGTGTAGAAGAGGAAGTCAACTACTGAAAGTGGTACGC
>NZ_JAWPOP010000229.1:0-904 GCF_033344345.1 Vibrio sp. 1978
AGCCAACAGTTTTTTAATCACGTATTTAAATTCCCTTGCAGTCGTTGAGTCAGTTTTCCTATCGGAAAGACAGTTTTGTGGTTATTGGCGGCTGTAATGCTCGTGACAGGTGCAACACCTAGTAGTGAGTTGCACATCCATACTTCATCCGCAGAAAGCAGTTCCATCAGAGAAAAGTCCCCTACTTCAACTTCGGTATTATTGGCCTCAAAAAATTCAAGCACCTTGCGACGCATCACGCCTGCGACGCCAGACAAATTTAAGCTAGGCGTATAAACCTTGTTATCTTTAACCCAAAAAAGGTTTGCCATTGTAGTTTCAATGACATGATTTTGCACATTTAACGTCACTGCATCGGCAAAGTTAGAGTGCTCAATTTCAGCTTTCGCAAGCACTTGTTCTAAGCGATTGTTGTGTTTATGCCCTGCGAGCAAAGGCTGAATTCCGAGACGGGTTTCGCATACCCCCAGATTCACCCCATTTTGTTGCCAGTCGACATAATGGACAGGAAATGCAAAGTTCGAGATGGTCACCATTGGGCACTCAATGCCCTTAGTGCCATACCCTCTTCCACCGATTCCGCGGCTAATGTGAATTTTGATTCCAGCGTGTTCATCTTTCAGGGTAGCCAAGTGAGCCCACTCGGAAACTATACTCCAGTCAGGTAAAGGAATATGAAGTGTTTTGAGACATGCTTCCAAACGTTCAACATGCGCTTGCCAATACTCTAGCTCGCCGTTTTTAGTCTGGATAGTAGTAAAGCAACCGTCTCCATATTGAAAAGAGCGATCACCTAATGAAACCTGTGTTTGTGGAACTCCATTTACCCAAAACATTAGAACACCCTTAGGTTACAGACGACAAATAAAAGAAAACGGCTCAATGCTAAGCATCGAGCCGTTAG
>NZ_JAWPOP010000230.1:0-902 GCF_033344345.1 Vibrio sp. 1978
GCCGATAAAGAAAAATAGCAGTATGTCTTCGGGGACTGATAACTACTTCTCTCTATTCTCAAAGTTGACCCCGAGGTGACCATTTTCTCTGTACCTCTAACACGACTTAATCTGATGACACCACTAAAACGATATCAAAAAGATATAGCAGAACATGGATTCCAGCGCGATGAAGCCCAGCATCAAGCCGTTGTCGCTTTAGACAAACTCTACCATGATATTGTTGAGTTTCAGTCTGCGCCGATCCCTCAACTTTCTAAATGGCAAAAGCTCATGGGTAAAAAGGTCGAGATGCCTCAACCCCCAAAAGGTTTGTACTTTTGGGGCGGGGTAGGCCGAGGTAAAACCTATTTAATGGACGCCTTTTTTGATGCCTTACCTACTGACAGAAAAATGCGCGTGCACTTTCACCGCTTTATGTATCGGGTACATGACGAGTTAAAGCGTTTGGGGGAGGTAGAAAATCCTCTCTCCAAAGTTGCCGACTTATTTAAACAAGAAGCAGATATTGTTTGTTTTGACGAGTTCTTTGTGTCTGACATAACTGATGCCATGATTCTTGCCACATTGTTGCAAGAAATGTTTAAGCGTCAGATGGTGCTGGTGGCGACGTCAAACATCGAACCACAAAATTTGTATCGTAATGGCTTACAGCGAGCTCGTTTCCTTCCTGCTATTGATATGATTTTGGCGCGTTGCCATGTACTAAATGTGGATAGTGGTGTCGATTATCGTCTGAGGACGTTGGAACAAGCCGAAATCTACCATTATCCATTGGATGAGCAGGCTTCTATTAATTTAAATACCTATTATCAGCAGCTTACGGCTGAGCGTAAAAGCGTTGCCCACAAAATCGACATTAATCATCGACAGATTAACGTGATTGAAGCCAGTGATGGGGT
>NZ_JAWPOP010000231.1:0-902 GCF_033344345.1 Vibrio sp. 1978
CATCCATGCTGCGATCGCCAATCACGATAGTGTGAGGGATACCGATCAACTCGATGTCAGAGAACATCACACCTGGACGTTCTTTACGGTCATCAAATAGAACTTCGATGCCCATAGCAGTTAGTTCCGCGTATAGTTTCTCTGCTGCTTCTTTTACGCGCTCAGATTTGTGCATGTTCATTGGCACGATTGCTACTTGGAAAGGTGCAATTGCGTCTGGCCAAATGATGCCGTATTTGTCGTGGTTCTGTTCAATCGCAGAAGCAACAACACGCGATACACCGATGCCGTAACAGCCCATCTCTAGGATTACGTTTTTACCGTCAGGGCCAAGAACGCTACAGTTCATTGCTTCTGAGTAAACGTTACCAAGTTGGAAGATATGGCCAACTTCGATACCACGTTTCAGCATTAGCGTACCTTTACCACATGGGCTTGGATCGCCTTCCACTACGTTACGCAGATCTTCTACTTGACCCAGTTCAACGTCACGACCCCAGTTAATACCGAAGTAGTGTTTACCGTCGATGTTTGCGCCAGCGCCAAAGTCGCTCATGACTGCTACGCTGCGGTCAACGATGAATGGCAGTTCAAGGCCTACAGGGCCAAGAGAACCAGGGCCAGCACCGATCAGTTCACGAATTTCTTCTTCTGATGCCATCTCTAGTGGAGAAGCCACTTGAGGTAGGTTTTCTGCTTTCACTTCGTTTAGCTCGTGGTCACCACGAACGATCAACGCAATGATTGGTGCATCGATTTCGTCAGACGCCTTAACAAATAGCGTTTTAACGGTTTTCTCGATAGGTAGACCGTGTTGCTCAACCAACTCTGCGATTGTTTTCGCGTTTGGAGTATCAACTAGTGTCATTTCTTGAGTTGGTTCTGCGCGTTCTACCGCAGGC
>NZ_JAWPOP010000232.1:0-900 GCF_033344345.1 Vibrio sp. 1978
CCACCTAAAATCCTAGATCGCTGGGTCGGTCACATCAGACTGGCCCTGTAATCTCGCTCTAAGGCTTATCCTGCCTAACTTCCTGCATGATGTAGTTTCTGCAATTATCGCGACGGCGTCGTCGGTCCGGTCCCTATCCGGTCTTTAGCTGTGATTTTGGCTAGATACCGAGCTGGACACGAACCCTAATGTAAATTTCCTATTTAGGTTTTCCGTCCAGTTTGCCGTCGTCGTCGACGGTAGTTCCATCTGATTGCACCAACCCAACTCTTAGCCCTAACTCATACCAGATTCGCGCTGTAATCCAGTGTGCCGTTGGTTTTTCCGGTTCCAGTATGAATACCAGCCCCGTGATTAGCCGCTGTTTCTGGTGCTGTGGTTGATTGCTGCTGATTACTAGCCGAAATCATTTACGAGATAACAGACCGATTACCACTGAGGGTAATCGGTCATCATTGGATGCTGTTTTTTCCTGACTGGCTAGTTCTGAGAGCTTTAGGATCATGGGTGTTCTTCCCGCCACTGAACTAGCTATCCATCCCATACCTATATTAATAACTTCAGCTAATGGACAGAATGTTGGTTATATTTTTGTTGGTTCAGGTGCGGAGTTTTTCTGGGGTTCCGGTCTGGTGTTGAGTGGTATGTATCTGCTCTGATTCGCGTTGTACAGACGAGAGAAGGTTCTGATGGTGGATATTACTCTGATAGGGGAAGAGTGACTCTGTGGTGACTACGTGGCGTGTTTCGGCTGACCTAATGGATCAGAGCTTACCGGAAGTAATTGCGGACCGGATATGGAAAGGACTAGAACGAAAAAAGGCTTACGGATTTCTCCATAAGCCTTTCGGAATATGGTGGCCCCTCGCAGACTTGAACTGCGGACCAATCGATTATGAG
>NZ_JAWPOP010000233.1:0-900 GCF_033344345.1 Vibrio sp. 1978
CATACAATGTTGCACTAAATGGTCAAACTGTGGTTGGTGTATTCGATTTTGATACCGCACATCCTGCTCCTCGTTTATGGGACGTTGCTTTTTCCATTTACGGTTGGGCTCCTTTTAAAACGGATGAAAATGACCGAATGGGCAACTTGGAACAGCAAATTCAACGCGCCAAACTGTTCTGCGACGCGTATGGCTGCTCGAAATTAGAGCGAGAAAATCTGGTGGATGTGATGACGTTAAGGCTCACGGCTTTGGTTGATTACATGAGACTGATGGCAAGCAGCAGGGATGAGAGATTTCAAGCCAATTTGGAAGAGGGACATCACATCGCGTATTTGCAAGATATCGATTATCTGCGTCAACATCACCAAGCGATTACTTTGGGCATACTAAAAGAACGTTAGTTTGCAATCACGTGTTTAATCTTATCAAATAACCATAGATTTAATGGCGCGTGTTGCTGTGAACGCCGACAACTCATCACGTAGCTGACATTCAATTCTAAGCGGTTCGGTAGTGCGATACTTCTGCATCCCTGCGGGACATGGTCACTCATCGTGATACCGAAATGATCGGTTTGAAGGATGATTTTGTGGATCATCGCTGGGTGTTCTATTTCCACTTTTGGCGACGCATTAAAGCCAATGTTCTTCAAGCGTTCCAATAGAGGGTATCGGTAGTCATTCCATCCTGGTGTTTTGAAGAGTAAAAAGGGGTAGAGCTGCAAGTCATCAAAATCTTGTGCGGGGTGATCTTTGCGAACAAAAAAGACGGCCTTTCCTTTTCCCAACTCTTTTTGTGCGACCGATTGAGGTAAGTCCTCATCAAAGTAGTGGATTGCGACCGCATTTTCACCATCTATTAAACGGTTTTTAGCTTCGTTTCCCCAGCGCAGAAACG
>NZ_JAWPOP010000234.1:0-892 GCF_033344345.1 Vibrio sp. 1978
CTGGCCCAGCTCATCCGAGAGCGTGGTATCAATGCAGTGCGATTTGATATTCGTGAAGTGCTAAGAACCGACGACAACTTTGGTCGCGCAGAGCCGAATGTCGAAGCTATTACTCAACTAGCACAAGAGAAGCTTATCCCTTTATGTCTTGATTCTGTCGTCATCACACAGGGCTTCATTGGCTCTGACGAAGAAGGCAATACAACAACGTTAGGTCGTGGTGGTAGCGACTACAGTGCAGCCTTGATTGCTGAAGGTGTGAAAGCATCTGGACTTGAAATTTGGACAGATGTTCCTGGTATTTACACGACCGATCCTCGCATCGCACCAAAAGCGTCACCAATCCCAGAGATCAGTTTTAGTGAAGCCTCTGAAATGGCTAACTTTGGCGCGAAAATATTACACCCATCAACACTGGTCCCTGCTCTGCGCCATGATATCCCGGTTTTTGTTGGCTCATCTAAAGAACCAGAAAAAGGTGGCACGTGGATTCGTCATCAAGTCGAAAGCTCACCGCTGTTCCGTGCTCTCGCTCTGCGTTGTAATCAAACGATGGTCACTCTGCGTAGTGCGAACATGTTCCATGCGTACGGCTTCTTAGCAAAAGTATTTGAGATTTTAGCCAAGCACAAAATTTCGGTAGACCTTATCACCACATCAGAAATCAGTGTGTCACTCACACTGGATCAAACTGATACCTCAGGAGGCGCACCACAACTTCCTCAAGCAGCACGTGAAGAGTTGGAAGAGTTGTGTAAGGTCGAAGTAGAACATGACCTTTGTTTGGTAGCCTTGATTGGTAACAAGATGAGTGAACGTAAAGGCTATGCGAAGCAAGTGTTTGGTACGCTAGAAGATTTGAACTTACGCATGATCTGTTATGGAGCAAGTC
>NZ_JAWPOP010000235.1:0-892 GCF_033344345.1 Vibrio sp. 1978
GGTTCAGTTCGTCAAATGGGAAACCCCATGTCAAACTTGCACCATAACTTTGGTTGGTATAGTCAACGATACCCGCTTCCGATGCTTCAAATTCATCGTAGAAAATCTTACCGCCCAAGCTTACACCATCAAGGTTCCAGTATGGGTCGCGGTAGTCTAAGCTCACGTTCTTTTGATAGTCGTTCATCATCGCGTTGATACCAACGCGGTTACCGCTACCTAAGAAGTTGTCTTGTTGCAGACCAACTTGGAAGCTGACGCCCGATTCGGTACCGTAGCCAACACCAAAGTTTACGCTGCCTGAGTTCGCTTCTTTAACCGAGTAAACCAGATCAACTTGATCATCACTACCTGGTACACGAACCGTTTGTACTTCTACGTTTTCAAAATAGCCAAGACGGTTAAGTCGTGTCTTACCAGTTTCAATCGACTTGGAGTTTAGCCAGCTACCTTCCATTTGGCGCATTTCACGACGCAGCACTTCATCTTTCGTTGAGTTATTACCAGTAAAACGAATGTCGCGAACGTAAATTCGATTACCTGGATCAACATTCACAACCAAGGAGACTTGTTTGTTTTCATCGTCAAATTCAGGGATGGTGTTTACTTGAGGGTAAGCGTAGCCAGATTCACCAAGCACACGCTTGATGCCTTCTTCCATCGAAGTCACAAGAGAACCGTTGTACGTTTCATTGTCTTCGAATGGAACGAGTCGTTCGAAGGTCGCTTCTTCACCAATCAGGTCACCGCGGAATTTTACATCTTTGACGGTGTACACTTCGCCCTCTTCCAAGCCAAGAGTAATGTATACCCCTTTCTTGTCAGGAGAGATCGCAACTTGTGTAGAATCAACGTTAAATTTCAGGTAGCCGCGGTCAAGATAGAATGACTT
>NZ_JAWPOP010000236.1:0-892 GCF_033344345.1 Vibrio sp. 1978
CTTTACACAACACTGGTTGTTTCACTTGTCGGCGAACTTGAGGTAGAAAATCGAAGCTACCCTGGAAGTATTTTTCATCGGTCAGAACCGAGATCGCGTCTGCGTAGTTGTTGTAAACCGACGCGATGTAGTCCAAATCGAAGTCGTTGCGGATAAGGCCTTTTGATGGCGATGCCTTTTTGCATTCTGTAATGAATACGGTTTTATCGCCACTCAATGCATCATAAAAACTGCGATCCGACGGCAATAGATCCGACTGAAAAGTGCTCAGATGCTGTGATGCTTTTCGCTCTGCTACCCATTGGTATTTATCGCGAACAATTTTGGCAAGCACTTCCGCCATTTCTGCTTCTTTTTTTGAGACGTGCTCTGATAAGTTGTTTGCTTGCTGGGTGTTGAAGTCAGTCATCTTCATCTGCTCCTTAAGCGTGTGCGGCAAGTTGCTGTACCAATTGGAAAGCTTTGCCTGAGTTCATAGCCTCGATCGCTTGCTGCGTGTTGGCTTTTAAATCTTCGTGGCCGAATAAACGCATTAGAAGTGCGACGTTAACCGCGACTGCGCCTAGTTGTGCGTCTGTACCTTTACCCGTCAGAATGTTGGTGATTATTGCTTTGTTTTCTTCCGGGTCGCCGCCTTTAATGGCTTCTAGCGGGTGAGACTCTAGACCAAAATCTTCTGGCGTTAGGGAGTATACAGTGATCTTGCCATCTTTGATTTCGGCAACCGTTGTTTTACCGTGAATGGCCACTTCATCCAATCCGCTACCATGTACGACAGCGGCGCGCTTCATACCCATTTGTAGCATGGTTTCTGCGATAGGACGAACCAGTTCTTCACTGTAGACGCCCATTAATTCGATGTTTGGACGCGCAGGGTTAATCAACGGGCCAA
>NZ_JAWPOP010000237.1:0-892 GCF_033344345.1 Vibrio sp. 1978
AGAACAGGTTGAAGCGATCATCAACTTGATCGTAGGCAGTGTGACGGCAATGAAGCCTGAGTTTGTTTCTGTCATTGACCAATATGGCCGATTGTTGAGTGCAGATGTTGCGTCAGCAGAAGCGGGCAAAGTAAACGCGAAGTATCTGGAATACCAAAAGAACGTTGAGAAGCAAATCATCCAACGTGCGGCAGACATGCTAACGCCGATTGTTGGCCCTAGTAACTTCCGCGTTCAAGTTGCAGCCGATATGGATTTCAGCCAAGTGGAAGAAACGCGAGAAATCCTTGATAACGCGCCAGTGGTTCGTAACGAACACACCGTTCAAAACAATTCGATTGACCAAATCGCGCTTGGCGTACCAGGTTCCCTCAGCAACCAGCCTCCAGTGACTGGTGAGGCGGCGACAAACGACAGCCAAAACACCAATGCGCGTTCTGAAGTGAATCGTCAATATGCGGTTGGCAGCAGCGTGCGCCGTACTCAGTACCAACAAGGTCAGATTGAGAAATTGAGCGTATCGGTTCTATTGAACTCAAAAGCATCGCCAGACGGCGTGGCTTGGAGCGATGCAGACAAAGCGCAAATCTCTACCATGATCACCGATGCCGTTGGCATTTCAGCCGCGCGAGGTGACAGCTTGAGCTTGATGAGCTTCAACTTCACACCGATTGATATCGACGCGCCAACAGCTCTGCCTTGGTGGCAAGACCCTACGGTTCAACAGCCATTACGTTACGTGATCGGTGGGATGTTGGGCTTGGCGATGATCTTCTTTGTGTTGCGTCCATTGATCATGCACCTAACCGGCGCAGACAAGCCAGTTCCTGAACTGAACTTTGCTGAGCCGCCACAAGAAGAGCCAGATTACGACAACTTGCAAACACGTGAA
>NZ_JAWPOP010000238.1:0-892 GCF_033344345.1 Vibrio sp. 1978
TGCGATTGGCGACTTCCGCCTTATCTCGCTCGGCTTCTAACTCGGCTTGATGCTCACGCACTTTTTGCACGCTTCGATTGTATTTTTGCGCCAACAAGCTGACTTCATCAAAACACCAACGTTTGGGCAGCGTGACCGTACTCGGCGCATTACCGCCGCTAAAATCACTCACCGCACCGGAAAGCAACTGCAAAGGATTCACCAATAAACGGAAGGCAACCCACAACACCCCAACCATCAACAGCAAAATTTTTATCGCTTCTGTCGTGAGTAGAAAAAAGAACTGTTGCCATAAATCTTGATAGACGGCGCTAAGGTCAGATTGCACAGTCAGCTCTGCAAGCTCAAACGTTTTTTCACCCACACTAAACTGCATCGGCCAACGCCTCTCAACCACATCTTGCGTGATTTCTGTTCCGAGCTCGATGATAACTTCGTCTTTGGTAGCAATGCGTAGGTAATCCACCGATGGCAAACGCATCGCTCCCAGCGCTTGGGTGAGTAACAGCTCACGGTCTTCAACCCACAAACTGGCTGAAAAGCTGGAGAGGTAGCTCGACTCCACTTGTTTTAAGTCGGTGTCGAGATGGGACAACTCTTCTTGAAAATCACGATATAAACTGATGGCAGAAATGACTAACGTAAAGATCAAACTCAACGTTAAAACCGCCAGCATAAGCTGGTTACCGATACTAAACCGGCGTTGAGTTCGCTCTTTTACATCCATATGAAATCACTCCGATAATCTTGCGCTACTCTAAATATAGTCGTGAGCAAATAATAATCGAGGATAGGATGAAAGGACTTCTACGTGTATTGGCTTTTAGTTGTATGGCAGTCAGTGCAGCGACCGCCGCTGAAGAGGTGAATTATTACGTTATCGCCGACCAAG
>NZ_JAWPOP010000023.1:0-80038 GCF_033344345.1 Vibrio sp. 1978
TACGGCCAAGAGCAAGAAATCAACATCAGCGCAAAAGCGGGTGACGATATCGAAGAGCTTGCGACTTACATTAACGGCCAAACTGACCTAGTGAAAGCCTCTGTAGACCAAGACGGTAAACTGCAAATCTTCGCTGGCAACAACAAAGTTGAGGGCGAGGTCGAGTTTTCAGGCGGTCTATCTGGTGAACTAGGTTTGGGCGAAGGCAAAAAAGTAACGGTAGATACTATCGACGTAACCTCAGTTGGTGGCGCACAAGAATCTGTTGCTATCATCGATGCAGCACTGAAATACGTAGACAGCCACCGCGCAGAGCTAGGTGCATTCCAGAACCGTTTCAACCACGCAATCAGCAACTTGGACAACATTAACGAGAACGTGAATGCGTCGAAGAGCCGTATCAAAGATACAGATTTCGCGAAAGAAACGACGGCAATGACCAAGTCACAAATTCTATCGCAAGCGTCAAGCTCAATCCTTGCGCAAGCGAAACAAGCGCCAAACTCAGCGCTAAGTCTGCTAGGTTAATTTCAAACCTAAGACGAGAACCTCATTGGCTCGTGGTGAGAGATGAGCGAGTAAACCCAGCTTCGGCTGGGTTTTTTTCTGTCTTTTGGGGCCCCAGGATTTCTGCGAATCACGACATTAGAGCTTCATCACATTTCAGTAAGCCAAAGAAAATAATCGCAAAAAATTGAAAATTTCTTCTAAAGGATATTCATCGGTCGCCGTTAAAGGGACTGAGAGAAATGAGATGTACCTAAGTGAGGTGAGAGACACGACGGTACATTCACTAAAGCCTTAAGGAGATCAATTATGGCGATTAACGTTAATACTAACGTTTCTGCGATGACTGCACAGCGTTACCTAAACCAGGCAGCTGACGGTCAACAAAAATCAATGGAGCGTTTGTCTTCGGGTTATAAAATCAATAGCGCGAAAGACGATGCTGCAGGTCTACAGATTTCAAACCGCTTGAATGCACAAAGCCGTGGCCTAGACATGGCAGTGAAAAACGCAAACGACGGTATTTCTATTGCACAGGTTGCTGAAGGTGCAATGAATGAATCTACCAACATCCTACAACGTATGCGTGATCTTTCGCTTCAATCGGCGAACGGCTCTAACTCAAAAGCAGAACGTGTAGCGATCCAAGAAGAAGTAACAGCGCTAAACGACGAGCTAAACCGTATTGCTGAAACTACCTCTTTCGGTGGTAACAAGCTTCTAAACGGTACTTACGGTACTCAGTCTTTCCAAATCGGGGCGGACTCAGGTGAAGCAGTGATGCTTTCTATGGGTAACCTACGCTCAGACACTTCAGCAATGGGTGGTAAGAGCTACGCAGCAGAAGAGGGTAAAGACGCATCTTGGACTGTTGGTGAGAAAACAGAGTTCAAAATGAGCTACACCAACAAGCAGGGTGAAGAGAAAGAGCTATCAATCAGCGCTAAGCAAGGCGATGATATTGAACAGCTAGCGACATACATCAACGGTCAAAACGATGATGTAAAAGCCTCTGTTGGCGAAGATGGCAAACTACAAGTATTTGCTTCTTCTCAAAAAGTTGAAGGTGATGTTGAGTTTTCTGGCAACCTAGCAGACGAGATCGGCTTTGGTGGTCCGAAAGACGTAACAGTGAAAGACATCGACGTAACCACAGTAGCTGGCTCTCAAGAAGCAGTAGCGGTTATCGACGGCGCTCTTAAGTCCGTAGACAGCCAACGAGCTTCACTCGGTGCTTTCCAAAACCGCTTCAACCACGCAATCAGCAACCTAGACAACATTAACGAGAACGTTAACGCGTCTAAAAGCCGTATTAAAGATACTGATTACGCGAAGGAAACCACTGCGATGACTAAGTCGCAAATTCTTCAGCAAGCAAGTACTTCAATCCTGGCTCAAGCGAAGCAGTCTCCATCTGCAGCGCTAAGCTTGTTGGGCTAAGTGGTAAACCCAGCCTGAGGTCAACACCTTAGTGCTGGGGCACCAAAGCGATAGATTCTATCGTTAGCCCATAAGGTGGAAGGGAGATTGTAATGGATATATCCTCCTACGCATCGAACATCCAGCCTTACGGCACGCCAAATGGCACAAAGTTTGCAAATAAAAATGGCAATGATATAGGCACGTCTAGCCCAGCAAATTCAAATGGTGAGATTTCGCCGCAAAAAGCGAAAAACACCGAATACGACTTCTCTGTTCAAGCTGCGATCGAGATGGCTGAAAGTCGTCAAGAACTGAACAAAGAAGAACGTGAAAAATTGGTCGCACAAATGAATGAATTTGTAACGTCCATAAACAAAGGAGTCGCATTTCGAGTGGATGAAGAATCCGGACGAGATGTGGTGACGATTTATGAAGCCAATACCGGTGACGTGATTCGTCAAATTCCTGATGAAGAAATGCTAGTGGTATTGCGTCGCCTAGCTGAGCACACAGCCAACAGCGGGTTGTTGACTGAAAAAGTGTAAGTCGTTTTTAGAGGTGATTTGATGAGTTTAGGCCCTTTGGGGATGTCTGGCGGCATGGATATTAATTCCATGGTCAGCAAAATTGTGGATGCCGAACGCGTACCAAAGCAGCAACGCATCGACAACGAACGCACGACAATTAATGCCAGTATCAGTGCTTACGGGCGACTCAGAGAATCATTGGATACGATGAAAAATCTCATGGCGAACTTTCGTCAGGAGAAAGCATTTGCCGTTCGCACCGTCGAAACGACCAATGACAATATTGTATCTGCCACGGCAACCACAGATGCTATCGCTGGCAAATATGCTATCGATGTGTTGCAGCTTGCTCAGAGCCATAAAGTCGCTTCTGACGTATTGCCAGAAGACGCAAAATTTGGCCCTGGTAAGCTGCAGATTTCGCTTGGTGACGAGCGTTTTAATATCGATGTTCGTTCCCGATCTAAGCTCATCGATGTCGTACGCGGCATTAATGGCGCTAAAGATAACCCTGGCGTTCGTGCATCTCTTATTAACGACGTCGAAGGTCCACGCCTTATCCTTGCTTCTAACCTCTCTGGTAAGGATCATCAAATCAGAGTCAGTGTGGAGGCAGAAAAAGGCAACCCTCTTAAATATTTCGAATACCAAACACTTGAAGACCGCGTCAACGCGCTTGAAGAAGCTCGTTCAGCGGCGGAAGATGTCTTAGGTCCTCTTAAATTTCCGGAACAACCAGCAGAAGAGCTGGATGCAAACGGCAATCCTCTACCTCCAGAAGAGCAAAAAGCGGCAGACGATGTACAAGATGATGCATCGCAAGCGCCAATCTCTGCGGCGGGTGCAGAAGCAGCCAAAGCTGGTCAAGAAGCCATTGATGAAGCCAACCGACGCGCGAGTTTACGCCCTGAAGACAGAATTCCAGGGTGGACAGAAACTGCGTCAGGTACTTTGTTGGACTCTTATGAAGAACCAGAGCTCGAACTCGACGAAAAGGCAATAGAGAAGGCACCAGATGTACCAGGCTGGAATAATGCCGCATCGGGCACCCTAACCGATTCTTACGTTACGACGAAAGAGGCTAAGCAGCTTCTTGAGCAAGAAAAAGCGGAAATCGAGCAAAAAATTGCGAGTGAAAAGCAAGCGTTAGACGAAAAAGTGGCACGTGGTGAACTTTCCGAAGCGCAAGCTAAGCAAATTCATCGCGCTAAACTTGATCCTCAAGAACGTGAGCGTCTGGAAAAAATTGATGAAGCAGAAGCGAAAATCGCAAAGGCACAATCTGCTTTTGAACAATACCTTGGAATGACAGAAGTACAAGCAGGGCAAGATTCAGAAGTTCTGCTTGATGGCGTGGCAAAGCTATCTAGCCACAACAATGTGATTGAAGATGCGATCGAAGGTGTTGATTTAACACTAAAAGGCAAATCAGAACCGAATAAACCGCCTGCTGAAATTGGTGTCGAGTACGACCGTCAAAGTGTACGCAACGATATCGAAAACTTTGTGGCAGCGTATAACTCGTTTTATCAAACCTCCCAAGCGTTGGCGAGTGTGGATCCGGTAACTGGTCAAAAAGGGCCGTTGTCAGGTGACAGCACCGTACGCAGTGCAGATTCACGATTAAAATCGGTCTTTTCTACTCGAATCGATAAGGCGCCTGAAAACCTAAAGTCCTTAACAGAATTTGGCATTACGACCACACGTCAAGGCACCCTAGAAATCAACTATGACATGCTAGATCGCCAGTTGAACAATAACTTCAACGAGTTAGAAAAGTTCTTCGGTGGCAACACAGGTTTTGCTAAACGAGTAGAAGATGCGATTCACGGTATCACAGGTATTACAGGCAGTATTCGTACTCGAGAAAAAAGTCTCACAGAACAAAACTACCGTTTGAGTGACGATCAAGCGGCATTAGATCGCCGCATGGAAAGCCTAGAGAAGCGTACTCATGCGAAGTTTACCGCGATGCAAGATGCGACCGGTAAAATGCAAGGCCAGTTAGGCGCTTTGATGAGTGCGTTGGGTTAATAAATGCAAAAAGAACTCATGGAAATTAGTGATATAGATCAACTAATTACGCAAGAATTAGAAAAAATTGATTTTAATGCTGAAGAAATTCTTCGCTTGGTCGATATCAGGGAACGGTTATTGCAAAACCTGTTACCAATTATTCATCAAAATCCTTTGGTTAAGCAGGATGCAGAGTGGCAAGCATTGCTAACTCGTACCAAAAGAATTGTCGAGCTGATGCAATCGGAAACGTCAAAGGTCGGAAAAGAGCTCCATAAGTTTCGTTATGGCCAGCGTTCACTTCAGCAGTACAAAAAATTTATTTAAAAGAGGATTACTATGCGCGGTTCTTTGCAAGCATACAAAAAGGTATCAGTCGACAGCCAGCTTAGCGCGGCTTCTCCGCACAAAGTCATTCAAATGCTTATGGCTGGTGCGATTGAGCGCCTTATTCAAGGTAAAGCAGCCATGCAAGCAGGCAATATTCCAGCAAAAGGTGAGCGCTTGGGTAAAGCGTTAGACATCATTATCGCGCTACGCAGCTGTCTATCTATGGATGACGGTGGTGATATTGCTTCAAACTTAGATTCACTGTATGAGTTTATGATCACGCAAATTTCTGCTGCTAACCATCAAAATGAGCCTCAGCTGATCGACGACGTTATCGACATTATCCGTGAGATCAAGTCCGCTTGGGACCAAATCCCAACAGAGTTTCATAATCTTACCGCTGCTGAAGTTGGTATTTAATAGTCAAAACAATGCGTTAAGATACTAGACGAATATATTTGTCAATTGCGCAACGAGTTGTGTAGCAAAGTTTCTATCAAGCTCACACCTCTCCATTGCTTGGTTGCCTTATTTTTATATTCAAATAAAATAGAAGCCATTAGTAGCCCTAATGGCTTTTTTGTTGCTGATTTTCCTATTTTGTCTATCGTAAATTGAGTGTGGTGGTTCTGCCTTCTTTAGCACCCAATTGCGCAAATCAAGGTTTGGCCGCAACGCACCTAAAATAAAGGCAATCATTCTTACTTATGCATGGTTTGGCAAAGCTGCTTGTAATTGATGATGACGCATCAAGTCGTTTAAATTTAAGCAATATATTGGAATTTGTTGGAGAAAATTGCGAAGCGGTCAGTTCTGATCAGCTCAGCGTTGTTGATTGGTCTAGCGTATGGTCGTGCTGTATTGTTGGTAATATTCCAGCAGGTCAAGCGGCGAGTACGGTTATCTCTCATTTAAACAGCGCTTACCACATCCCTCTTCTAGTCATGGGCCGTTTTCCTTTGCCTGTTGATGATCTTCCAAATTTTGTTGGTGAACTAGAGCTGCCGCTTAATTACCCACAGCTTAGTGAAGCGTTACGCCACTGCAAAGATTTTCTGGGGCGAAAAGGAGTGAATGTTGTTGCTAGTGCACGCAAAAACACGCTTTTTCGCAGCTTAGTTGGTCAAAGTAGAGGTATTCAAGAAGTTCGACACCTGATTGAGCAAGTATCAAACACGGAAGCAAACATGTTGATCTTAGGTGAGTCCGGTACAGGTAAAGAAGTTGTTGCGCGTAACATCCACTATCACTCTTCATACCGCGATGGCGCATTTGTACCTATTAACTGTGGTGCAATACCGCCTGAGCTCCTAGAAAGCGAATTATTTGGTCACGAAAAAGGCGCGTTTACTGGTGCGTTAACTGCCCGTAAAGGTCGATTTGAGCTCGCAGACGGTGGCACGATCTTTCTTGATGAGATTGGCGATATGCCAATGTCGATGCAAGTAAAGTTGCTTCGTGTATTGCAAGAACGCTGCTTTGAACGTGTAGGTGGCAATAGTACCATCAAGGTAAATGTTCGAGTTGTGGCGGCGACACACCGTAATCTAGAAAATATGATTGAAGAAGGTACGTTCCGAGAAGACTTGTTCTATCGTCTGAACGTGTTTCCAATTGAGATGCCAGCGCTGAAAGAGCGCAAACAAGATATACCATTGCTGCTGCAAGAACTGATGACACGTTTAGAGGCGGAGGGCGGACAACCTATCTGCTTTACACCTCGTGCAATCAACTCACTGATGGAGCATAACTGGCCGGGCAACGTACGCGAGTTGGCTAATCTTGTTGAGCGAATGATTATTCTGTATCCAAATAGCTTGGTGGATGTAAACCATCTACCAACCAAATATCGCTACAGTGACATCCCAGAGTTCCAACCAGAGAGCAACCCATTTGTTTCGGTGGAAGAGCAAGAGCGTGATGTATTCCAAGATATCTTCTCTGAAGATTTTAGCTTTGAAGATCAAGACGACCTTGATCACAGCATGAACGCCCCGCAAGCGCTGCCACCGGAAGGGGTTAATTTGAAAGAGCTGCTGGCTGATTTAGAAGTTAATATGATCAGCCAAGCATTAGAAGCGCAGGGTGGCGTTGTAGCAAGAGCGGCCGACATGCTGGGTATGCGACGTACTACGCTGGTGGAAAAAATGCGTAAGTACAACTTACAGCGCTAGGTAAAGTGAAGTTTTAAGACGATATCTGAATAATCACTTGGGCTGGTTAACATCGTTTTTCTGGCATCCAAAACCGTTATCTCTGAGTGTCAACTTATTGTCGATAGCTTAACGTCCTGATAAATATAGAAAATAGCTTGGTATGCTAATTGCTTACCAAGCTATTTTAGTTTTAGCGGCGATATTTCGACAGGCAGTAATGGATAACAACACCAATCAATCCCATTTAGATTCCGTAGAGAATCAGGTTGAGCGCTACAAACAGGTGCTCGATGTGATGCCTGCTGGAGTGATTTTGCTCGATACGTACGGAGTAGTGCGTGAAGCAAATCCAGAAGCGCACCGAATTCTTGAGATTCCACTGGTTAACGAAAAATGGTTCAACGTTATCCAGGCGGTGTTTGACCCACGTGAAGATGATGGCCACGAAGTTTCATTACGTAATGGCCGTAAAGTTCGACTCGCCATCTCGGCGTCCACAACAGGTCAATTGATCCTGATTACCGATTTAACCGAAACCCGTTTACTTCAAGCTCGTGTCAGTGATTTACAGCGCTTATCGTCGTTAGGACGTATGGTTGCGTCGCTTGCTCACCAAGTAAGAACGCCGCTGTCGAGCGCTATGTTATATGCATCCAATTTGGGAGCGCCAAATCTTCCTCCAGCGACAAAAGATCGCTTCCAAACCAAATTAATGGATCGACTGCACGATTTGGAAAAGCAGGTTAATGATATGCTGCTTTTTGCTAAAGGTGGTGATAATAAAGTCATTAAGCCATTCACGATTGCCCAGTTGGTAGCGGAATATCAGCCGATGGTCGAAACCGCGCTAAAAAACAACAGTATTGATTACTGCCTAGAAGTGGAAGAAGAACAAACTGAGCTACTAGGCAATGCGAACGCCATTGCATCCGCATTAAGTAATCTGGTCATGAATGCGATTCAAATGTCTGGTAAAGAATCGCAAGTCGATATTTTTTTCCGCCCGGTAAATGGTGAGTTACGCATTTCTGTGCAAGACAGCGGACCGGGAGTGCCCGAAGAACTGCAAGCCAAAATCATGGAGCCATTTTTTACCACACGTTCTCAAGGAACTGGATTAGGGTTGGCAGTTGTTCAAATGGTTTGCCGTGCCCATGACGGTCGATTGGAACTTATTTCAGAGCAGGGTGATGGAGCCTGCTTCACCATGTGCATTCCGCTAGAGCGAGTGCAAACAGAAGCGCAATAAGCGGCTTTTGGTAATAACAATTTCTGGAGAATCATAATGGCGCAAAGCAAAGTGCTGATCGTAGAAGACGATGAAGGTCTTCGTGAAGCCCTAGTCGATACTCTGGCTCTGGCAGGGTATGAGTGGTTGGAAGCGGACTGTGCTGAAGATGCACTTTTAAAGCTGAAATCGAATACGGTTGATATCGTCGTTTCTGATGTGCAAATGGCGGGTATGGGTGGTTTAGCTCTGCTCAAAAGCATCAAGCAGAATTGGCCTAACTTACCAGTATTGCTAATGACGGCGTACGCCAATATTGAAGATGCCGTGTCGGCAATGAAAGACGGCGCGATTGACTACATGGCGAAACCATTTGCACCAGAAGTATTGCTGAACATGGTCAGTCGATATGCACCGATCAAAAGCGATGACAATGGTGACGCGGTCGTGGCAGATGAAAAAAGTCTGCGTCTACTTGCGTTGGCCGATAAAGTGGCACGTACAGATGCGAATGTTATGGTGCTAGGTCCTAGTGGCTCAGGTAAAGAAGTGATGTCGCGCTATATTCACAACGCGTCAAATCGTAAAAATGGTCCTTTTGTCGCAATTAACTGTGCTGCGATTCCTGACAATATGCTCGAAGCAACACTGTTTGGCTATGAAAAGGGCGCATTTACTGGTGCTGTTCAGGCATGCCCAGGAAAGTTCGAACAAGCACAAGGTGGCACAATCTTACTTGATGAAATCAGCGAAATGGACCTGAACCTGCAAGCGAAGTTGTTGCGTGTTTTGCAAGAGCGAGAAGTAGAGCGCCTAGGCAGTCGCAAAAGCATCAAGTTAGATGTTCGTGTGTTAGCGACGAGTAACCGTGATCTTAAGCAATACGTGTCAGAAGGAAACTTCAGAGAGGACTTATATTACCGCCTGAATGTATTCCCAATTGCGTGGCCTGCACTTAAAGAACGTAAAGGCGATATTGCACCGCTTGCCAAGCATCTTGCTGAGCGTCATTGCAGCAAAATGGGCATGCCAGTGCCTCAATTCTCGACCGTTGCGTTAGAAAAACTATTGCAATACCCTTGGCCGGGTAATGTTCGTGAATTGGATAACGTGGTTCAACGAGCGCTGATATTAAGTGAAAATGGCGACATCGATGCAGAGCACATTTTGCTCGAGGGCGTAGACTGGCAAGATGCCAATAGCTTGCAACACGTGGTGCAAAATGCAGATATGGTCGTGCCCAATGTTAAGCCAGTTGCTCAAGCTGAGAGTGTCAGCCGCCCAGTAACTGGTGGAGAAGGCTTAGGCAGCGAGCTGCGCGATCAAGAATACGCCATTATTTTGGAGACTTTGGTTGAGTGTAATGGTCGACGCAAAGAAATGGCGGAGAAACTGGGTATAAGCCCTCGAACCTTGCGCTATAAGCTTGCCAAAATGCGTGATGCTGGTATAGATATCCCGAATTAACACAGACCACGGCCATAAGACAAAAAGTGTAAGTGAATTGATTGCTAATGTCTTATGGCACGTTAATTGCTGTGTCAATAATCAGTTTTGTTAATAGTCAATCTTTTGGCTTAGAGGTGCTAATGAAAATTGATGGTATTCAGGCAGAAATGCGCGCCATGATGGTAGAAGCAACCAATACGGCTCCTACTGCAAGTGGGGCGAAAGTTGGAGCAGATTTTAACGATCTCCTAACTAAAGCCATCAATAACGTGAACACACTTCAAAAAGCATCTGGTGATTTACAAACCCGTTTTGATCGTGGTGATGCCGATGTATCCCTTTCTGACGTTATGATCGCTCGTAACAAGTCTAGTGTCGCTTTTGATGCGACGGTTCAAATTCGCAATAAACTCGTTGAGGCATATAAAGACCTCATGAACATGCCAGTGTAATTTAGGTAATAAGTGTGGCAGACAAGTCTACAGATTTAACCGTCACTGAAGGCGGCTCAGATGGTGCACTGGTAGCAAGTTCCGATGTGGATGTGGAGAGTCAAAATCCAGATCTAGAGGAGCGCAGTGCGTCAAAATTCGATATGGCAGTGGGCGACCTCGATTTACTTCGTCAGGTTGTGCTTGTGCTGTCGATATCCATCTGTGTTGCATTGATCGTGATGCTGTTCTTTTGGGTCAAAGAACCGGAGATGCGCCCACTTGGTGCGTATGAGACCGAAGAATTGATCCCCGTTCTGGATTATCTGGACCAGCAGAAAATCAATTATAAGCTTGATGGTAATACTGTTTCTGTTGAATCGAGTGAGTACAACTCGATCAAACTTGGCATGGTTCGTTCCGGCGTTAACCAAGCTACAGAAGCGGGCGATGATATTTTGCTGCAAGACATGGGTTTTGGTGTTTCACAACGTCTCGAGCAAGAGCGTCTCAAACTCAGTCGAGAGCGCCAATTGGCTCAAGCAATTGAAGAAATGAAGCAAGTTCGCAAAGCACGAGTGTTATTGGCACTGCCAAAGCACAGCGTGTTTGTGCGTCATAACCAAGAAGCTTCTGCGTCGGTATTTTTGACATTGTCGACAGGCACGAACCTTAAGCAGCAAGAAGTGGATTCTATTGTCGACATGGTAGCGAGTGCCGTGCCGGGAATGAAAACTTCTCGAATTACCGTCACAGATCAGCATGGCCGCTTACTCAGCTCAGGCTCCCAAGATCCTGCTTCTGCGGCGCGACGCAAAGAACAAGAATTAGAACGCAGCCAAGAGCAAGCGCTGCGCGAAAAAATTGATTCCGTACTATTACCGATTTTAGGTTATGGCAACTATACGGCGCAGGTTGATATACAAATGGATTTCAGTGCGGTTGAACAAACTCGCAAACGCTTTGATCCGAACACCCCTGCGACCCGCAGTGAGTACGCACTCGAAGATTACAATAACGGTAACATGGTAGCGGGTATTCCGGGTGCGTTGAGTAATCAGCCTCCAGCGGATGCCTCAATTCCGCAAGATGTGGCTCAAATGAAAGATGGTTCTGTCATGGGGCAGGGGTCAGTTCGTAAAGAGTCCACGCGTAACTTTGAGCTAGATACCACCATCAGCCACGAGCGAAAGCAGACTGGGACGGTGGCTCGTCAGACCGTTTCTGTTGCGATTAAAGACCGTCGTCAAGTTAACCCTGATACGGGTGAAGTGACTTATACCCCAATGTCCGAATCTGAAATCAATGCCATTCGCCAAGTATTAATTGGTACTGTTGGCTTTGATCAAGGCCGTGGCGATTTGCTGAATGTATTGAGTGTAAAGTTTGCTGAGCCAGAGGCTGAGCAGCTAGAAGAACCACCAATTTGGGAGCACCCTAACTTCAGTGATTGGGTTCGTTGGTTCGCAAGTGCATTAGTGATTATTGTGGTTGTGTTGGTTCTGGTTCGCCCAGCAATGAAGAAATTGCTTAACCCTACCAGCGATGATGAAGACGAAATGTACGGACCAGACGGCTTGCCGATTGGTGCGGATGGTGAAACTAGCTTGATTGGCAGTGACATCGAAAGCAGCGAACTGTTCGAGTTTGGCTCAAGTATTGATTTGCCAAACCTTCATAAAGATGAAGATGTATTGAAAGCGGTTCGCGCTCTGGTTGCGAATGAACCTGAACTGGCTGCTCAAGTAGTGAAAAACTGGATGAATGACAATGGCTAACGATATCGTACCTCAAGATGACAACGCCGCGGGAATGCCAGTAGAGCTGGATGTTTCAACCATTACCGGCGAAGAAAAAGCGGCAATTTTACTACTGAGCCTTAATGAACAAGATGCAGCTGGCATTATCCGTCACCTAGAACCAAAACAGGTTCAGCGTGTTGGTAGTGCGATGGCTCGCGCGAAGGATCTCAGCCAAGACAAGGTATCTGCTGTTCATCGTGCGTTTTTGGAGGATATCCAGAAATACACCAACATTGGTATGGGCAGCGAAGACTTTATGCGTAATGCACTGGTTGCCGCTCTTGGTGAAGACAAAGCCAACAACTTAGTTGACCAGATCCTACTTGGTACGGGCTCAAAAGGTTTGGATTCTTTGAAATGGATGGACCCACGCCAAGTGGCGAGCATTATTGTCAATGAACACCCACAGATTCAAACTATCGTACTGTCTTATTTAGAAGCAGACCAATCTGCAGAGATTTTGTCTCAGTTCCCTGAGCGCGTGCGTTTGGATCTGATGATGCGTATTGCCAACCTTGAAGAAGTTCAGCCATCAGCATTGGCAGAGCTGAACGAAATCATGGAGAAACAGTTCGCGGGTCAAGCGGGTGCACAAGCAGCCAAAATTGGCGGCCTGAAAGCAGCAGCGGAGATCATGAACTACCTAGACAACAACGTCGAAGGTTTGTTGATGGAACAAATTCGCGATCAGGACGAAGACATGGCGACGCAAATCCAAGACCTAATGTTTGTCTTCGAAAACTTAGTCGAAGTGGACGACCAAGGTATTCAGAAGTTGCTGCGTGACGTACCACAAGACGTGTTGCAAAAAGCACTCAAAGGTGCAGATGACTCGTTACGTGAGAAAGTCTTCAAGAACATGTCTAAACGTGCTGCTGATATGATGCGTGATGATATAGAAGCGATGCCGCCAGTACGAGTGGCAGATGTAGAAGCCGCTCAGAAAGAAATCTTAGCAATTGCCCGTCGAATGGCGGATGCTGGTGAGCTCATGTTGTCTGGCGGTGCTGACGAATTCTTATAATTTCTATTGCTTCGCAATTATCCTATTGCGGAGCACCCTCACTTCTTAATCGAACACACAATAGGTAACCCATGGCTGGCGATAGAAAACGTGGATTTATCCGTCCTGATGAAGATGATTCGATGATCGAACCTCAACGTTGGGGGCTGCCTGATTATGGCGAGCCTAAAGCCAAACAAGCAAAACAAACCGCGTTCAACTATGACCCGGGATGGGTGCCGAATTTTGATGAGCCTGAAGAAGAGCAGCCACTTGCGCTAACCGAAGAGCAAATTGAACTGATTAAGCAAGGCGCTTATCAAGAAGGCTTACATCAAGGTCAGGAAGCTGGCTTTAAGCAAGGTTACGACAAAGGTAAAGAAGAAGGGTTGCAAGCCGGCCATGCTGAAGGTCTCGAGCTCGGAAAAGCTGAAGGGGTAACTGCAGGGCAAGAATACATTCAGCAGCAAGTTGAAACCTTTATGAACTTGGCCAATCAGTTTGCTCAACCTTTGGAGTTGATGAATGCTCAGGTTGAAAAGCAGCTGGTGGATATGGTGCTCTGTTTAGTTAAAGAAGTGGTGCACGTTGAAGTACAAACCAACCCTCAAATTATTTTAGATACGGTGAAGCAGTCGGTCGAAGCGCTACCAATATCAGGCCACCCTATTACCTTGCACCTGAATCCAGAAGATGTCGCGATTATTCGTTCAGCTTATGGTGAAGAAGACCTTAATTGTCGCAACTGGACGTTAGTTGCTGAGCCATCGCTCAATCGAGGTGACGTCCAGATTGAAGCCGGTGAATCAAGCATTAATTATCGCATGGAAGAACGCGTCAAAAGCGTATTGCACAGCTTTTGTGGCGCAAACCGTCATCAAGAGGGTGAGTAATCCATGCAAGCACTCGCTGACCGCTTAAAAAGCTACAAAGTTGAAGGCCTTACGACGCGCCCTGTCGCCTCTGGCAAACTGGTGCGTGTGGTTGGGTTAACGTTGGAAGCAACCGGCTGTCGCGCACCAATTGGCAGTTTATGCTTAGTGGAAACCATGTCAGGTCAGATGGAAGCCGAGGTTGTCGGCTTTTCAGGTGACAACCTATTTTTAATGCCAAGCGAACAAATTACGGGCATTTTACCTGGCGCGAGAGTCACCCCTTTAACCAGTGACGCTGGTTTGCCTGTCGGCATGGAGTTACTTGGGCGCGTGATAGACGGGGTTGGGAATCCACTTGATGGACTTGGCCCTTTGTATACCGATCACCGTGCCTCTTTTAATGCCGAGCCGATCAACCCGTTGGCTCGAAAACCAATTTCTGAACCGCTCGATGTTGGCCTAAAAGCCATCAATGGTTTGTTGACGGTTGGTAAAGGTCAGCGTATCGGTCTGTTTGCAGGTTCTGGTGTGGGTAAATCGGTCACGCTTGGCATGATGACGCGAGGCACCACCGCACAGGTTGTGGTCGTCGGCCTGATAGGTGAGCGTGGACGTGAAGTTAAAGAGTTCATCGAAGAGATCTTGGGTGAGGACGGTCGTCGCCGCTCAGTGGTGGTCGCGGCGCCTGCCGATGCTTCACCTCTAATGCGCTTAAAGGGGTGCCAAACGGCATTAACGATTGCTGAATACTTCAGGGACCAAGGGTTAGATGTTCTGCTATTGATGGATTCGTTGACTCGTTTTGCACAAGCACAGCGTGAAATCGCACTTTCTGTTGGTGAGCCGCCAGCGACGAAAGGTTACCCGCCTTCTGTATTTGCCAAGCTGCCAGCGCTGGTTGAGCGAGCGGGTAATGGAAGTGCCGAGCAAGGCTCGATTACGGCGTTCTTTACCGTGTTGACCGAAGGGGATGATTTGCAAGATCCGATAGCGGACGCATCGCGAGCCATTCTTGATGGCCATATTGTACTTTCTCGTGAAATGGCGGATGCAGGCCATTATCCGGCGATTGATGTCGAGAAGTCGGTGAGCCGTGTTATGCCGCAAATCACGACCGAAGAGCACGTTCTGATGTCAAAAGCGGTGCGACAGGTCTTGTCTATTTGTCGCAAGAATCAAGATTTGGTCTCGATTGGAGCGTACAAACCGGGTACCGATCCTGCTATTGATGGCGCATTTACTTTGAAACCGAAGTTAGACGAATACTTGCAGCAGAGCATGAAAGAATCGGTGCCATACGATATGTGCGTCAATATGCTTAGAAACATTTTGGGTGGGTGATAGCGCATGAATAATGCGATGGAGTTTCTACTTGAGCAAACTAAGGATCGTGAAGACCAAGCTGTGCTTGCACTGAACAAAGCGCGTTCTGAACTCGAAGATTATTACCGTCAGGTTGAACAAATTGAAAAGTATCGGCTTGATTATTGCCAGCAACTCGTCGACCGTGGTCAGGCGGGCCTAACGGCAAGTCAATATGGACACTTAAATCGATTCCTTACCCAGCTAGATGAAACTTTATCTAAGCAAAAGCAAGCAGAAAGTCATTTCAAAGAGCAGGTTGAAAACTGTAAAGAATATTGGTTAACCGTGCGTAAAGAACGCAAATCCTATGAGTGGATGATAGACAAACGCGAAAAAGAGAAACAACTTGCTGAAGCTAAGCGCGAACAAAAGCAAATGGACGAGTTTTCCACCTTACTTTACAGTCGAAAACCACATCGTTTCTAAACGTTATCGGTTCGATATTGCATTACGGTGTTGCAGCTGACTACATCTCTACCGATTCAAGTAAGGTAACTTTGATTGAGTCTTGTTCAATTAACTCAAACACCTTCGGTCGAATCTCGCGAACCCACCACTCGTTGTATGTTTTTTCGTAGAGAGCCTGGCGTGCTTGTTCATTGTCGAACTCTCTAAGCCAAACAAAATAGTCATGTCCATCATCACCAGTGTGGACGTAAGTATTCAGTACACGCATGCCTTGTGAACGTTGATAGGGCAACAGTTCTTCCTTCATCCAACTTAGCCACTGTTCTGTTTTGCCTGCTCTGATTCTATATTGGCGTAATTCTGTGATCTTCAAAGTGATTCCTTAATTGTTAAGTCAAATGTCTGTTTACGCTTATCGTTTTTCAAAGTCAATCAAGTAGCTGTACATCATGTTAGGAACCAGGTTATCGGATAGTATTGTTGATGTTTGTTCCATAAACATGCCATCTATTAGCTTGCCGAGAATTGGCTCAATATTGTGGTGTGATTTTTGCATTTTAGCTGTCAGTGTCGGGTCTTTTTGACCTTAGTTTGCCGCCAGTATTGCTGCCTGCCAGCGATATACTCAGAGCCACGAGAACGAGAGTTTCTAAATGAGTGTGAATTTGTCCCATGTATCTGCGACTACCAAGACGCCAGTTTCTGATGTGTCCGCTAAAGCGTCCGCAGAGAGCACTGAGAGCAAGGGATTTTTAGAAACGTTAACCGATGCGTTTGCTGGTAAACAAAAGCCCGAAAAAGTAGCAACAGAATCGACAGTGGTTGAAGAAAAAGAAAGAGCGGATGTAGGCAGTACTTCTTCTGCTAACGTCTCGGACGAATTGTTGGCGCAAGAAAGCCAAGAATCCGTCAGTGACGAGCCCCATGGTTTTGATGAAATATCAGCAAACAAACCGAATGCAACCTTAAGTGAAGAAGCAAGTTTACAAAAGGCGAGTAACAGCACACCTTTGGAGAATGATGTTGAAGCTATTGAAAAAGTGAAATCAACATCAATCGATACGAGCAACCCATCAAATACAGTGGACGTAAAAAGCACGATGGGCGAAGGACAACAGCTTCTTGGTCGAATTGAACAAGCGAATCAAACCCTGAATGCGAGTAATGCATCCATCGATAGTGGCAAAGTTTTGCCTCAGAGCGCGAATTTAGTGCATTCGTTCCACGAGCAAGCAACCGTTTCGACACACCTTGATGAGCTGGCTTTGAATGAAACGCCATCAGTTCATTCGCTTGAACAAGCACAGATGATCCCAGGACAAGACTTAGAGCCAATTTTAGATAAGAATGGTCAACCTATCGATGTCGACAAACTTTCGCCTGAGTTTGCTGCTTGGCAAGAGCTAGCGAAACAAGCCAGCCATCCGACGGCTAAGAGCGCAGTCAGTGGTGAAGTAGCTAATGATCTGTCGCCGTTGTTAACAGACGTTGATGGTTCCAACATCGACGCGCTTCCACGAGTCTCCTTGGATGAACTTGAAGTTATAGATACTAAGTTGGCGCAAGGAAAACCACTGACTCGGCAAGAAGCTCAGATCATTGAAGGGTTGAAACAAGGAAGGATCACGGCGGATATTCCTGATCAAGACCTTGCCCAATTTGTTGCGCTCCCTAATGACATTAAACAGATTCTCGCAGAGCAACAAGTACAACATAATTTAACTCGCCAGGCTGGACCTATGGCAGTGTCTCAGCAAATCCAGCATACAGCGGCTCAAGTACCCCAGCCACAAACTGCTCATAGTGGAGAAAAAGTCGCATTATCTCCAACGCCTGATACGTTGATAGCCGCGCAAGTGCCGACGTCGCTTCAAGGTGTGAAAGACGGAGAGATTAGCCAGAAAGTGATGAACGCAGCATTGGAGACTGGTGCGCTAAAGTCGACTGCGGATAAACAAGATAAGCCGGACCTCCAACATGGCTTCGCTGGACAGCTTCAGGCTATGGCAGGTCAGCAAGGAATTAATGTACAGCAACAAGCGCGTATTGATGCTGCACAACAAGCTCAGCTTCCGTTGCAACTAACTAAAGAGCTAGCCAACGAGCAAGTTGCGGAAAAAGTGCAAATGATGATGTCGAAGAATCTGAAAAATCTCGATATTCGTCTTGATCCACCAGAGTTAGGTCGTATGCAAATTCGTATGACCATGAATAACGACGTTGCCAATGTACATTTTACAGTGAACAACCCGCAAGCTCGTGACATTATTGAACAGACGCTCCCTCGTTTGAGAGAAATGCTAGCGCAACAAGGTATGCAGCTGGCTGATTCTTCCGTCCAGCAACAAAACAGCGGGCAACAGCAAGGTAGGTATACTGCTGAACAACATGGTCAAAGCGCGCAAAGTGGCGGTTTTTCTGGACAGTCCGAAGAGGGTTTTGAATCTGATGTCAATCTGGATTTGAATGTCGCTTCAAAGCGTGATGGAATTAGTTTTTACGCATAAAAGGCCGTTTAACGGCAATGGCATACGGTTACCAAGCAACTCACTAAAACGTCTTGGTAACTCAAAAGAACAATAAGAGACAAGAATGGCAGAAGAACAGTTACAAGGGGCCGATGCGCCGAAAGGAAAAAGCAAGTTACTTATCATCATCATCGCTGTTGTAGTATTACTACTTGGTGGCGGGGCAGCGGCATTTTTTCTAATGGGCTCTGATGAACCTGCTCAGGCTGAATCGTCTCAACAGGCTCAAGTGAAGGCATCGAATGCTGCGCCCATCGCGTATGTGAATCTTCCTCAGGCATTTGTATTTAACGTTACTGGGGATAGCCGCGATAGGTTGGTTCAAATTAAAGCGCAGTTAATGGTTCGCGGTGCAGAAAATGAAGAGTTGGCGCGGTATCATTCGCCACTGATTGAAAGCTCTATGCTATCAACGTTTGCTTCCGCGACGGTTGATCAATTGCGCTCTCCTACAGGACGAGTGGAATTGCGCGATCGTGCTTCCGAAGATATCAAAGCAGCGCTGAATGCTGCGGTCGGTAAGCCAGTGATTGAAAAAGTACTGTTTACAGATTTTGTTATTCAATAGGTAAAACGTGACCGATCTATTAAGCCAAGACGAAATTGATGCGCTATTGCATGGGGTTGACGATGTTGATGACGTCGATGAACCGATAGAAAACGACACTGAGGGTGCCGTCAATTTTGATTTCTCGTCGCAAGACAGAATCGTACGTGGTCGAATGCCGACGCTCGAACTTATCAACGAGCGCTTCGCACGGCACATGCGTATTAGTCTGTTTAATATGCTGCGTAAAACGGCAGAGGTGTCGATCAATGGCGTGCAGATGATGAAGTTTGGTGAATACCAGAACACATTGTACGTGCCAACCAGTTTGAACATGGTGCGTTTTCGTCCGTTAAAAGGCACTGCGTTGATCACCATGGAGGCTCGTTTAGTCTTTATTCTGGTAGAAAACTTCTTTGGCGGTGATGGTCGATTCCACGCCAAAATCGAAGGCCGCGAATTTACCCCAACGGAACGCCGCATCATTCAGTTGTTACTGAAAATTGTATTTGAAGATTATAAAGAAGCGTGGTCGCCAGTGATGGGGGTAGAGTTCGAATATCTCGACTCTGAAGTAAACCCAAGCATGGCAAACATTGTCAGCCCGACAGAAGTGATTGTCGTGAGTTCATTCCATATAGAAGTTGACGGCGGTGGCGGCGATTTTCATGTCGTTATGCCTTACTCCATGGTTGAGCCTATCCGTGAACTATTGGATGCAGGTGTTCAGTCCGACAAGATGGAAACGGACGTTCGCTGGAGCTCAGCACTACGTGAAGAGATCATGGATTGTCCGGTTAACTTCCGCGTGAACTTGCTCGAAAAAGACATTTCTTTGCGTGATCTCATGGAGCTGCAACCGGGCGATATCATCCCGATTGAAATGCCAGAACATGCGACGATGTTTGTAGAAGACCTACCGACCTATCGCGTAAAAATGGGTCGTTCGGAAGACAAATTAGCGGTGCAAATTTCTGAGGAAATTGAGCGCCCACATGTCGTCAAAACAGATTTAGCTTTCTTAGGTAAAGACATCATGTCCGAGCTTGAGAGTGAAGACGATATAGACCATTAAGATACCTTATTAAATAGACATGCTATGGCATGAGTAAGGCGTAACACAGGATAGAAAAATGGAACCAAGTGACGATCAAAAGCTAGCAGACGAATGGGCAGCCGCTCTTGGCGAAGACCCGTCTGCCCCTTCTGTAGACGTAGATGAAGTATTGGCTGCGCCACTGGAAGAGCTAAAAGACACTTCAAGCCCAATTAGCGAAGATGAGCGTCGTAAACTCGACACTATTATGGATATCCCGGTGACGATTTCGATGGAAGTCGGTCGTTCTCAAATTAGCATTCGGAACCTGTTGCAGCTTAACCAAGGTTCGGTTGTTGAGTTGGATCGTCTAGCCGGTGAGTCGCTCGACGTATTGGTTAACGGTACTTTGATTGCTCACGGCGAAGTCGTGGTCGTCAACGATAAGTTTGGTATCCGTTTGACGGATGTGATCAGCCAAACTGAACGAATTAAGAAGCTGCGTTAAGATGAGTCGTTCAATCAAAATGCGACTGAAGCAAATCACTGGAGCACTGAGCTTAATGCTAAGTGCTCCTTATGCATTTGCTGCCGCACCAAATAATCTGGATCTTGCGACGACACTTGGCTCGCTTGTGCTTGTAATCGGCGTGATTCTTTTACTGGCTTGGTTGCTGAAACGTATGCAAGTGCCAGCGATGGGACAACAAAAGGGCTTGCGTATAGTGAGTCAGTTGCCAGTGGGTACAAAAGAAAGAATCGCAGTAGTTCAAGTGGGTGAAGAACAGTTTTTGGTTGGGATTACTAGCCAATCGATCCAAACTTTAGCCAAGTTAGATAAGCCACTGAAAGAGGAAGAGTTGGCGACCAATGCTTTTGCGACTCAATTTAGCCAGCTGATCAAAAAACATGACAAAGGGTAATCCAATTCGTTTGCTCCTGAGTACGTTGTTACTTTTTGTCGGCGTGCTGTTTTCTTCATTTACCTTTGCTGAAGCAGAGGAGTCAGCGCTGCCAGATAACTTAGCCGATGGAAGTAGTGTTACAGTTCAGGCTATGCAAAGTGATACTGGTGCTAGCCGTGCTATGTCCGTTTCTAGTGGCGGTGGTATTCCAGCATTCACCATGACCACGAACCCTGATGGCAGTGAAGACTACTCGGTTACACTACAAATTTTAGCGTTAATGACCATGCTTGGCTTCTTGCCTGCCATGGTGATTCTGATGACCTCGTTCACTCGAATTGTGGTGGTGATGTCGATATTGCGTCAGGCAATGGGTTTGCAACAAACGCCTTCTAATCAGGTTATTATTGGTATTGCGCTGTTTTTGACCTTTTTTGTTATGTCTCCTGTCCTGAACGAAATCAACGACAAAGCTGTTCAGCCTTATTTGAACGAGCAAGTCACGGCGCGAGAAGCGTTTGATGCTGCACAAGCGCCAATGAAAGCATTTATGCTTAAGCAGACCCGAATCAAAGACTTGGAGACGTTCGTAACCATGTCAGGAGAGCAAGTCGAGAATCCAGAAGATGTGTCGATGGCGGTATTGATTCCGGCTTTTATCACCTCAGAGCTAAAAACTGCATTCCAAATTGGCTTTATGCTCTTCTTGCCGTTTTTGATCATTGACCTTGTAGTCGCTTCGGTACTGATGGCAATGGGTATGATGATGTTGTCACCAATGATTGTTTCGTTGCCGTTCAAGTTGATGTTGTTCGTATTGGTCGATGGTTGGAACTTGATACTCTCGACACTTGCGGGCAGCTTTGCCCTTTAGATAAGCGCAGATAGAGGATAAGACATGACACCAGAAATGTTTGTCGAGCTTTTCCGTGAAGCACTTTGGATGGTGCTTATCATGGTCTGCGCTATTATCATCCCAAGCTTGCTTATCGGCCTTGTAGTCGCGATTTTTCAAGCTGCGACATCCATCAACGAACAAACATTGAGCTTCTTACCGCGTTTGATTGTCACGCTTTTGGCCCTGATGCTGTTTGGGCATTGGATGACGCAAATGTTGATGGAATATTTCTATGGCTTGATTGAACGCTTACCTCAGGTGCTTTATTAGAGGCGCCTATGGAGTACCCCACTAGCGTTGTCTTAGATTGGATCGCAAACTACTTCTGGCCCTATGTTCGTATCTCATCCATGTTGATGGTGATGACAGTAACCGGGGCCCGATTTGTTTCGCCAAGAATCCGCCTTTACCTCGGTTTAGCCATCACTTTCGCTGTCATGCCAGCCATCCCCGCCGTACCTCAGGACATTGAGCTACTCTCGTTTCGTGGCTTCATGACCATTGCCGAGCAAATGATCATCGGCATAGCGATGGGTATGGTTACTCAATTTATGATTCAAACCTTTGTCCTACTTGGTCAAATATTGGGTATGCAATCAAGTTTGGGCTTTGCTTCTATGGTTGATCCCGCAAATGGTCAGAACACGCCATTGCTTGGCCAGTTATTCATGTTCTTAACGACAATGTTTTTCCTTGCCACCGATGGACACTTAAAAATGCTGCAATTGGTGGTGTTCAGTTTTAAAACTTTGCCGATTGGCTCCGGCTCGTTCAACGCGGTTGATTTCCGTGAAATGGCAGGCTGGCTTGGTATTATGTTCCAAACGGCATTGAGTATGTCTCTATCCGGCATTATTGCACTACTGACCATTAACTTGTCGTTTGGTGTAATGACCCGTGCCGCACCACAGCTGAATATCTTCTCGCTTGGTTTTGCTTTTGCTTTGATGGTGGGTCTATTACTTTGTTGGTACATACTGGCTGGTCTATACAGTCATTATGAAATGTTCTGGACAGTGGGTGAGGCGCAGATTTGTCGGCTTATTCGCTTGGAGTGCTAAGATTTGGCAGAATCAGACGGTCAGGAACGCACCGAAGAAGCCACGCCCCGACGGTTACAACAAGCCAGAGAAAAGGGGCAGGTCGCTCGATCTAAAGAGCTCGCATCAGCATCTGTGCTGATCGTTGGCGCCATTTCATTGATGTGGTTTGGCGAGGCGTTAGCACGTTCATTGTTTTCCATCATGAGCCGTTTATTTGATCTTCAACGAGAAGAGATTTTCGATACTGCAAAACTGTTTGATATCGCTTTGGGCGCGATGAGTGATTTGTTGTTCCCACTATTTTTGGTGTTAGCGACATTGTTTACCGCCGCCATGATTGGAGCAGCAGGTGTGGGAGGAATCAGTTTTTCTGCCCAAGCAGCCATGCCCAAGCTGTCGAAAATGAATCCGCTTAGCGGCTTAAAGCGAATGGTTGGCATGCAAAGCTGGGTAGAGTTGATCAAATCAATCCTTAAAGTGGTTCTGGTCACTGGTGTCGCCATCTATTTGATCCAAGTATCGCAGGCCGATCTGATTCAATTGAGCATGGATGTGTATCCGCAAAACATCTTCCATGCTTTAGATATTTAGCTGAACTTTATTTTGCTGATCAGTTGCTCGCTATTGATTGTGGTTGCCATCGATATTCCATTTCAAATTTGGCAGCACGCTGATCAGTTAAAAATGACCAAGCAAGAAGTCAAAGACGAATACAAAGAGACTGAAGGTAAGCCGGAAGTGAAAGGCCGTATTCGTATGTTGCAAAGGGAAGCTGCTCAACGTCGAATGATGGCGGATGTTCCTCAAGCTGATGTTATTGTTACTAACCCAGAGCACTTCTCGGTAGCGCTTCGTTATAAACAGAAGACAGACCGTGCGCCAGTCGTGATCGCTAAAGGTACTGACCACATGGCGATGAAGATTCGAGAAGTCGCCCGCGAACATGACATTACGATTGTGCCAGCACCACCTTTGGCTCGTGCGTTGTACCACACGACAGAGCTCGAGCAAGAGATCCCCGATGGGTTATTTACTGCCGTCGCTCAGGTTTTGGCATTTGTATTCCAATTGAAGCAATACCGAAAACGAGGTGGACAGCGCCCGAAAATTCAAGATTATGATTTGCCAATCCCGCCCGAGCACCGTCATTGATACGAAAAGCGGTAAAGCCTTAAAAAAGCTCGTTTGATCAAAAGCTAAGCTCTATTTGAGTGTTTAGTCATTATTTTGGCGCTAATTATGGTACATAGATTGCTTAAAACGCTTTAATTATCAACCCTACCTAAACTTTTAGGCTAAAGCGGTCGCGTATTAATAGTAAGAGCTTACGCGACGCTTCAATCGATTGAGATCTCTCGTAGTATGAAGTTAAGCCTGCCGTTTGCAGATAAATTGCCACGAATCCCTCAACGTGAAATGCCAGCTATTGGTGCTCCGGTGATGGTTTTGGCCACCCTAGCGATGGTGGTACTGCCGATTCCAGCATTTTTGCTGGATATGTTCTTCACCTTTAACATCGCGCTGTCGATGGTGGTGTTGTTAGTGACCGTTTACACACGTCGCCCTTTGGACTTCGCTGCTTTTCCAACGGTATTGCTGATCGCCACGTTGCTCCGCTTGGCTTTGAACGTTGCCTCGACTCGTGTCGTCTTACTGCATGGTCATGAAGGCGGTAATGCGGCAGGTAACGTAATTGAGGCGTTCGGTAACGTCGTTATTGGTGGTAACTACGCGGTCGGCCTAGTGGTTTTCCTCATCTTAATGATCATCAACTTTATGGTGGTGACCAAAGGTGCGGGTCGTATCTCTGAGGTAAGTGCTCGCTTTACGCTTGATGCGTTGCCGGGTAAGCAAATGGCGATTGATGCGGACTTGAATGCCGGATTGATAGACCAAGAGCAGGCAAGAGTTCGTCGTTTTGAAGTGACCAAAGAAGCGGATTTCTATGGCTCGATGGATGGTGCCTCGAAGTTCGTAAAAGGGGACGCGATTGCCGGTATTTTGATTCTGTTTATCAACATCGTCGGCGGTCTGTCGATCGGTATGGCGCAGTATGGATTGGGTTTCGGTGAAGCGATTGAAATCTATACCTTACTGACAATCGGTGATGGTTTGGTCGCACAAATCCCATCGCTATTGCTGTCAATTGCAGCGGCAATGATGGTGACACGCCAAAACACCGATGAAGACATGGGTGAACAACTGGTCTTCCAGATGTTCGACAACCCAAAAGCGCTGATGATTACTGCGGCTATTCTTGGTGTGATGGGCATCGTACCGGGCATGCCACACTTTGCGTTTTTGAGCCTGGCAGTCGCGGCCGGTGCAGCGGCATATTTCATCGACAAACGGCAGAAGCAGAAAGCGAAAGAGCCCGCTTTACCAGCAACAGCAGACGAAGGTACAGAACCTTCCTCACAGCGCGAACTGTCTTGGGATGACGTCCAGCCAGTCGATATTATTGGCTTGGAAGTCGGTTATCGCTTAATCCCTTTGGTGGACAGAGACCAAGGTGGGGAACTGTTAGAGCGCGTAAAAGGCGTGCGTAAAAAGTTATCGCAAGATTTTGGGTTCCTAATTCCAGCGGTTCATATTCGTGACAATCTTGAGCTGACCCCAAACAGTTACCGAATTACATTGATGGGGGTTGCGGTGGGCGAAGCAGAGATTCGTCCGGATCAAGAGCTAGCGATTAACCCAGGTCAGGTGTATGGCATGATTGATGGTGAGCCAACCATTGACCCTGCTTTTGGACTGGAAGCCGTATGGATCCGAGAAGATCAGCGAGAGCACGCGCAGGCTCTGGGTTATACGGTTGTTGATTCATCAACGGTATTAGCGACGCACCTAAGCCAGCTATTGACCAACAACGCATCACAGCTAATTGGCCATGAAGAAGTAGAGAATTTATTAGAAATGTTGGGACGCAGCGCGCCTAAGTTGGTCGAGAACTTTGTTCCTGACCAATTACCATTAGGTGTGGTGGTGAAAGTCCTACAAAACTTGTTAAACGAGGCCATTCCAATCCGCGATATTCGCACGATTGTTCAAACTTTGGCTGAGTACTCAAGTAAGAGTCAAGAAGCTGACATATTGACGGCAGCAGTTCGAATTAGTCTTAAACGCCTAATTGTTCAAGAAATCAATGGTATAGAGCCTGAGCTACCAGTGATTACTTTGATACCCGAACTGGAACAAATATTGCATCAAACTATGCAAGCATCAGGAGGCGAATCCGCGGGGATTGAACCGGGACTCGCTGAGCGATTGCAGTCTTCACTAAGCCAAGCGACACAGGAACAAGAACTGAAAGGCGAACCTGCCGTTCTGCTTACTTCCGGTGTATTACGCTCGACGTTGGCGAAATTTGTGAAGAACACAATACCTAATCTCCGGGTACTGTCTTACCAAGAAATCCCGGATGAAAAACAGATCAGAATTGTGCAAGCCGTGGGTAACTGATCTCACGCATCATTAATGGATTCATAGTTTGAAAATAAAGCGATTTTTTGCCAAAGACATGAGAACGGCGCTGCTCCAAGTGAAAGAGGAGTTAGGCGCGGAAGCGGTGATCATGTCAAACAAGAAAGTGGCTGGTGGAGTAGCGATTGTTGCGGCGATAGATAGTGAATCTAATCCGCCTCAAGCAAGCGCAGCGTCACAGCAAAATCGCGGTGCTTCTCAATCGAATCGCTATAACGAACATCGTCAAATGTCATCGTCTTCTGCTGATCGTTACCAAGATCGTCATTTAGATGAAGATAAAATTAGCCTGAACAGTAATAACAGTAACAATGAAAAAACAGGCTCAATGACGCAGCGATTCGCTAATATGCTTAAGCAATATAGCGGTGGTGCAGCAGATACTGACGACCACGTAGCGGAAAATGAAGATTCGCTCTCTGCTTTGCTGCAACGCCAAAATAAGCATCGCGACGGCTACAACCAAGAAAAGCCAGCGCCATATCAACCAGATTCACCTTTGGCGAAGCTAATCGCACAGGACAATCGATTTGAACGTCCGACGCCCAAGCTGGACCCGACGCGCTATGACCGACGTCGCCCAAGTGATGAGCGTGACGAATCGGCCGATGAGCTAGAAAGCATGCGCGAAGAGATGACGTCAATTCGTCGTCTGTTGGAGCACCAAGTTTCTGGTCTGATGTGGCAAGAAGTAGAACGCCGTGAGCCACTAAGAGCAATGCTGATTAAGCGCTTAGAGCGAATGGGCGTTTCTCCGGAGTTAGCAGACCAGATGGCCTGTTATATCCCGGAAGATACAAAGCCAGCGCGAGCGTGGAAAGCGTTATTGTCGCTGGTGGCGGATCAAATCAATATTCCTAAACAGGACATTTTAAAACGTGGTGGCGTAGTCGCATTGTTGGGTCCGACGGGGGTTGGGAAAACAACAACCGTAGCGAAACTCGCAGCACGCGCAGCCATGGAATACGGTGCCGACAATGTGGCCCTTGTGACAACAGATACATATCGCATAGGTGCACATGAGCAACTCTCAATTTACGGAAGAATCATGGGTTGTCCCGTAAGAGTTGCTAAAGATTCTAACGAGTTAGCCGATGTTATATATCAGCTAAGAAACAGAAGACTGATTTTGGTCGATACGGCAGGGATGGGGCAACGAGATGTGAGGCTTTCCGAGCAGCTCGACACTCTAATGCAAGAGAGCGGGGAAGTGATTCACAGCTACCTTGTTTTGCCGGCTACCGCACAACGTCGTGTTCTACAAGAAACGCTGGATCACTTCCGACGTATACCACTTTCGGGTTGTATTATGACGAAGCTTGATGAGTCATTAAGCCTAGGCGAATTCATCAGTGTAGTGATTCAAAACGCAATGCCAGTAGCTTACATCGCTAATGGTCAGCGCGTACCAGAAGACATTGTGATAGCGCAACCAAAATATATGCTTGCGAAAGCAAATGAACTGTTAGAGAAGTCGACAGAGAACGAACCTCACTTTTGGAACAGTGACAGTGAAGGACTCTAAGGCGGCGGACTACTATGACTGAGAATATGATACACGATCAAGCAAGCGGCCTCCGTCGCTTAACACAACCATCGTTGACCAAAGTGATTGCTGTTACTGGCGGCAAAGGTGGTGTGGGGAAATCAAACGTAACACTGGGTCTGGCGATTTGTATGGCTCGCCAAGGCAAGAAGGTGATGGTTCTCGACGCTGATTTAGGTCTGGCCAATGTGGACGTGATGCTCGGAATTCGTGCAAAACGTAATCTAGGACATGTCTTAGCGGGTGAATGTGAGCTAAAAGATGCGATTGTCGAAGGGCCTTATGGTATAAAGATAATTCCTGCAACTTCTGGCACACAGAGCATGACAGAGCTTTCTCACGCTCAGCATGCTGGACTCATTCGAGCATTTGGTAGTCTTGAAGACGAAATGGATGTCCTGCTGATTGATACCGCTGCTGGTATCTCTGACATGGTAATCAGTTTTTCGCGAGCAGCTCAAGATGTGGTTGTAGTTGTGTGTGATGAACCGACGTCAATCACAGATGCCTATGCATTAATCAAGCTGTTGAGTAAAGAACACCAAGTTCAACGCTTTAAAGTTGTAGCAAATATGGTCAGAAGCTACCGTGAAGGGCGAGAATTGTTTGCAAAGTTGACACTAGTCACAGAGCGATTCTTGAATGTTAGCCTTGAACTCGTAGCATGTATTCCATTAGATGATAAAGTACGACAGGCTGTAAAAAGACAAAAAATTGTCGTTGATGCGTTCCCACGCTCGCCTGCCGCTTTAGCTATCAGCTCACTAGCAAACAAAGCGTTGACGTGGCCACTACCGAAAACACCAAGTGGACACTTGGAATTTTTTGTGGAAAGGTTGCTAAATCGTACCGAATTCGCAGAGGACCCTTTTGGTGAATAAAGCGATAACCTATGACCAACATGGCAAATTTAATAGCCAGCAGGCGTTCATTGAACGTTATTCAGTGTTGGTTAAGCGCATTGCTCACCACCTACTAGGCCGTTTACCGCCGAGTGTTCAGGTAGAGGATTTAATTCAGGCCGGCATGATCGGTCTTATCGAAGCTCAGCAGAATTATGATGGTTCTAAAGGTGCGAGCTTTGAAACTTATGCAGGTATCCGTATTCGTGGCGCAATGTTAGATGACATGCGTAAAGGCGATTGGGTACCGCGTTCTGTTCATAAAAATAATCGAGAGATTAACCAAGCGATTGCGGAGCTGGAAGGCGAATTAAATCGAGATCCTACTGATTCTGAAGTAGCCACGCATCTCGGTATGACACTGGATCAGTATCATAGTGCTCTTACCGATATCAACTGCTCAAAATTAGTCGGTATTGAAGATTTAGGCGTTTCTGATGATGTGATTTCACCGGCGGATGAAACCGATGACAGCAACCCATTCAAAGGGGTAGTTGATGAATCATTTCGAAAAGCACTGGTTGAATCAATAAAACAGCTTCCAGAGCGTGAAGCTTTGGTTCTTTCGCTTTATTATGATGAAGAACTCAATTTGAAAGAAATTGGCGATGTGTTAGGCGTAAGCGAATCTCGCGTAAGTCAAATACTGAGTCAAGCGATGCAACGTTTACGTACCAAGCTCAGTGCGTGGACACAAAATGACTAAAAACACTGATTTTACGATTCAGTGGAGGCAATTTTGAATAAAAACATGAAGATCCTTATTGTTGATGATTTCTCAACAATGCGCCGTATTGTTAAAAACCTGCTTCGTGACTTGGGTTTCAATAACACTCAAGAAGCGGACGATGGTTTAACCGCATTACCAATGCTGAAAAAAGGTGACTTCGATTTTGTTGTAACTGACTGGAACATGCCAGGTATGCAAGGCATCGATTTGCTTAAACACATCCGCGCGGATGCAGAACTTAAGCATCTGCCAGTTCTAATGATCACGGCTGAAGCGAAGCGTGAGCAGATCATTGAAGCTGCTCAAGCAGGTGTAAACGGCTACATTGTTAAGCCATTTACTGCTGCAACATTAAAAGAAAAATTAGATAAAATTTTCGAGCGTTTATAACTCTCTCTTTCTCTTTGTTATTCGAGTCATTCATACCAATTATTAAATACCTATTAAATGACTCGTTTAGCGTTTTCAAAGTGATAAGAAGAACTAAACGTAAAAGGGTCTATTCAGAATGATCTCACTAGAGCAGGCGAAGTCACTCGTTCAAATGCTAGAAAACGGGGAACAAGACCAAGCCAATATGCTTGTTGTCTCGATCTACGAAGGTGCCGATAACCCAATGCTGCAAGAAATTGGAGCGTTAACTCGAGACCTTCACGAATCACTCAAGCAGTTCAGTCTCGATCAGCGCATGACCGAAATTGCGAAAGACGAAATCCCTAACGCTAGGGATCGTCTCAATTATGTGATCGAGAAGACAGAGCTTGCAGCCAACAAAACAATGGATGCGGTCGACTGCTGCCTTCCTATCGCTGATAACCTGCATGATTGCCTTCTAAAAGTTCGTCCTCAATGGAATGAACTCATGCACGGGCGCATAGAATTAAGCGAATTTAAAGCACTGTGTCACCGAATCGACGGGCTATTAGTGCAAGTCGAAGGTGACAGCACTGAATTGCGCGGCCAATTGACCGAAATTCTCATGGCGCAAGATTTCCAAGACCTAACTGGCCAAATCATTCGCCGCGTAATTACGTTGGTTAATGAAGTTGAAGGCCGCTTAGTGGAAATCCTAACCGTATTCTCTGGAAATAAACTTGAAGAACATATTCAAGTTTTGTCAGAACCGGCAGATAAAAAGAATACACAAACAAGCGAAGCCGAAGGCCCGATTCTTCATCCAGAACTGAGAGAAGATGCGGTTTCATCGCAGGACGAAGTCGATGACTTGTTGTCCAGTCTTGGATTTTAAAGGTAACGTATGAGCTACGATTTAGACGAAGATATTCTTCAGGACTTTCTCATTGAGGCTGGGGAAATTCTCGAGCTGCTTTCTGAGCAGTTGGTTGAATTGGAAAATAACCCAGAAGACAAAGACTTACTTAATGCTATTTTCCGCGGGTTTCATACCGTAAAAGGCGGTGCCGGCTTCCTTTCATTGGCAGAGCTAGTCGATACTTGTCATGGTGCGGAGAACGTGTTCGACGTTTTACGAAACGGTCAACGCACGGTAACGCAAAACTTAATGGATACGATGCTAAAAGCCTTGGATACGGTTAATACCCAGTTCCAGGCTGTTCAAGATCGTGAGCCGTTAGAAGCTGCGGACCCTGAGCTTCTTGAAGAACTTCATCGTCTATGCAAACCTGAGTCAGAAGATGAAGTAGCGGCAACCGTAGTTGAAGAACCAGTGGCTACTCCAGAGCCTATTATTCCCGAGCCTATCATCGAAGAACCTGCTGCTCCGTCAGCACCATCAAGTGTCGGCTCTGTTGATGAAATTACCCAAGACGAATTCGAAAAGCTACTTGATGAGCTTCATGGTAAAGGTTCAGCGCCAGGCGCCTCAATGTCTGCGACATCTACAACGCCATCTGAACCGCCTCAATCGAGTGCGCCATCAGTTGAAAGTGGTGATATCACTGATGATGAGTTTGAACGTTTACTCGATGAACTGCACGGTGTAGGAAAAAGCCCTTCTACGGCAGAGGCTGCTGCGTCTGCATCCGTACCAGTAGAGCCACCTAAAGCGGCAGAGCCTTCCGCTCCAGTGTCATCTTCATCAAATCAAGACAGTGACTTAATGACGGACGAAGAGTTCGAAAAGTTACTCGATGAGCTACATGGTTCAGGTAAAGGTCCAACGCTAGAAGAATTGGATATGGCAACGAAGCCTGCTTCAGCAAACGTAGAGCAAAGCCCTGCGAAACCTGAGCCTGTTGCTAAGCCAGCACCCGTTCAAACAGCGCCAGCACCAAAGCCAGAATCTAAACCAGTCGCCGTAAAAGAAGAAGCTAAAGCACCAGCGGTTAAAAAACCTCAGGCTGAAGCAACCGTTCGTGTTGATACCTCGACGCTTGATACCATCATGAACATGGTGGGTGAGCTCGTATTGGTTCGAAACCGCCTATTAAGCCTTGGTTTGAATAGCGACAACGAAGAGATGTCCAAAGCGGTCGCTAACCTTGATGTGGTAACTGCGGATCTACAAGGCGCGGTAATGAAAACGCGTATGCAGCCAATTAAGAAAGTGTTTGGCCGTTTCCCGCGCGTTGTCCGTGACTTGGCTCGTAACCTAAATAAAGACATCGTGCTAGAAATGCGCGGTGAAGAAACCGATCTCGATAAGAACCTTGTAGAAGCATTGGCCGATCCGTTGATTCACTTGGTACGTAACTCGGTTGATCACGGTATTGAAATGCCAGACGCACGCGCGAAGGCCGGCAAATCACGCACAGGTAAAGTGATTTTGTCAGCATCGCAAGAAGGGGACCATATTGAACTATCCATCGTAGATGATGGTGGCGGTATGGACCCGAACAAACTGCGTGGCATCGCGGTGAAGCGTGGCATGATGGATGAAGATGCGGCGGCACGTTTAACAGATAAAGAGTGCTTCAACCTTATCTTCGCACCTGGCTTCTCAAGTAAAGATAAAATTTCTGACATTTCTGGTCGTGGTGTGGGTATGGACGTGGTTAAGACGGCGATCAATACCTTAAACGGTTCAATCGATATCGATTCTGAGCTAGACAAGGGCACTAAGATTACGATCAAAGTACCACTAACGTTAGCGATTTTACCGACTCTGATGGTCGGTGTTGGCGGTCATCCGTTTGCTCTACCACTGGCTTCGGTGAGTGAAATTTTCCACTTAGATCTTAGCCGTACAAACGTGGTAGATGGTCAGTTGACGATCATTGTGCGTGAGAAATCTATCCCACTATTTTACTTACAAAACTGGTTGGCATCCAAATCGCAAAGCGTCCAAGAGCGTACTGGTCACGGTCACGTGGTGATTGTACAGATTGGTAACCAGCGCGTTGGTTTTGTTGTGGATACGCTTATTGGTCAAGAAGAAGTGGTTATTAAGCCACTCGATAATCTATTACAGGGCACTCCAGGTATGGCTGGTGCGACAATTACTAGCGATGGCCATATTGCATTAATTCTAGATGTGCCCGATTTACTTAAGCGATATGCTGCGGCTTCACGCCTTTAAGCAAAGCTGACGTTATTAAAAGGAATAAGATGGCGATTAAAGTACTAGTCGTTGATGATTCGAGTTTTTTCCGACGTCGCGTGAGCGAAATCATCAACTCAGAATCGCGCCTAGAAGTGATTGACGTTGCGGTAAATGGTAGAGAGGCGGTTGAGAAAGCCAAATCTCTCAAACCTGACGTCATCACGATGGATATTGAAATGCCAGTGATGGATGGCATTACAGCTGTACGTGAAATAATGGCCGCTGCTCCAACGCCAATTCTAATGTTTTCGTCCCTGACCCACGACGGGGCGAAAGCTACGCTTGATGCGCTAGATGCGGGCGCATTGGACTTCTTACCGAAAAAGTTTGAGGACATTGCGCGTAACCGTGAAGAAGCGGTGTCATTACTTCAACAGCGTGTGATTCAGATTGCCTCGAAGCGCGCTTTCATGCGTCGACCTATCGCTCGCCCAACAGCGAGTACCAGCACGACTACTCGATCATTAGGTTCAAGAACGGCTTCACCTGTGACTCCAACACCAACTCGACCTGCTGCGACAAAGTACCGTGCTTCTGGTAAGAAGTATCAACTGACGGCAATTGGCACATCAACAGGTGGCCCCGTTGCTCTACAAAAAATTCTGACGCGCTTGCCGATGAACTATCCGCATCCGATTGTATTGATTCAACACATGCCAGCAACGTTTACTGCTGCGTTTGCCAGTCGTTTGAACACCTTGTGTAAGATTCAAGTGAAAGAAGCACAAGATGGCGATGTGTTACAGCCCGGTGTGGCATACCTTGCACCAGGTGGGAAACAAATGATGGTAGATGGACGAACGGGCGCTGCTCGTCTTCGCATTATTGATGGCGGCGACCGCATGAACTACAAACCATGTGTGGATGTGACTTTTGGTTCTGCCGCAAAAGTATATGGCGACAAAGTGCTCTCTTTAGTGTTGACAGGCATGGGTGCAGACGGTCGTGAGGGCGCTCGCATGTTGAAGTCTTCAGGCTCAACAATTTGGGCACAAGATGAAGAAAGTTGTGTTGTTTATGGCATGCCCCAAGCGGTTGCTAAAGCAGGCATTTCTTCAGAAGATTTACCGCTTGACCGCATTGCTGAACGCATGTTGGTGGAAGTTGGCCTAGCTTAGGATTCATCATGATTGTTTGGAGTGTAGCTAACCAGAAAGGAGGCGTGGGTAAAACCACCTCAACAGTGACATTGGCGGGCTTATTGAGCCAGAAAGGCCATCGAGTATTGATGGTTGATACTGATCCTCACGCCTCACTGACTACTTATCTCGGTTATGATCCTGATGCAGTAACTTCGAGCCTATTTGATTTATTCCAGTTGAAGACGTTTTCTCGTGAGACGGTTAAGCCGTTGATTTTAGAAACAGAGCTGGAAGGAATGGATATCATTCCCGCGCATATGTCCCTTGCCACGCTTGATCGCGTAATGGGTAATCGCAGTGGTATGGGATTAATCTTAAAACGGGCGCTGCAAACTGTCTCACAAGACTATGACTATGTGTTGATTGACTGTCCGCCAATCCTTGGCGTGATGATGGTGAACGCGTTGGCAGCCAGTGACCGAATTTTGATTCCTGTTCAAACAGAGTTTTTGGCAATGAAAGGTCTAGAGCGCATGATGCGTACGCTAACCATTATGCAAAAATCTCGCCCGGGCGGTTTCAAAGTGACTATCGTCCCAACCATGTACGATAAGCGCACGAAAGCGTCATTGCAGACATTGATGCAACTGAAAAAAGATTACCCAAATCAAGTGTGGACCTCAGCGGTGCCTATTGATACCAAGTTCCGCGATGCCAGTTTAAAGCACTTGCCAGCGTCGCATTTTGCATCTGGTAGTCGTGGTGTGTTTGCCTATAAACAGCTACTGATTTATCTGGAGAGGTTGGCGTTCGATGAGCAGTAATGATGTGCTGTCCAGTGAACAAGCACTTGATGACTACTTTAATGCATTACTGGATGATGAAACTGAAATAACGACTCTTGAGGAAGACCTTGACCTGTTGCCTCAAGAGGTATCATCTGCAGAGCCAGAGCCAGAGCCAGAGCCAGAGCCAGAGCCAGAGCCAGAGCCAGAGCCAGAGCCAGAGCCAGAGCCAGAGCCAGAATTACAGCTACAATACTCGGAGCCAGAAACGTACCAGTTTCAAGAAACATATCCGCCAGAGTTGGAAGCTCCCAACCTGGAAGATGTTCAAAGGCTATTAAGTCAGCTTGAAGCAAGCAACCCAGTGGCTGAGTTGGATATTGATAGTATTCTTGAACAAAATACGATTGATATTGCAGCAGAGATAAAAGCGGCTGAGCCTGAGGTACAAACCTTTAGTGAGGTGCCTGAGCTTCAGGGTGTTGAGGAAATACAGGACTGGGTGATTGATGAGCCAGTTTTTGAGGAAGCGCAACCAGAGGTGGATGAACCTCACGCAGTGATCGAACAAAGTATCAATATAGAATCGAACGTCGATACTGAACTCGAAACACAAGCAGATTCCGATATACCAACGGTCTGGGAAAGCACGAAGCGAAGTGAGGACTTCCAAGTTCTTTACTTTGATGTGAATGGTGTCACGTTTGCTGTACCTCTTGATGAGTTAGGTGGTATTCATCGCATTAGCGAGCTTAACCATTTGATAGGAAAACCCGCCTGGTATTTGGGGCTACAAACAAATCGCGAGCAACAGTTTGATGTCGTCGATACCGCGAAATGGGTGATGGCAGATAAGCTTCGTGATGATAGCTATAAAGATAACTACCAATATGTCGTCATGCTTGGTGAGAGCATGTGGGGGTTGGCCAGTAACCAATTAATGGGGACTGAAACGCTTAATATCGACAAGGTTCGCTGGCGTGAGCAGGCGGGTAAACGCCCTTGGCTAGCGGGCATGGTAAAAGAAAAAATGTGTGCCTTAATTCATGTCCAGGCGCTCATTGACATGCTAAACGCCGGTTTAGATGTCAAATCACTGAATTAGATTTAAGTCGGGAACGACATTAACGAGGATTAACTATGTCTCAAGCTTTTGAAGTAGAAGTGAAGAAAGATGCATCGAATGACGAAGTTCTTCAGTGGGTGACGTTCCAGCTAGAAGAAGAAACGTACGGCATCAACGTAATGCAAGTTCGTGAAGTACTTCGTTATACTGAAATTGCCCCTGTTCCAGGTGCACCAGATTATGTACTTGGTATCATCAACCTACGCGGTAATGTAGTTACTGTTATCGATACACGTTCACGTTTTGGCCTGATGGAAGGCGAAGTCACCGACAACACTCGTATTATTGTGATCGAGTCTGAGCGTCAAGTGATTGGTATCTTAGTAGATAGCGTGGCAGAAGTCGTTTATCTGCGTTCTTCTGAAATTGATACGACGCCTTCAGTTGGTACCGACGAGAGTGCGAAGTTCATCCAGGGTGTGAGCAACCGTGACGGCAAGCTTCTTATCCTTGTGGATTTGAACAAGCTGCTAACAGATGACGAGTGGGACGAGATGGCTCACCTTTAATGGCTGAAGAGACTCTTTTATCTGCCCCATTCCTTGCGGGTGGCGTTGCTTTTATCGTGTTGGTATTGGTTGTTTTGCAACTGCGGATTCGCTCGGGGTTACAAAAGCAGTTAGATCAACAACGAGCTCAATCTCGACACGCAGATAAAGAAGTGCAAAAGTTGAGTAAGCAGTTACTCGAAGTGCGCTCGGTTGTTGTTGGTCTTGGACAAAAAGTGACCGAGCAACAAGACATTATTCAGCACTTAAACGAGAGAATTCGCGAACTCGAACACGCTGATACTGATGGTCGCTTGTACAGTCGCGCTTCTAAAATGGTACAGCTTGGCGCTGATATCAACGAGCTGATTGAAGAGTGCGAACTACCAAAAGCCGAAGCTGAGTTGATGCTTTCACTGCAGAAGAAACTGGCGGGGAAAGAGAAGATTCCACCATTAAGTGGTCAGCCATCAGATGACTCAGAATATCCAACGCGTGGACGTCGTCGACGCTAAAGGTTATCAAGCGAAAAAAAGAGGCGTTATTACGCCTCTTTTTTTGTTTTTAGCCTCTAATGCTCTTCTTAAATACAACCCTAGACAACCTTCAGTCGATCTTGCTCTTAGTTCTGGCCTCTCAAATTCAAAATGAGCGCTTATAACTACTTATAGTTAATTTTATTAAAGTGTGATGATTAATTAACAAAAATACATGAACTTACATGTAACCTAGCCCTCTTATCCTGTTTTGTCATAACTAAGCTGTGCTAATATAGCGGCTCGTTCATTTTTTAGTTGAAGCTCTATGTTAGAAGTGTCTAACCTGACAGCAATCCGTGATGAAAGGGTTCTGTTTGAAAACCTGCAGTTTGAAATTAAGCCTGGTGAATTGGTCCAGATCGAAGGGCGTAATGGTACTGGTAAAACTACATTGCTACGGATTGTGACAGGGTTAGGTGATAGAGAAGAAGGTGTCATTAAATGGAAAGGCGAAGAGGTTGAAAAATCTCGTGATGTTTTCCATCAAGATCTGCTTTTCTTAGGACATCAAACAGGAGTGAAACGAGAGCTTACCGCATTAGAAAACTTACGTTTTTATCAATCTATTCAAAATAATCGCTCTTCAGACGAAGAAATCTTTATCGCTTTGACTCAAGTAGGATTAGCTGGTCGAGAAGATGTGCCTGTAGCACAACTTTCCGCAGGTCAGCAACGACGAGTCGCATTGGCAAGGTTATGGCTCAGTAAGCAAATTTTATGGATTTTAGATGAGCCGTTGACTGCCATTGATAAGCAAGGCGTCAAGGTGCTTGAATCTTTGTTCGCAAGTCATGCTGATAATGGCGGTATTGTTGTGTTGACGACGCATCAAGATATGTTTGCGGACAGCCCGAAACTTAGAAAAATAAAGCTGGGTGACTGATATGATTTCCTCGATGACCACCATCATTCGTCGTGAGCTCCTAATCGCATTTCGCCGTCAGGCAGACATTCTAAACCCGCTGTGGTTCTTTATTATTGTCATTACTCTCTTTCCTCTGAGTATTGGACCAGAACCTAATTTGTTAGCACGTATTGCAGCGGGCATCGTTTGGGTTGCCGCATTGCTGTCCGCCTTATTATCATTAGAGCGTCTATTTCGTGATGATTTTCAAGACGGTGCACTAGAACAAATGATGCTAATGCCGATTCCATTGCAACTTGTAGTGGTTTCAAAGGTCATAGCACATTGGTTGTTAACAGGGTTACCTCTGATTTTAATTAGCCCATTATTGGCGGTTTTACTTTCGCTCGACTTCAATACTTGGCTATCGGTTGTATTAACCTTGATGATCGGTACACCAACACTAAGTTTTATTGGCGCCATTGGTGTGGCGTTGACTGTTGGGTTGCAAAAGGGTGGCGTTCTTTTGAGTTTGCTTATTCTTCCGCTCTACATCCCAATTTTGATTTTCGCAACATCGGCAATTGATGCTGCCGCACTCGGTATGGCGTATAACGGTCAACTAGCGATTTTAGGTGCGATGCTAATGGGGGCGATGACATTAACGCCTTTTGCCATCAGTGCCGCATTACGAGTTAGTGTCAACTAACTCAATAAAGTGCCAATGAAGCGGCGCTTGATCAAAGAATTATTATTAAAGCACTGCTACGGTCTCAACCCTTTAGACAGTGTCCCTGAAGTAAGAGTGAGAACAAAACATGTGGAAATGGCTACATCCTTATGCCAAGCCAGAAGCAGCTTATCGTTTGAGTGGTAAGTTTCTGCCTTGGTTTTCTGTATTGGCCCTCGTATGCTTATCGGTTGGTACGGTTTGGGGGCTTGCATTTGCGCCTTCAGATTACCAACAAGGTGACAGTTTCCGAATCATCTACATTCATGTCCCATCAGCTATTTGGTCTATGGGCGTTTATATGTCGATGGCGATCGCTGCATTTATTGGCCTAGTATGGCAAGTTCGCCTATCTGATATGGCGGCACTTGCGATGGCTCCGATTGGTGCAGTATTTACTTTTATTGCTCTACTTACAGGTGCTGTTTGGGGCAAGCCTATGTGGGGCACTTGGTGGGTATGGGATGCCCGTCTTACATCTGAATTGATTCTTCTATTTCTCTACCTTGGTGTGATTGCGCTTTACCATGCGTTTGACGATCAAAAAACCGCCGCAAAAGCTGCTGGTATTTTAGCGATCGTAGGCGTAGTAAACCTACCTATCATTCACTTTTCCGTGGAATGGTGGAACACGCTTCATCAAGGTGCGACGATCACGAAATTTGAACAACCTTCTATTTCATCCGACATGCTTTGGCCGTTATTGCTGAACATCTTTGGCTTTGCGTTCTTCTTTGGTGCCGTGACGATGGTCCGTTTTCGTAACGAAATCATCAGTAAAGAAAGTCACCGCCCCTGGGTGCGCAAACTCGCAACAGAACAAACTCAGTGAGGTAACTGATTATGCATTTTGAATCGCTGAGCGACTTTTTTGCCATGGGTGGCTACGCATCATACGTATGGAGTGCGTTTGGTATTACTTTCTTATCCATGCTGATTCTTCTGATCACTAGCCTTCGCCGCGGTGATGCATTATTGAAAGAAGTGAAAGCAAAAATTGACCGTCAAGCTCGTATCGACGCAGCGAAGAACATGGAGAACACCTTATGAACCCGAGACGTAAAAAGAGGCTAGGTATTGTACTAGCGATCTTTATCGGTATTAGTGCCACCATTGGTTTGATACTTTATGCGCTTAACCAAAATATGGACCTTTTCTACACTCCAACGGAATTGGTTAATGGTAAGCCAGATGGCACCAAGCCAGAAGTAGGCCAGCGTCTGCGTATCGGTGGAATGGTGGTTGTGGGCTCAGTTCGTCGAGATCCTAATTCTTTGAAAGTGAGTTTTGACCTGCACGATGTCGGTCCGAAAGTGACGATTACCTATGACGGTATTCTTCCTGACTTGTTCCGCGAAGGGCAGGGTATTGTTGCTCAAGGTGTACTGAAAGATGCCACGACAGTTGAGGCATTTGAGGTCCTAGCGAAGCACGATGAAGAATACATGCCACCAGAAATTGCAGAAGCGATGAAGAAAACGCATGAACCGCTTCAATACAGCACCGAACAGAAACAAGGAAGCGGCCAATGATTGCTGAAATCGGTCACTTTGCTCTCATTCTTTCGCTTGCAATGGCTGTGCTGTTGAGCGTATTGCCATTGTGGGGAGCATCGAATAATAACACCATGCTCATGAACACAGCGCGACCGCTATCTTGGTCTATGTTCCTGATGCTGTTGTTCTCTTTCGCCATTTTATGTTGGGGATTTTATACCAACGACTTCACGTTACAGTATGTAGCGAGCAACTCGAATAGTCAGCTTCCTTGGTACTACCGTTTAACCGCAGTATGGGGTGCGCACGAAGGTTCACTGTTGCTATGGGTTTTAATCCAAGCTGCTTGGACTGTCGCTGTAGCGACGTTTAGTCGTGGTATGCCGCAAGAGTCGGTTGCACGTGTACTTGCTGTTATGGGCATGATCTCAGTAGGTTTCCTACTGTTTATCATCCTAACGTCAAACCCATTCCTACGTACGTTACCGTTCTTCCCGGTTGACGGACGTGACTTGAACCCTCTGCTTCAAGATCCTGGTTTGATTGTTCACCCGCCAATGCTTTACATGGGCTATGTTGGTTTCTCGGTTGCATTCTCTTTTGCGATCGCATCCCTAATGACCGGACGCCTTGATACGGCTTGGGCTCGTTGGTCTCGTCCTTGGACAACCGCAGCCTGGGTATTCTTAACACTTGGTATCGCACTAGGTTCTTGGTGGGCTTACTACGAACTTGGCTGGGGTGGCTGGTGGTTCTGGGACCCAGTAGAAAACGCATCATTCATGCCTTGGTTAGCGGGTACCGCATTAATGCACTCTCTTGCCGTGACAGAAAAACGCGGCACATTTAAAGCGTGGACGGTACTATTGGCAATCTCTGCATTTTCGTTGAGTTTGTTGGGCACCTTCTTAGTCCGTTCCGGTATTTTAGTATCGGTGCACGCGTTCGCGTCTGACCCGTCGCGCGGTATGTTTATTCTAGGCTTCCTCGTTTTCGTTATCGGCGGCTCTTTATTGCTGTTTGCCGTAAAAGGGGCAGCAGTGCGTGTACGAGGTAACTTCGACTTAGTCTCACGTGAAAATGCGCTCTTAGCCAACAACGTATTACTTATCGCCGCTCTTGTTGTGGTGTTAGTGGGGACACTGTTGCCGCTCGTACACAAGCAGCTTGGTTTGGGGTCGGTCTCTATCGGTGCGCCATTCTTTGACATGCTATTTGCGTGGTTAATGATGCCATTTGCTTTCCTGCTTGGTATTGGCCCTCTTATTCGTTGGAAGCGAGACAATTTATCTAAACTTGTGAAGCCAATGCTCGTCTCAGGTGTGCTTGCTTTCGCCTTGGCCGCGCTATGCGTGTACCTGTTTGCCGATTTCTTCTCAACCATGGCTTACATTGGTTGGGTGATGGCGATTTGGATTATTGCGATGCATGGCTTTGAACTGTACGAGCGCGCAACGCACCGTCATAACTTTAGTGAAGGTGTTCGCAAGCTGCAACGTAGCCACTGGGCAATGATGTTGGGTCATGTTGGTCTGGCGGTATCTGTTATCGGTATTGCGATGGTACAGAACTACAGCATCGAGCGTGATGTACGTTTAGCACCTGGTGAACACTTCCAAATTCAAGGCTATGATTTCTATTTCTCAGGCTTGCGTGATAAAGATGGTCCAAACTACGATGGCTACATCGCAGACTTTGAGATCACACACAATGGCAAATACGTGAATACGCTTCACGCAGAGAAGCGCTTCTACCGTACGGCTAAGTCTATGATGACTGAAGCAGCCATTGACCGTGGTATTAGCCGCGACCTATACATTGCAATGGGTGAACGTTTAGACGACAACCGATCTTGGGCTGTTCGTATTTACTATAAACCGTTCGTTCGTTGGATTTGGGCTGGCTCTTTGATTATGGCATTAGGCGGCGCACTAGCGATTTCTGATAAACGCTACCGCTTCCGTAAATCGCCGAAGAAAAACGCGAAGTCAAAAGAGCAGGAGGCATAACATGAATAAGAAAATCTTATTTATTCCGCTTGTCGCTTTCATGATTCTAGCGGGCATTTTCGCAACCCAATTAATGCGTAACCAAGAGGGCGATGATCCAACTAAATTGGAGTCGGTTTTGGTTGGTAAGCCAGTTCCTGAATTTCATTTAGAAGATCTGGCTGAGCCTGGAAAACAGTACGACCAATCAATTTTTAAAGGTGAACCGTTGCTCTTGAACGTTTGGGCAACGTGGTGCCCAACGTGTTATGCAGAGCATAAATACCTAAACGAATTGGCGGGTAAGGGCGTTAAGATCATCGGTATGAATTACAAAGATGATCGTAATAAAGCAATAGGTTGGCTGAATGATCTCGGCAACCCGTACTTGATCAGCCTATTTGATGGCAGTGGTATGCTTGGCCTTGACCTTGGTGTTTATGGTGCTCCAGAAACATTCATTATTGATGCAAATGGTGTGATTCGCTATCGCCATGTAGGGGATGTAAACCCACGTAATTGGTCAGAAACACTGGAGCCGCTTTACAACAAATTGGTTGAGGAGGCGAAGCAATGAGAAAGCTAATTCTTGCCGTTTTTGCTGCGATGACATTATCTCTTGCTGCTCATGCGGCCATTGAAGTGTACGAGTTTGATAATTTGGAACAAGAACAGCAGTTCAAAGAGTTAAGCCATACGCTCCGTTGCCCTAAATGTCAGAACAACACGATCTCGGATTCTAACGCTGAACTTGCTCAGGACTTACGCCATAAGGTGTACGAAATGACCAAAGAAGGTAAGTCCAAAGATGAGATTGTTGATTACATGATCGCCCGTTACGGTAACTTCGTGACTTACAATCCACCATTTACGGTCGCGACTGCGATTTTGTGGCTAGGGCCACTCGCTGTAGTACTGGGTGGTTTTGGTTTGATTGTGCTGCGTAGCCGTAAATCTAAAGTTAAGGCAAAAGCGAGCAGTGACGAGCAATGGGATGAGCAAAAAGAAGCTCGTTTAAAAGCATTGCTTGAAGAAGAGAACAACGGAGATAAGAAGTAATGACACTATTTTGGATTTCCACCGTTGCTCTCACGCTTATTGCTTGTGCGCTGGTGGCTTTGCCGCTGCTTAAACAAAAAGCGAACAATGATGATGTGTTACGCGATGAGCTCAACAAGGCATTTTATAAAGACCGACTATCTGAGCTTGCAGAAGAAACTGACGAAGGTCTGGTTGAAAGTGAAGACGAACTGATTTCTGATCTAAAGCAATCACTGCTTGATGATATCCCTGGTGATAAAGCGCAAAAAGAAACCAAGGTTTCTCCAATCGCGGTTTTAGTTCCATCGGTAATTCTGACGGTGGTGCTGAGCTATGGCTTGTATTATAAATTTGGCGCGTCAGACGATATTGTTCAATGGCAAGAAGTGTCTGCAAATCTACCTGAGTTATCGAAAAAGCTGATGTCGGCTTCTTCTGAGCCGCTGAGTGACGATGAAATGGCGGATTTGACCCTAGCCCTTCGAACTCGCTTACATTACCAGCCGGAAGACTCGACAGGTTGGTTACTGCTAGGTCGTATTGCGTTAGCAAATCGTGATGTCACCACAGCTATCGATGCGATGGAAAAATCGTACCGCCTAGAGCCAAAAGACCCAGATGTGATGTTGGGTTATGCACAAGCTCTGATGCTGTCTCAAGAGGAAATGGATCAAGCGACGGCTCGCTCATTACTCGGCAAGCTGATGCAGCAAGACTATGTCGATCTGCGTGTGTTTTCTTTGTTAGCGTTCGATGCGTTTGAGCGTCAAGACTTCCCGGTAGCCATAAAGTACTGGGGAATCATGCAGCAAATGATTGGTCCAGAAGATAGCCGCTACGAGATGTTGTCACGCAGTATTGAGAGTGCTCGTAAGCAAATGGGCGAAGCGGTTTCACCGGATAAGAGTGTAGCTGTGACAATTAATGTGGCACCAAATGCTCAGTTGGATCCAAACGCAGTTCTGATTGTGTCAGTACATCGTTCAGATGGCTCTCCAATGCCTGTGGCTGCTGCTCGTTATCCGCTAGGTACTTTCCCTCGCACAGTCGTATTAGATGATGGCAATGCCATGATGCAAGGGCAAAAGTTATCTTCACTCGATAAGCTAATCGTCCGTGTGCGTGTAGATTCTGACGGTAACGTAGCAACGCGTGATCAAGATTGGCACGGAGAAAGTGACGTCGTTGAATTTGGCGCACCAGTAGAAGTGACCATTGATCAGCAGTATTAATTGTTAACATCTGTCTCTGAAACATGACAACGAGGTAGAGTCAGTTGCCTTTAGTGGTATGACTCTAAACGATCGAGTAGAATACCGAAGGCCAGCGATTGCTGGCCTTTATTTATTCCCATATCTGAGTCATCTTTACTATGTATCCTGCTCAACATACGTACAATGGTTAATCGGGGTGACTTAGGTACATTAATAGTCGTTATGGAAAATAAAATGTATAACAAGGGTAAATCTACCTTCTTGTTGCTGTTAGCCGTTGGACTGGTTGGCTGTTCAAGTGCGCCTGATGAAGCAGTAACAGGACAAGAAACAAATCAAACGACTTCTGATGTGTATGACCCGTTGGAAGGCTTTAACCGAACCATGTGGGAACTCAACTACGAATATTTAGATCCGTATTTGGTTCGTCCTGTATCACTTGCGTATGTAGAATACACGCCAGTTCCTATTCGTTCTGGTATCGCTAACTTCTTATCGAACTTAGATGAGCCAGCAAGCATGGTTAATAACTTAATCATGGGTAATGGTACGAAAGCCGTGGACCACTTTAACCGTTTTTGGATTAACTCGACGTTCGGTATTTTCGGTTTATTCGATATTGCAAGTGCCGCGGGTATTACGAAGTACGACGAGAAAGCGTTCAGTGATGCGGTAGGCCACTATGGTGTTGGAAATGGTCCTTACTTCATGGTTCCGGGTTATGGTCCGTATACCTTACGTGAAGTGACAGATACCGTAGATAGTACGTATTTACCCCTCTCTTATCTCAACTTCTGGGCGAGTTTGGGTAAGTGGGCGTTTGAAGGAATGGAGAAGCGTGCTTTATTAGTACCGCAAGAAGCGCAGCTAGACTCGTCGCCGGATCCATATATTCTAACTCGCGATGTTTATATCCAGCGTCAAAACTTTAAAGCAGAAGTTGAAACGGTAGAAGAAGTTAACATCGAAGAAGAAGAGTATTTAGATGAATATCTAGAAGACTTTTAAGCGTTGTTCTTCACAATAGAGAAATGAAAAAAGGCTTAGCTGATACTAAGCCTTTTTTGTATTTTGCAGCTTGGTTAGAAACGGTAGTTTGCTTGAACACCGATTAGCCAAACATTACCCGTAGTTTCGCCTACGAATTGGCCGCCGACTTGTTCTGCAGTGTCGTCTGACTTGTAACCACGAGACTCAACGATTGGTGCGTCTTTCGCAAAAATATAGGTGAAGCCAGCGTCTAGGCTGAAGTCTTTCGTCCAATCGTACGTTGCGCCAATACTTAGCCAAGTGCGGTCAGTTTCTGGAATAGTGATCGTACGGTTTTTGTCGCTTACCGCTGAAGTATCGTATGCAATACCAGTGCGTAGCGCTAGCTTAGGATCAAGCTGGTAAGTAGCACCAACAGCAAAGCGATAATTATCTTCCCAGTTTTCTACTTTAACCATATGCGTGCCTGCAGTATCTAGACGTGCTTCCAATTTCTCGAAAGAGCTCCAATCCGTCCAGTTAACGCTTGCGTGTAACGCAAGTTGGTCTGTTACTTGGTGGAAGCTTGCCAACTCAGCCGTTGCAGGCAGGTTTAGATACATGTAGCCGTTGTCGCGTTCAGAAGTACCGAAGCCAAAACCAAGACCTTCAGCATGGCCTTCAAGCTTCAGTTCAACTTCAGATTTGTACGCGAAGCCGATACGGTTATTTTCATTGATCTGCCATGCTGTACCAACTTGCCAGCCCCAAGCGGTATCGTCACCTTCCATGTATTTTAGAGCGGTACCTTGAGGAACACTGATTGGTTGATTAGTTTCAGGATTTAACCCTACAACGTTATTCTTAGGAGCTGCTGCGCCAAAGCTGCCTTCGCCGATGATGTAACGGATACCACCACCAACGCTGATTGATTCATTGACTTTGTAAGCTGCGTTCAAGTTCGCTTCCATTGTCGTTACGCTTGCTTCATTGCCGAAGTGCGAGGCACCAAAGCCTTTACCTAAATCGGTTTCCATGCCGTAGTTGGTGCCAAATGCCAAACCAATCGCGAATTTCTCATTATATTGGTGTGATAGGTAGAAGTTTGGAATGATTGCATCATGTGCGAAATCATCTGAAGATGCAGAAGAAGTACTACCGTGGAAGTTTACATCACCTTCAATATCAATATTTGGGTTCACATAGATTGCACCAACGGACACTTGAGTGCCTTCCAAATAAGTTAGCATTGCTGGGTTACGCCATTGTGCACTTGCGTTGTCAGCCATTGCTGCTTCACCAGCATATGCTCGACCTAGGCCTGTTGCAGAATATTCAGCAAGTTGGAAACCTGCTGCGTTAGCCATGCCCGTTGCGCCAAGTAGGCTTAATGCCACTGCTGTTGATAGAAGAGTCTTGTTGGTTTTCATTCGAATGTTCGCTGATTTGTTTATAACGTGGGACAAAAGTTTAAAGGTAGAGTTTTTACTTTAGAAATGAAAATCCAGCGTAAGTGGTCATTTGGAATATTATGCTTTTAAATGTTATTTGTGCGGTTTAATAATCTAACTGTGAAAGGCTTGTAAACGGAATTCAGCGAACAGCTGTGCGTCCTAATTGTGAGATTTAGATACACGTGTTCACTCAAATTGAGTGGGCAATAAATCGCAGATATGAAAAAAGGCTGGAAATCCAGCCTTTTATATAAAGTATTTTTCTACTAACTAACAGCGAAGCGTTTAGAAGCTACGGCTGTATTGTAAGCCGAATAGAATTGCATCAGCATGAGTTGTTGCTGTTACACCGGTAGAAAGAACAGGAGATAATTGAGTATTCTCATTAACTTTTACATCTTCACCTAACAAGTACGTGAAGCCAAAATCGATGTTTGAGCTATTATCAATATGGTAAGAGAAACCTGTGGAGAACCACTGGCGATCAGAGTCTGGTACCGAGATAGACGTTACTTTATCTTGAGCGCTTGTGTCGTACATGTAACCAGCACGAAGTGTCCAGTTGTTGTTTAGGTAGTAAGTACCACCAATTGCGTAGTGCCAGCCATCTTGCCATTGATAGTCTTTCGAGTAACCACCTTTAAGTAAACCCTGATTTAGGTTCTCAAAATCAATTTGGTCGAAATCTTTCCAGCCGATGTATTGGATGCTGTAGTGTACAGCAAACTTAGTGTCTTGGATTTTGTGGAAACCAGAAAACTCGGCCATATCTGGTAGAGGTAGCGTGATTTCCTGACCTTTGTCGTCTTTCGCCGTAAATTCAGGGCTGTAACGATACGCTAGACCAAAACGGTTGTTTTCATCTAGTTCGTACACAGTACCTACGTTAAAACCAACAGCCCAACCATCAGCTTTATCTACGTCCAGAATTTTTTGACCGCCAACCCTTGGGACTGAAGAGCTAGTTGTACGCTTCATTGTGCCTTGGCCGTAGATTAAATCTAAACCAGCACCAAAGCTCCATTGTTCGTTTAAACGGTAAGAACCCGCCAATCCAAAGTTGAAGCTTTTTACATCCGTAAGACCACCGTACTCTGTTGCGGTGTAGTTATCTGAAAATTCAGTTTTAGTGCCGAAATTAGAGTATGCGTTTACGCCCCATGCAAACTTGTCATTTACTGGAACGATTAGGTGAATGTTTGGAGCTATTGACGTATCACCCACATCATCAGTATCAGCAACACTTACAGTATTGGAGCCCAAAGGAGTATTAACGTTATATTTCGCATCTTTCACTTCAATCATTGAAGTAATGCTTTCGAAACCTAGCGAAAGTTCCATTTTATCAAACAGAGCCATTGCTGCTGGGTTACGAGCCATTACTGCTGCATTATCTGCGATTACTGCATCACCAGCAAATGCACGGCCGATGCCAGTTGCTGATTGAGCGTTGATTTGGAAACCCGCTGCCATCGATTGACCTGAGGCAAAAGCTACCGTTACTGCTAGGAGAGTCTTTTTAAACAGACGCGTGTTCTGAGTCATTTGTTTTTCCTTATTAGATTCGTCTCTTTGGACGATAAATTGAGCTTTTGCTCAGTGGCGCAGATAGTAGTATCAATAATTGCTTGGACAAATCCGACCATTGGATAAAATTGAATAAAAATTGCAGAAATGATGTCTAAAAGACGGGAAATTGCACTTAAAATGCATAATTTAGAGTTTAAGCTCTAAATGCTATAGCGGTGGTGAATGTTTTGTGCTATATTTATACAAAAATGCCGCTAAATAAGATCATTTAGCGGCATTTAACCTTTTGAAAGCTGGAAATCGTCGAAGTTGTTACATCGGCTTAATCATTGATGCAAGAGTCGTAGCGATAGCATCAATATTTTCACCTTCTTCCCCGACTAAAATCAGGCTTGAACTCCCAACGGGCTGAACGACTCCGGTCATGCCATCCTTACTAAAGTCGGTACTTTGTTCGCTTGGAATACCAGTAATAAATAACGTTACTTTACCTTTTGGACCTTGGAACACCATATGCACCGCATTGGATTCGCCAAAACCGCAGTGGTTTAGGTAGTAAACGTGATATGGAAAGTTTTCACTAAACTGGTAATGAAATGGCGACATTTTCGCATTAATTTGCGAGCTCGGTACATCCTCATCAAGATGACGAACAAACGGTTCTTCATGAATAACGTGTTTCATCGCGGTATCCGCTAAACTGGCTTGTGCTGGAGACACCAAAACATTTCCCCAGTTTACTTGGCCAACTAATAACCCTGCGGTGAACGCAATAGAAGCGGCAAGTGCCATTGCTTTGCGGACAAAGTTTGGTCTTACGACCTTCTCTTCATCAAGTGCACTCGACGTCTGGCTAAATAAAATCTTATCTGCGAGATCTTCGGGTACATCCACATTCATGGCTTGTTTAATTTTTACATCGAGATCCAAAACGTCATCAACAAACTTATTGTTGGCGTCGCTACCAGCTAAAGCTTGCAGAATCTCTTCATCCTTTTGTTTTGGATCCGACAAAATACGACGACGAAATTCTAAATCATCCATTCTTTTGTCCTCTCTTGGTATCTTGAGAATCCAACATCTCTTTAAGTTGATTACGAGCGCGAAATAGTCGAGTCATCACTGTGTTTTTATTTAAATCAAGAATGTCGCCAATCTCTTCTCCACTGAAACCACCGACAACTTGGAGAAATAAAGGCTCACGGTATTCAACATCGAGCTTCATGATCTGTGCCTGCAGCCATTCTTGCTGATGATGTGAGTCATCGCTGACTTTAGCATCATTGCCGTAATCATCGATATCAACTAAATCAAATTGTTTACGTTCGAAGCGGCGCGCATTTTCTCGTCTCAATATTGTGATGAGCCAAGACTTGGCAGCTTTTTCGTCTTGGAGGCTATCGAGTGACTTCCAAGCTCTAAGACAGGTTTCCTGAACTAGATCTTCCGCGACCGCTTTATCTTTGCACAACCAATATGCGTAGCGGTACAAGTCACGATGATACCCTCGGACGAGCGCTTCGTATTTTCTTTGCTTGTCCATATCAGAGTTGACCGGACTGTTGGAATTTTTCTTTCCAAACATTTTTAATATGGCCACAGGAGCCTCCATCCTCGCTCTGTGAGTTTCTTACTTGTTCTGAGCATGACTTTACTTGTTTCATCGCTTAGCGGTTTTGGTTGCAGGATTTGTCATGCAACCCCTTTGACACAATAAGCCATGTGGTTACCTAAAAGTGTATACGCAAATGTCAGATATCATCGAACACGAATTGATATATATTGTTAACAATATCATCATTAGTAATCAATGGCTTGGATAAGTTCACTCGATGGAGCATTAAAAGGGACTTCTGATGGTGGATTCTTGAATTGTTTTGAATCAATAATCGTTCTAGATGAGCTTAAAACTCGTAAAATCACTATAAAATTGATCTATTTCAAAATATCAAGCAGTGAAGGGGTTATAGTACACCTTGTCATCTCGTTAGTCATTGCGACTAACATGTTGAGCAAGATGACACTTCCTTTTGAAGGCTGACTTTACTTTCTCCTAATCAGGAAACTGATTACTTTTCAATTGGCGTAAGTTAATTGTTTTATAGATATTCCGACCACACAGCTATGTGTGGTTTTTTTTTGCTTCGATTTTACTTTCCGTATACCTCTTACCGTTTTAACTCTCTATAGTTAACCATTAGTAATCGCATAAGACTCAAAGAAGTAGAGTAATTGAACTACTTGCTTCACGTTTATTTAAACGCACGTTTGATAAATTTAACAAATTCATTACAATGCATCAGGTCAGACCTCTTGTATTTAAGGAGAAACAATGGGCAAGCAGGAAGTAAAAACACGCAATGGTGAGCGTGTCGCTATTGTCGCGGGGCTTCGAACTCCCTTTGCTCGTCAAAGCACGGAATTTAGCCAAGTGCCAGCGGTCGATTTAGGGAAAATGGTAGTAAGCGAAATGCTTGCTCGAACAGATATTGATCCGAAGCTAATCGAACAAGTGGTATTTGGACAAGTAGTACAAATGCCTGAAGCGCCAAACATCGCACGAGAAATCGTGTTAGGCACTGGTATGAACATCCATACTGATGCATACAGTGTGACTCGAGCGTGTGCGACGAGTTTTCAAGCGGCGGTTAATGTCGCAGAAAGCATCATGGCGGGAACCATTGATATTGGTATTGCTGGCGGTGCAGACTCTTCTTCCGTCCTGCCTATTGGCGTATCAAAGAAACTGGCCGCTAATCTGCTTGCTCTTAGTAAGACAAAAACAATGGGTCAGAAGCTTAGTATCCTCAAAAACTTGAGCTTTAAAGACCTGATGCCAGTGCCACCAGCAGTAGCAGAGTACTCTACGGGTTTATCCATGGGACAAACTGCAGAGCAAATGGCTAAAACACATGGTATTTCTCGCGCAGAACAGGATGCGCTTGCACATCGTTCTCATACGCTGGCTTCTCAAGCTTGGAAAGAAGGAAAAATCCAAGATGAAGTGATGACGGCTTTCCCTGAACCATACAAAAAGTGGATTTCGGAAGATAACAATATTCGTCATGACTCAACGGTTGAGGGATACGCGAAATTGCGACCTGCGTTTGATCGTCAGTATGGCAGTGTTACGGCTGCGAACAGTACGCCATTGACTGATGGTGGTGCGGCAGTGATGTTGATGCGAGAAGGTAAAGCGAAAGAGCTCGGAATGGAGATCCTTGGTTACATCCGAGGTTATGCATTCTCTGCTATCGGCGTGGAAAAGGACATGCTGATGGGGCCGACTTATGCCACAGCGAAAGTGCTTGAAAATACAGGCTTGGAACTGTCAGACCTGACGTTGATCGACATGCACGAGGCTTTTGCTGCTCAAGCATTGGCGAATGTGAAGATGTTTGCTTCCGATAAGTTTGCTCAAGAAAACCTTGGTCGCTCAAAAGCGATTGGTGAAATTGATATGGATAAGTTCAACGTGCTTGGCGGATCAATTGCTTATGGTCACCCATTTGCTGCGACTGGTGCGCGTATGATGACGCAAACCCTACGAGAGCTAAAACGCCGTGGCGGTGGTACTGCATTGAATACTGCATGTGCTGCTGGTGGTCTTGGTGCGGCAATGATTCTGGAGGTTGAGTAATGAGCGAGCAAAAAGCATTTAGTCTAAAGGTTGATGAGCAAAATATTGCTTGGTTAGCCATCGATGTTCCTAATGAAAAAATGAATACGCTGCAGGCGGCTTTTGCTGACGAAATGAAAGAAATTTTTGCTCAGCTAAAAGACTCCAGTGGTATTAAAGGGATGATCATCCACTCCCTAAAACCGGACAATTTTGTTGCGGGCGCAGATGTTAGAATGCTAGAAGCATGCACCACAGCAAGTGAAGCGGAAGCCTTAGCAAGGCAGGGTCAGGAGTTGTTCCAGCAGCTATCGGACTTACCTTATCCTGTCGTTGCGGCTATTCATGGCCCATGTTTGGGCGGTGGTTTAGAACTGGCTCTTGCATGTGATTATCGTGTTTGTACGGATTCTGACAAAACGCGTTTAGGTCTGCCAGAAGTACAACTTGGTTTATTGCCAGGTTCTGGTGGTACTCAGCGTCTGCCACGTTTGATTGGCCTGTTACCGTCGTTGGACTTGATCCTGACGGGTAAACAACTTCGTGCGAAGAAAGCTAAAAAACTGGGCGTTGTGGACGCCTGTGTGCCGGACACCATTTTGCTCGACGTAGCAAAACAGTTTATCGACAAAGGTAAAAACAAGGGTACGAAAAAGCTATCGACGAAAGAAAAGGTGATGTCTGGTAGCGGGCTAGGGCGCAAGTTTGTATTTGAGCAAGCTGCGAAGAAAACGAATCAAAAAACCCGTGGTAACTATCCAGCAACGGTTGCAATTCTAGAAGTTATTCAACATGGCTTAGAGAAAGGCTTCGCTAAAGGCCAAGAACTTGAAGCGAAGCGCTTCGGTGAGCTTGTAATGAGCTCAGAGTCAAAAGCGCTCCGTTCGATCTTCTTTGCCACAACAGAAATGAAGAAAGAAAATGGCACGGATGCGAAACCAGCACCAGTTCATAAAGTTGGTGTGCTTGGTGGTGGTCTGATGGGCGCCGGAATCAGCCATGTGTCTGTTGCAAAAGCAAAAGTACCTGTTCGCATCAAAGACGTTAGCAACGATGGCGTTTTAAACGCGCTCAACTACAACTACAAGTTATTTGAGAAACAGCGCAAACGTCGCATTCTATCCAAGGCCGACCTGCAAGCGAAAATGCTGCAACTGTCTGGTGGTGTCGACTTTACCAGTTTTAATCATATTGATGTCGTAATTGAAGCCGTTTTTGAAGACCTAGATCTTAAGCAAAAAATGGTGGCGGACATTGAAGCGAACGCTAAGACAGAAACTATCTTTGCGACCAATACTTCTTCGTTGCCTATCCACAAAATTGCAGAAAAAGCGGAGCGTCCAGAAAACGTAGTGGGTTTGCATTACTTCAGCCCGGTAGAAAAAATGCCGTTGGTGGAAGTGATTCCGCATGAAACGACGTCAGATGAAACCGTTTCAACAGTTGTTGCACTTGCTAAGAAGCAAGGTAAAACCCCGATCGTAGTGAAAGACAAAGCGGGCTTTTACGTGAACCGCATTCTTGCTCCATACATGAACGAAGCGGCGCATATTTTGTTGGCTAACGAACCGATCGAAAAGATTGATACGGCGTTGCTTGATTTTGGTTTCCCTGTTGGCCCGATTACCTTGTTGGATGAAGTTGGTGTCGACATTGGCGCGAAAATTATGCCGATCCTGGTTAATGAGTTAGGTGACCGATTCAAAGGGCCGGATGTGTTTGATATCTTGTTAAATGATGGACGTAAAGGACGCAAGAGTGGTAAGGGGTTTTACACTTATAAGGGCAAGAAGAAAGATGTCGACAAATCGGTTTACAAACTGCTTAAGCTCGACCCTGAATCTAAGCTAAGCGATAACGATATTGCGTTGCGCTGTGTGCTGCCAATGCTGAATGAAGCGGTACGTTGTTTGGATGATGGCATCATTCGCTCGCCACGTGACGGTGATATTGGCGCGATATTTGGTATTGGTTTCCCACCGTTCTTGGGTGGTCCGTTCCGTTACATGGACCAATTTGGCATTAAAGAGCTCGTAGAGAAAATGAATGAGTTTGCATCGAAGTATGGCGATCGTTACGCGCCATGTGATGGTTTGCTTACTCGAGCTGGTGAAGGGACAACGTTCTATTAAACGTTGCTTCGGTAGAGAAAAAGGCTTGCCAGTGGCAAGCCTTTTTCATAAAGAAGAAATGGTTACTTCTTCTTGTCTTTATCATTCCACTGCTTTGAAGAGCAATCATCTGATTTGATGGATACATTGTCTCCGCTAAGGCGCACACAGTCGTCACTTAATTCGAAGCCATCGCCTTTGACTGAGATTTCAGCGTGAGCAGATGCCAATGGCAGTATAAGAGCCACAAGTAAAAGTGCTTTTTTCATGATTACCTCATTAAGTTATTTTTAGTGCGGTAATTAGAGCATAAGCCGCAATGGCGTAATTTCAATTTTCTGCCAATTATGGTGCCGATTCAATCTATGAGACCGACAACCTCATGGGTTTGTAGGTTCATTCTAGTAATCGACAATTTTATTTCTGTGCAACTAGATCACCCCAAGCCGCAATCTTTTGGCCGAAGTTGGAACTCTTCAATCGATCCTATTTCTTGTCCTAGATGGATGCGCGGAGCCTCCGAATGCGCTTGACCTTGAGAGTGCATGATCAAACGATTTGCAGTACGAGGTTTCAATTCGTTCACAACGAAGCGAATCATGTCTGCGCGCGTCAGCTTCTTCAACTCCGCAAGTACCTTGTCACGTTGGTTAAACTCAGTGTCTTTGTTTCCTATCGCAACCCAAAGACGTTGAGCCCGTCCTCGAAGTGTGGTGTCCGGCGTTGCTATTTGGTTCCACAAGCCGCGCTTACTGCTGTGCCATTGGTAATCGTTTAACTCTAACAGCACCATATAAAAGGCATTTAAAAACTCATCAATTGAGATAACCAGCTCGGCAGGTGCTGCATTAGGTGACTGCACATACAGTACAATACCAGGGTGACGATTTAGCGGCATATTGCCAGTGCCTACCATGTAACCTAATTGCTGCTTGGTACGGATTTCGTGGAAAAACGTTGCCGACATAAGGTGATTGGCCAATGAGTATAGCGCGATACTACGAGGCTCAATATCCTCGCACTGGTGGTAAATAACGACCGCGGAATCTTGCTGGTTACAATGCACCTCACGTTGAAAACTGCCATTTTTACCTAGCATAATGAGCGGACGAAGTGCCTCTTCATAACGTTGCTCGTTAACTCTTAGAGCATCCTTCAAGGTCGTAGCCATGTCATGGGCTTGCTGGCGTTGCCAGTCTCCGTAAACAAACATTTCAACGTGCAGTTCTGCAAGAATGGATTCTACGAATACCGAGAGTTCATCGACTTCGATTTCTTCTAGCGCTTCGACTAAGGTTGCGAAAGGCGGGTTATTGGGTTGAAGTAACCCAGTAAGTGCGTTAAACAGCTGCGAAATAGGGCGATCTTGTGAAGCATTTCTCCAGTTTCGTAACAGTTGTTGTTTGATGGTTTCAAAGCGAGCAGGGCTGAAATCTCGAGAAGCAAAACGGTGTAGAATCATTTCTAGCAACTGAGGCAGCTTTTGACTGAACCCTGAGAGGGTTAAGGTCACGCCACCTTGGTGAGCGTACATGTTGTAACCCATCCCTGCGATTTCTGCTTGATAGGTTTCTTTTGCTAGCGAATCGAGGAACATCTCTACACATAAGCGCGTTTTGACGATGTTCTTTGGTGATGCAACGGCATGAGAGCTGTCGATAGCGACATAAACGACACCTTTTGGCACGCGAAACTCGTCATCTTGCAAATGCCACAGCCGAAACCCTTCGAGATCCTCAATCAACTCTGGCAGTGAATCACCATTTTCGAGTGGCATGGGGTCGAGGTCGTAGCAAATATAAGGGTTCTTTTCCGGTAAGACGAATTGCCAGCTTGGGTCGATTTGTTGATAGAAACGACGTTGGTCTTCACTAAAAGGTGTGACGGAGTACGGGGTAAAGTACCATTCGGCAGTACGGTTGTATTCCAGGCCTTTAGCAATCAAAGTGACGCGTACATTATCGATGGTTAAGTATCGCAGCAATGAACGCTGTAACTCCTCATCGTAGCCCGCCATTTTGTAGTCACCATAAACCGTGTCTTCCGGTTGATAGTGCTGCATGTTGATCACCAGATGGCTGACGAGATCCATTGGGCGCGATGGCTCTTGGAAGCGAAAAGCCGATTCTAATACCGCTTGTTTTTCGAGATAGCGCCATTCATCTAACCCGTCTTGTTTGATCATCGAGAGGTATTGAAAAACTGCTTGAACGATATCATCAACATGATCTAAGCCGTTTGGCGTCAGGGTGCAGCTTACGGTAAAGTCTCGGTAGTTACTGCCACTCGCGCCGCCGCCCGCTGAGAGAGAAGTAATCCAGCCTTTTTCTTTGAGTTGAAGCATCAAACTGCCTTCTCCTTCATAACCCAACAGGTGAGCAAAGTAGGAGAGTGGCTTCACGCTATAATGCGCATCCATTCCCGGCATGGGGAATGTGAGAATCAGTTTACGGAACTCTTTGAGCGGCTCGACTTGAACCAAAATGCCCGTGCTTTCCTCAGTGCCTATCGGTACATCAATCGATTTTCCACGAAGGTGGTGATTTGGGATGTCGGCAAACATGGTTTCTACCCAAGCTTGCTGTTCATCGAGCGACTGTGGCCCAAATAGAGTCAGTGTCATCAAATCGGCGGAATACTGAGAGTGGTGAAACTCCACAATTTCGTCGCGGATGGATTTACCATCTCGGTCGCCAAGAGTATCTAAGTTTCCGACAGAGAATTTTGAAAACGGGTGCTCTGGATTGATGACTTCTTTGTTAACTTGATACAGGCGACGAGAATCATCATTGAGTTTGAGCTTGTATTCGGAGTCGACAGCCTGGCGTTCTTTGTCTAATGCTTCTTCGTTAAACAAAGGTGCGGTAAAGAATTGGCTAAATCGATCTAAGGCACTTTCAAAGGCATTTGGAGCAATGTTGAAAAAGAAACAAGTGTGCTCTGTACCAGTCCAAGCGTTGTTTGTTCCACCGTGTTGGCTAATATAGCTTTGAAACTCGCCCACTTTAGGGTATTTTTCCGTACCCAAAAAAAGCATGTGTTCTAAATAGTGTGCCAGACCTTGGCGATCGTTTGGGTCGTCGAAGTGTCCAACGTTCACTGCCAGAGCAGCTGCCGACTGTTGAGCTGTATCGGAATGAATCAGCAGTACACGCAGTTCATTGCTCAAGGTAATGTAGCGGTATTGATTTGAATCGTTAGGACTTAGATGCACGATGCGTCTCCAGATTTCGCATTACAGTAATTTAGGCTCCCCTCGCGGGGGGCGCAAAGTTTGCGTTTCGACAAATACTGCTTGCCGTATTTTTGTTATTCGTAGACTTCTGCACAGGCCCATCGCGTTTGCGTATGGGGAAGAACTGTTTGAGTGAATGCTCTGAACTCATTGCACAGTTAAATAGTGTGATGAACTGAGTACATTCTTTTAATAGATTGTTAAGAAAGTCGCTATCTTTAACAAGCGAATTGGTATAATGAACAGATAATTATATCAGTATTTTTGTTTCGTCATTGTTAAAGTTAGCCCCGTCTATCTAATAAAGATAGCAGTCAACCTTTTGGTAGCGTTAGCTATCCCTAGGAAATAACATGAAAATATTCATCATGCGTCACGGTGAAGCCGAGCATTTTGCAGATTCAGACGCAGCACGACAATTGACCCCAAGAGGCAGAGTCGAATCAGAAGCGGTTGCGAGAGCCTGTAAAGAACAGGGTTTTGCGCAATTCGATAAAGTGTTGGTGAGTCCGTACATTAGAGCTCAACAAACTTGGCAAGAGATCAGTGCGTATTTCTCTGCAAAAAGCATTGAAACTTGTGAAGATATTACACCTTATGGCCAGTCCGAGCATGTCTTCGATTTCGCAAGTGCGTTAATAGAAGTCGAACAATTGGACTCGCTTTTGTTCGTATCGCATTTGCCTTTGGTCGGTTATCTGACTTCAGAGTTTGTAAAAGACATGACACCACCGATGTTTCCTACATCAGGGCTAGTGTGCATTGAATATGATTTACAAACACAAAATGGTGAAGTGCTATGGCATATTACGCCATAAGTGTCTAAACCAAAATAAGCGTTTGCAAATTAGAGACAGAATAAGAAAGGCAGGAGATCCCTGCCTTTTCGTTTCGTCGTGTCTACAGCAAGCTTGTTACTTTTCAGGAATTGAAAGCAACACTAACAACGCACCATCACCACCAAATTCTAGTGGCGCTTGGTGAAAAGCCATAACGTCAGGATGCTGTGCTAACCAAAGTGGGGCTTTCTGTTTCAGGATGTGTTTCCCAATACCATGTTGCACACACGCACAATGAATCTCGTTTTTGATGCAATAGGCTATCATCGCACCAAGCTCGCGTTTTGCTTCTTGCTGTGTCATGCCGTGCATATCGAGGAACACGTCCGGTACATACACGCCACGACGTAGACGTTTGACTTCATAAGTGGAGACGTCGTCACGTGCATAACGAGTTGGACCTTCATCGTTTAATAGAGGGACAAACTCGTCTGAAAAGTAAAATTCAGAGTCACTCGCTTCACGGTTGGAGCGCTTGATTTCTTTTTGCTTAGTATTTTTTTTTGGTTGCTGGATTATGGTATCCTGTCGCAACTTTTTTACGCCCTGTACTGCTTCCTGAAACAAGGCGAAATCGTCATCGTTCTCGGTGTCTTTTTTGCTCATTAGGTAAACAATTTCATTAATAAACTTTATTGGCAGTATTGTAGCGCTTTTCGGAGGCAATTTTGGATAAGATTTTTGTAGAAGAAGCGGTATCGGAACTGCATACCCTTCAAGATATGATTCGTTGGACGGTAAGCCGCTTTAATGCAGCGAACCTGTTTTACGGTCATGGTACTGATAATGCGTGGGATGAAGCAGTTCAGCTTATCCTGCCAACCTTATACTTGCCGATTGATGTGCCTCCGCACGTATTGAACTCTCGCCTAACGACAAGCGAGCGTCTGCGTATTGTTGAGCGCGTAGTAAAACGCATCAACGAGCGTACGCCAACAGCATACCTAACAAACAAAGCATGGTTCTGCGGTCTTGAGTTCTTCGTTGATGAGCGTGTACTTGTGCCACGTTCTCCTATCGGCGAATTGATTCAAGCGGAATTCCAACCTTGGTTGGTGGAAGAGCCTACGCGCATCATGGACCTATGTACGGGTTCTGGTTGTATCGCGATTGCTTGTGCGCACGCTTTCCCTGAAGCAGAAGTGGATGCTATCGACATCTCTACAGATGCTCTACAAGTGGCTGAGCAAAACGTACAAGATCACGGCATGGAGCAGCAAGTGTTCCCAATTCGCTCTGATTTGTTCCGTGATCTTCCAAAAGAGAAATACAATCTAATCGTGTCCAACCCACCATATGTGGATGAAGAAGACATGAACAGCCTGCCAGATGAGTTCACGCATGAGCCTGAGCTTGGGCTAGCTGCGGGTACGGATGGTCTAAAACTAGTGCGTCGTATTCTTGCTAACGCGCCAGATTATCTAACAGATAACGGCATTCTTATTTGTGAAGTCGGAAACTCAATGATTCATATGATGGAACAGTACCCAGAGATTCCATTTACTTGGATTGAGTTCGAGAACGGCGGTCATGGCGTGTTTATGCTAACGCGTGACCAGCTGGTTGAGTGTGCAGAAGAGTTTAAACTGTACAAAGACTAATAGAGTCTTGCACTAAACATCAAAACACCGAGCTTTATGCTCGGTGTTTTTTTATGCATACCTCGCCGATATTAACTCTTTACATCAAAACGTAATAAAGCCACTATGAATCCACGAAGAATTGGAAAGCAGCTATGCTCTGTTTTGAGAGAGCGTGGCGATAAAAACTTGAGGAAGTAATGGCAGGAAACAGTATCGGACAACATTTCCGAGTGACGACATTCGGGGAAAGTCACGGTATCGCACTGGGATGTATCGTAGACGGATGTCCTCCGGGGTTGGAAATTACAGAAGCAGATCTACAAATTGATCTCGACCGCCGTCGTCCAGGCACATCACGTTACACCACACAACGTCGTGAACCGGATGAAGTTAAAATTCTTTCTGGCGTTTTTGAAGGCAAAACCACGGGCACATCGATCGGTTTGCTAATTGAAAACACCGATCAGCGCTCAAAAGACTACTCTGACATCAAAGATAAGTTCAGACCGGGTCATGCTGATTACACTTACCACCAAAAATATGGCATCCGCGACTATCGCGGTGGCGGCCGTTCTTCAGCTCGTGAAACCGCAATGCGTGTGGCTGCTGGTGCAATCGCGAAGAAATACTTAAAAGATGAGTTTGGTGTTGAGATTCGTGCTTACTTGTCACAAATGGGTGATGTATCTATCGACAAGGTAGATTGGAACGAAATCGAGAACAATGCATTCTTCTGCCCTGATGCTGACAAAGTAGAAGCATTTGACCAACTTATCCGTGACCTGAAAAAAGAAGGCGACTCTATTGGCGCAAAAATCCAGGTTGTGGCAACTAACGTGCCTGTTGGTCTTGGGGAACCCGTATTTGACCGTTTGGATGCAGACATCGCGCACGCACTAATGAGCATCAACGCGGTGAAAGGCGTAGAAATCGGAGACGGTTTCGAGGTTGTAAACCAAAAAGGCAGTCAGCACCGTGATACGCTTGCTCCTGAAGGTTTTGGTAGTAATCATGCGGGTGGCATTCTTGGTGGTATCTCGACTGGTCAAGACATTGTCGCAAACATTGCGCTTAAGCCAACATCAAGTATCACTGTGCCGGGTGAGACCATCACAAAAGAAGGTGAACCAACTCAGTTGATCACCAAAGGTCGTCATGACCCATGTGTTGGTATTCGTGCTGTGCCTATCGCAGAAGCGATGCTGGCAATTGTGGTGATGGATCATTTACTACGCCACCGTGGTCAAAACCATGGCGTAACAACTGAAACACCGAAGATTTAAGAGCTTTGTGTCATTCCAGCGAGCTATAGCGAGACTAGGAATCTAATTTCAGCACGATGAAAAGAGAAAGAAACATCTCTGACGACAGAGTGCTCGGATAATAGATCCTGAATCATGCTCCTTCGTCGCTGTTCAGGATGACTGAATATAAAATTATGCCACTCACTGAATCGCGGGTGGCACAATTTTATCAGGCAACCTTTTTTGTTTAAGTAGTTTTTGCTTAATGAATCGAGCCTTCGGTTTCCAAATGGAAAGAAGGCAGACGCCACTTAAAGCGTACCGCAGCCATACGCAACATGTAACCAGTAACCAGTGTAATAATAGTGGCAGTGACATCGGGAACATTGAATTCTAATAGCGCTAAGTACATTCCTGATGCGATAAGAGCGACAGAAGCGTAAAGCTCTTCATGCAGTACCAATGGTGTTTGGCGACAGATTAAGTCACGAAGTAGCCCACCGAATACACCAGTTACTAACGCTGAAACCATACAAATACCAGGGTGCAAGCCCATGCCCATCGCAATTTTTGTTCCGATGATACTAAACACGATTAAACCTAATGCATCGAGGCGAATGAACAGACCTTTCAGCTTAATCACCCATTTCGCTAAACCTGTTGTTAGCACACCTGCAACACACGTAATTGCAAGGAACTCTGGGTTTTTTACCCAACCAAGAGGGTAGTGGCCTAATAGAATGTCACGTACGGTGCCACCACCAATGGCCGTTGCGCTGGCCACCAACATAACACCAAACCAGTCCATCTTTCTTCTACCAGCACTTAACGCACCTGTCATGGCTTCAGCCGTGATACCAATGATATACAACACACTTAGCAACATAGGGAAACACTCAACGTAAAAAGTCACTACGTTCTACGAGAATCAGCGTAGGCGAAGTAACAACACTTACAAACGGTTCTATCTCTCTTAAAAAGTGATTAAAACCAGCAACATGCTTGTAATCAAACGGCTTCAAAATAGCGGTTTGAACGGCATCAAAATAAGGCGAGAGTGTAGTGGTAAATAAGTACGCTGACGAATGAGAAATTGTATGGAGAAAGCGACCTTCAGATAAATTCAACTAATAACCAAAAATGTGGGGGTGCCTTTACCTCATAACTAAAAACAGCGACAATATGCAGCGCATGTCAAACTGAAGTACAAACTCGACGATGACCCACGAATACCAAGACTTAATCACCATTTTTAATGACACCTTTTTAGAACAATTTAATACGAAATTAGAGTTAGGTGGTGATGAGCCTATTTATCTTCCTGCTGATGATGAACACCCTCATCATCGGATTATTTTTGCTCGGGGTTTTTACGCCTCTGCTTTACACGAGATTTCGCATTGGTGTGTGGCTGGTCCAGAGCGTCGTTTGCTGGAAGATTTTGGTTATTGGTATGAACCTGATGGGCGAACAGCAGAAGTTCAAGAGGAGTTTGAGAAAGTTGAAGTGCGACCTCAAGCTTATGAATGGATTCTGGCACAAAGCGCTGGCTTCCCTTTTACGGTGAGTTGTGACAATCTACACGGCGATTTTGAACCAGATAGGCTCGGCTTTATGAAAAAAGTGCATAAAGAAGTGCTAGGTATTTTGGACGTTGGCTTGCCTTTGCGAGTGAAAATGCTTTCTGATGCCCTGCGCGCATTTTATCAAACTAAGCCACTGGAAGCGTCGGACTTTTGCGTTAAATAACCACTAATAACCTCAGAGATACACCATGATTATTGAATTTGAAGAAAAACTACTGGAACTGATTGATGCTCGAATTGAAACAGCATCTGACGATGAATTGTTTGCTGGTGGTTATTTACGTGGTCACATCTCTTTATCCGCGGCGTCTTGTGAAGAAGAAGGGATTAGCGATATTACTGAGCTGAAGTCACGCATTGAGAGCAGCTTAGAAAATGCGCGTACCGAGTTAAGCCCGGCCGATCGCGTGATTGTCAGTGATTTGTGGCAAGAGCTCCAGGCTCAGGCTTAGTCCCTAAGCAGCGTTCTCCCTTTATTTAATCCTAGTCATTTACTACTTCGAAAAATTCGAACCTCTCCATAAAATTTTTGTGGTTGTAGCGAAACTGTTCAACTTTTATTCTGATCAGCATAAAACGTGAACAAAGGATTACAACCATGAAAATTGTCGCATTTGGTGCATCTACCAGCTCTACCTCAATCAACAAACTACTTGCTACATACGCAGCAAATCAAGTCGAAGGCGCTCAAGTGAATGTTCTAGACTTAAACGATTATCAAGCGCCAATGTTTAGCGAGGACAAAGAGAAAGAAATAGGTCAAGCTGAAGGGGCTGTCGCGTTTTTACGTGACTTGGCGGAGGCTGACGCTCTCGTTGTCTCCTTCGCAGAGCACAACGGTTCGTACCCAGCGGCCTATAAAAACTTGTTCGATTGGGCGACGCGCATTGAGCGTAATGTATTTCAAAACAAACCTGTCGTTTATTTAGCAACTTCCCCAGGTCCCAGTGGTGCGCAAAGTGTTCTTGCGGCGGCGACAGGTTCTGCACAATTTTTTGGCGCGGATGTAAAGGCATCGTTATCTGTGCCGAGCTTCTACGAAAATTTTGACGTGGAATCGGGTAAGGTTGTAAACCCAGAAGTGGCAGAGCAAGTGAAACAGGCAGTTGCACTGCTGAAGTAATCTCAGTACGAGCGACTTAATGAGTTAGCGATTCCCGACACGTATCTGTGTCGGGAATCAAAACAGAGAATACTCTTACAGCTCGGTAATGGCTTTGCCTTTTCTTAGTTTACGAACCCACATTCGACTTGGGTGAAGTTCGGTCAATACATCAACCGGTAATGGCAGCGGGTCCCCACAGATCTGGGAGGCCAACACTTCAGCTAATAATGGTGCAGAGCTCAGTCCACGAGATCCTAAACCTAAGAAGCAGAATAGGTTAGGGTACTGATGAATGGTTTCTACCTCTTCTTCTTTTTGATTTTGTAAGTTGGCGTATTGCGTTTTGATCGTCTCAAAGTCACCCACATTTCCGACAAATGGTAAGTGATCTCGGCTAACACAACGAATACCTTGGCGAGATTGATTACCAGTGATATCTACCTCTTTTGCCCATGTTTGATTCGGTACACATTTCACTAGCTTTTCCGCATTATCTTTTTGGGCGTTTTCATCAAATTCGTAGTCAAGGTGACTGCGGTCGTAGCTTGCACCGATACACAAGTGTTGATTACTTGGGTTAACAGGTGTCATGTAACCGTCGTAACACAACACCGTTTTCAGCTGACTCAGCGTTTCGGTTGCTGGCGCATGACTGACTTGTCCTTTCACTTGTCCCATTGGTAGGGAAGCGGTTTGACTCAATGTCTGGAACTCATGGCCGTTCGCAATTACAACCGTTGAGTGCTCAAATGTTTGACCACTCGCCGTTAGTAGCCAGAGCTGACGCTTTTCATCCCAATCTAATGCCTCAACAAGATGTTCAAACTTCGTTGAGAGTAACGACGTCTTCTCCAATTGTTTAATTAACCCACGCGTTAACTCGGCAGGGCACAGCCACCCTCCCATTGGGTAGTGCACAGACGCCATATCAATAGGTAACCCGATAGTGTTCGCAGTTTCCTCGGCGGACAGCTTTTGAATGAGCTCTGGAGTGAAGTTACCCGCAAGTATTTTCTCCAGTTTGTCTGTGGATTTGTCATCCCACATCAACTGAGTTACGCCACACCATCCATGATCAAAATCGATCTCTTGTGCTGCTTGTTCAACAAACTGACGTGCGAACAAAAATGCAGGAGCAAACACTCGTGAAACACCCGTGTGCGGGCCATTAAGCAGTGGATAAACGGCTCCTTGTCGATTGCCTGAAGCTCCTTTGGCTGGTTGTTTGTCTTTACAGTAAAGGGTGACGTTTTGGCCACGACGAACTAACGTTTTCGCTAACGCCGCGCTGGCTATACCACCACCAATGATGGCAATCGAATCAAGATTGCTAGATGCTGAGCGATTGAACCAAGGGAGATGGTTCGACTGCTTTTCACGTTGCTCCATAGAGCCGGCGATCATTTCTCGCTTAGTGCCGAAACCTTTCACCTTTTTCATTGTAAAGCCAGCTTCGTTCAAACCACGACGTACAAAGCCTGCTGCGGTAAACGTGGCAACTGTACAATCTTGCTTGGCTAGCTTTGCCATGTTGTTGAACAGGCCTTGGTTCCACATTTCTGGGTTTTTGCTTGGCGCGAATCCATCTAAGAACCAAGTATCAATCAAACCTTGTTCGTTGTATGGAACTTGCGGCATGCAGTCTTTAATGTCACCAAACCAAAGGTCGAGTGTGATTGCGCCGTCTTCTAAAACAATGCGATGACACTCCGGCACAGCGGCAGGGTAGTGCTTTTGTAACTTTTCCGCGTACTCAGCTAGCTCAGGCCAAGCTTCATGCGCCTTCTTTAAATCGGCTTTGCTTAATGGGTATTTTTCAAAGCTAATAAAATGCAGCTCTTTCAATGTTGCGTCCGGATGCTGACGACGAAACTCACTAAACCACTGGCATACTGCTAAGAAGTTTAATCCCGTGCCAAATCCTGTTTCACCAATGACAAAACGTCTTTGGTCAAATTCCTGCCATCTTTCTGGGAGATGATTTTGTTTTAAGAAAACGTAGCGTGTCTCTTCAAGACCGTTTACGTTAGAGAAGTAAACATCATCAAATTGGTCTGAAACCGGAGTACCAGCTTCGTTCCAACCAAGTTCTGCGTTTTTTATTGAAGTCATAATGGTGCAAATTTGTGATTTGGCGCGGTAAGAATGGGGCGATTGTACGAATTTATGGGAAAGCTGACCACTTTTGTTGACTATCTTAGTTATCATCTAGCGGATTTTTGAATTATAGGAATGTCATAATGAAACGAGTCGTAATCACCGGTATGGGTATTGTTTCAAGTATCGGTAACAACGTCGAAGAAGTTCTAGCGTCTCTTAAAGCGGGCAAATCTGGCATCACTGCATCTGAGCAGTTCAAAGAACACGGTCTTCGTTCGCAAGTATGGGGTGACCTAAAAATCAACCCGGCGGAACACATCGACCGTAAGCAGATGCGCTTTATGGGTGATGCGGCTGCTTATGCATACCTATCAATGGAGCAGGCAATCGCAGACGCTGGTCTTACAGAAGAGCAGGTTTCAAACGATCGTACCGGTATCGTTGCAGGTTCTGGCGGTGCTTCTGCATACAATCAAACGGTAGCGACAGACACGATGCGCGCCAAAGGCGTAAAGCGAGTTGGTCCTTACATGGTTCCTCGTACTATGTCTTCTACTGTTTCTGCTTGTCTTGCTACGCCATTTAAGATTCGTGGCGTGAACTACTCAATGAGCTCTGCATGTGCAACATCTGCACACTGTATCGGCCATGCTATGGAGCTTATTCAACTAGGCAAACAAGATATTGTTTTTGCTGGTGGCGGCGAAGAGCTAGATTGGTCTCAAACTATGATGTTTGATGCGATGGGCGCACTGTCAACCAAATACAATGACACGCCAGACAAAGCATCTCGTACATACGATGCAGACCGTGACGGTTTTGTTATCTCGGGCGGCGGCGGCATGCTGGTTATTGAAGAACTAGAGCACGCACTGGCACGTGGTGCGAAAATCTACGGTGAAATCGTAGGTTACGGTGCGACATCAGATGGCTACGACATGGTAGCGCCATCAGGTGAAGGCGCAATTCGTTGTATGAAGATGGCGATGCAAGACGTTGATGGTGTGGATTACATCAACACGCACGGCACATCGACACCAGTTGGTGACGTGAAAGAGCTTGGTGCTATCCAACAATTGTTTGGTGAGAACAGCCCTGCAATCTCTGCAACAAAAGCAATGACTGGCCACGCACTCGGCGCAGCGGGCGTGCACGAAGCAATTTACTCAACACTTATGCTAGACAAAAACTTCATTGCTCCAAGCATCAATATTTCAAACTTGGACGAAGCAGCACAAGGTCTGGACATCGTGACAGAAGCACGTGATGCAGAGCTAACGACCGTAATGTCAAACAGCTTTGGCTTTGGCGGCACAAACGCAACTTTGGTTATTAAAAAGTACCAAGGTTAACTGAATTTGTTGGCGCCTTGCGAGAGTACTGTAAACGCCAACAATCCAGTTTCCAGAGCTTGATCAGTCACACTGATCGAACAGACGCAGACTCTATCCCATGGAGAGCGGGATAGGATCCTTTTGTTCTGGAACTTTGCCCGGCTATTTAGCCGGGCTTTTTCTTTTCTCTGTTTCTGCTTTTCTCTAGGCTTCCCGTCAATCGATTCTATAGGAGTTACCTCCTTGAGGTTTATTGGTGTTATATCTTGAGATTTTTCGGGAAAAGGGCACAATCGCTTTAGTTTCGCATCTTGCGAATAAACGAACTCTTACAAATGGATGTTAGAACGCTGGCGCTATGAAAATTATTGTTGATGAAAATATGCCGTATGCTGAAGAACTATTCAGCCAACTCGGTAACGTAATTCTAAAACCAGGTCGTACACTGACCGCCGATGATTTAGTGGATGTTGATGCCCTAATGATTCGCTCAGTCACCAAAGTGAATGCTGACCTGATCAGCAAAGCAAACAAGCTGAAGTTTGTTGGTACGGCCACGGCAGGCATGGATCATGTTGACCAAGCACTCTTAAAAGAGAAAGGCATTTTCTTCACTGCGGCGCCAGGGTGTAACAAAGTGGGTGTGGCGGAATACGCGTTCAGCGTGATGATGGTGCTCGCTCAGCAACAAGGTTTCTCGGTATTTGACAAGACGGTAGGTATTATTGGTGCAGGCCAAGTAGGTAGCTACCTAGAGAAATGTTTGAAAGGCATGGGTATTAAAGTTCTCATCAATGACCCATTCAAACAAGAGGCTGGTGATCCTCGTAGCTTTACTCCGTTGACAGAACTGATTGAAAGCTCAGACATCATTACACTACATACGCCAATCACCAAAGATGGCCCATACCCAACGCATCATTTGATTGATGAGAAGGTATTAAATGGTCTCCGCAGCGATCAAATTTTGATTAACGCGGCTCGAGGTCCCATCGTTGACAACGCTGCTTTGAAGCAACGTCTTTTGAAAAACGATGGCTTTACAGCGGCACTTGACGTATTTGAATTTGAACCAGAGGTTGATATGGAGCTTCTGCCTCTGCTAGCATTCGCAACCCCTCACGTTGCAGGCTATGGTCTGGAAGGGAAAGCTCGCGGTACGACGATGATTTTCAACAGCTATTGTGAGTTCTTAAATAACGAATTACGTGCGCATGCCAGCGATTTACTGCCAACCGCGCCTGTTCCTACTATGGTATTGGACAGAGCTTGGGACGAAGCAACACTGCATAACATAACGCAGTTAATCTATGATGTGCGTAGAGATGACGCTCTTTTCCGCCGTGAAATCAGTAAGCCAGGCGCTTTTGACCTGATGCGTAAAAACTACTGGGATCGCCGTGAATACAGCGCTGTCACGCTAGTGGGTAACAAAACATGTAACCTTGCTCCATTAGCAGAACTAGGTTTTCAGATTGAGGTAAGTCAATGAGCCAGCAATATAATGTTGCCATTTTAGGTGCGACCGGTGCGGTCGGTGAAACAATTTTGGATGTGCTTCAAGAGCGCAAATTCCCAGTAGGCGAAATCTTCCTACTCGCGAGTGAGCGCAGCGAAGGCAAGACTTACCGCTTCAATGGTAAAACGGTACGCGTTCAAAACGTAGAAGAGTTCGATTGGTCTCAAGCGCATATCGCACTGTTTTCTGCTGGTGGTGAGCTATCAGCCAAGTGGGCTCCAATTGCCGCTGATGAAGGCGTGATTGTTATCGACAATACATCACACTTCCGTTACGAGTACGACATTCCTCTTGTTGTGCCAGAAGTAAACCCAGAAGCGATTGCAGAGTTTCGTAACCGTAACATCATTGCGAACCCGAACTGTTCAACCATCCAAATGTTGGTGGCACTAAAACCAATTCACGATGCGGTGGGCATTGAGCGTATTAACGTATCAACCTACCAATCGGTATCTGGTGCAGGCAAAGCGGGTATTGATGAGCTAGCAGGTCAAACGGCGAAGCTGCTAAACGGTCTGCCTGCAGACAAGAAGCAATTCTCTCAACAGATCGCGTTTAACTGTATTCCACAAATCGATCAGATGATGGAAAACGGCTACACCAAAGAAGAAATGAAAATGGTGTGGGAAACACAGAAGATCTTTAACGATCCATCAATCACAGTCAATCCAACGTGTGTACGTGTTCCTGTATTCTACGGTCACGCAGAAGCACTTCACATTGAGACTCGTTCACCTATCGATGCACAAGAAGTTGTTAACTTGCTTGAGCAAACAGACGGTATCGAAGTGTTCCACGGTGAAGACTTCCCTACACAAGTTCGCGATGCGGGCGGTAAAGACCATGTAATGGTTGGCCGTATCCGTAACGATATCAGCCATCATAGCGGCGTAAACCTGTGGGTTGTTGCTGATAACGTGCGTAAAGGCGCGGCAACTAACGCGGTGCAAATCGCAGAAGTTCTGATCCGCGATTACTACTAAGTCGCTTACAGTTCATTTCAAAGCCTCGCACAGTGCGAGGCTTTTTTGTACGAACGAAACAAAATAGTGTGAGATTAGTACGAATATGGCGAGAGCCACACATTTTTTATTCTCAACGCTATAGTTTTGCATGCGATATCCGATATATTTAACCGATCACCATTTCAAATTGTATTTAGCACAAAACTGAGCCTTCTATGCGTCAAAATTATAAGCGTTTGTTAGCAGCCCTTGTGTTGATGAGCGCGACTCAGACATCATCAGTGGTTCAAGCCGAAGGAATTCGTCTTGTTGGACCGTCTGGTGAAGTGCAATCATCTCCGAGCTATGCTGAAGATATTGAGCGAGCATTACCTGCTCCTCCTGCGAATACTCAACCGTCACGTTTCTTTGGTCCGACTGGTGAAAATCAAACACTATGGTCGATCGCTTCAGAATTACGACCTTCACGCGGTGTTACCGTTCAACAAACGCTTCTTGCCATTTACCGAATTAACCCTCAAGCGTTTGAGAACCAAAACATTCATGAATTGATCCCAGGGAGTCGGCTACGAGTACCTTCTTTAGAGCAAGTGCAAAGCGCGACCACAGCGCAAGCTGTTGCGATTATGAAGGCGCATGAAGCTAAGTTAAAACAGCCGAAGCCGACAAATAGAGCGACGCCAGCACAACGAGTCACCGAGCAACCAAAGCCACAAATTAAAGTAGAACCCAAGTCTGCGACTAAGCCAGAGACAGTGGCAGCAACGGAGCCAAAACCAACTCCGAAAACAATACCCGTCATCCCTGCGCCACCAGTAACCACCTCTCCGCAGGGTGAAAAGCAGGTCAGTGCGCTAAAGGACAAACTTCAAGGCTCACAAAGTGAATTAGAGTCATTAGAAGAGAAGAACCATCGTCTTCGATTGATGCTGTCAGAAGTGCAAAGCGAAGTCGAAACTTTGAAAAGCGAGTTGAATGACGAAGAACGCATTCGCTCAGAAGTCGAGAAGCTGCTTGCTGAAGAGCGCCAACGCCTTGCTGAACAACAGCGCATGCAACCAAGCACCATGGACAAAATTTTGTCTAATGGTTGGCTCGTTGGTCTTGCGGCATTAATTCCTGGTGCTTTGATTGCGTTGCTAGTTGTTATGCTTCTTGGCCGACGCTCTAAAGCGAAAGAGGAAGAAGCGGCTGCGCAGGAACAGCAAAACGTTGATCCTCTTGCGGCGCCAATCGGTTTAGCGGCGGCGGATGAGCTGGATGAAGAGCTCACGCTTGATGATGAATTGTTTGCAGATGAAGATATCAACGCACAGTCTTTACAAGAAGAGAAGTCAGATTTAGAAGAAGACGTCTTTGCTAACCTCGACGATGAAGAACTTGATTTCAATCTGGAAGGGGACGATGACCCATTTGCAGATATTGGCGATGACGGTGACCTAGATGTTGGTCTGGATGAGTTTGAGTCATCGAACAATGGTATCCAAGTCAACGGCGAAGAAAAGGCGCTTGGTTTAGAAGAAATGGAGCGAGCCTTAGATGAGGTTGCTCCAGAACTAGAAGTGCTCGATGACGATGAGTCTGGCTTCGATCTTTCGGATGATGCGAATGAGAAATCAGACTCGCTTTCAGACGACGCATTTGCCGAGTTACTTGCAGCCGATGAGCCGTCAGAAGAGTTACCAAGTGACACTGTCGACCAGGATATGCTTGATGACTTGTTTGCTGAACTTGGCAACGATGACTTCGATTTAGATACTGATGAGCCTGAGTTAAAACAGCCCGTTTCGGATGATGACTTTAGTGTAGGAGAGGCATCTGACGACGATATCGATAAGCTATTGGCCCAGTATGAACAACCGGCTAGTGAATCGGAAGTTCGAGAAGCTGACGCCAATGAAGGTCCTGTTCTAGATGAAAACAGTACAGAGCTACTCGATGAACTCATTGATTTTGATGAAGATGACACAGACGAGTTTGATCCACTAAACGAGCTAGAAGCAATCTCTGGTTTTGAAGGTGATGACTCGATCGAAGAGTTAGACGCAGATAGCACAGACTTACTGGACGAACTCATTGATGATGTTACCTCTGAACTTGATGAAGAGACTGAAGCTGATTTAGATCCGTTTGATGATCTGATTCGAGAGGACGAGAGCCCAGAGCAGAATAAATCGGAAGAGGAAGAGTTACTGAAATCACTTGGTTTTGGTGAGCCAGACGCCGACGAAAAGCCATCTCCCGTAGTTGGGTCAGAACAAACTCATGAAGATCAGGACATTGAGTCTGGGTTGGACATCGACGCTTTATTAAGTGAAAGCCAGCCAGACACGCAACAAGCTGTAGAAGATCAACCATTAACCGAGCCAGAGGCTGCCTCAGAGCCATTTAGCAGCGATGAATTTCTTGGTGATTTAGAGGACCTCTCACCAGAGAATGATCCTTTAATGAGCGAGCTAGACGACCTATTTGAGTCAGACAGTGAAGAACTTCTGCCAACAGAACAAGAAAAAGCGGATTTTTCTGCTGAACTTGACGCTCTATTTGATAGTGAAGACGATTTACCGCAGCAAGTTGAAAAAACACAAACGGAGATAGAGGAAGCTTCATCACTACAACAAGAGGCTACCGATACTGATTCAACACAAGAACCATCCGTGGAGTCCGATGCTGAGGTACAGCCTCACGTTGAGCAAGAGGAAGACATTCCAGCCTTCACGCCGACACCAAATACAATAGAAAATGAATTCGGTGTTCCACAAGAAGAAGATTGGCTACTGGATGAGCCTGAATTGGAGCCGGAAACTGAGTCGACCAACGATTCAGAAGAAGAATTCAATTTTGATGAGCTAGATCTTCCAGAATTCAGCGAAGAAGATGCTCTAGCATCTATGGCTGGCGAACCTGCGTTAGAAACGTCCGAGTCCGTTGAACCAGAACAAATTGAAGCCGACTTGCCAGCTGAGTCCGAAGAAGAGTTCAATTTTGACGAGCTGGATCTTCCTGAGTTTAGTGAAGAAGACGCATTGGCGTCCATGGCTGGCGAACCTGCGTTAGAAACGCCCGAGTCCGTTGAGCCAGAACAGGTTGAAGCAGACTTGCCAGCTGAATCAGAAGATGAATTCAATTTTGATGAGCTCGATTTGCCAGAGTTCAGTGAAGAAGATGCACTGGCGTCTATGGCTGGCGAACCTACGTTAGAAACGTCCGAGTCCGTTGAGCCAGAACAAGTTGAAGCCGACTTGCCAACTGAGTCCGAAGAAGAGTTCAATTTTGATGAGCTCGATTTGCCAGAGTTCAGTGAAGAAGATGCACTGGCGTCTATGGCTGGCGAACCTGCGTTAGAAACGTCCGAGTCCGTTGAACCAGAACAAGTTGAAGCCGACTTGCCAACTGAATCAGAAGATGAATTCAATTTTGATGAGCTAGATCTTCCTGAGTTTAGTGAAGAAGACGCATTGGCGTCTATGGCGGATGAGCCGGAGTTAGAAACGTCCGAGTCCGTTGAGCCAGAACAGGTTGAAGCAGACTTACCAGCTGAATCAGAAGATGAATTCAATTTTGATGAGCTGGATCTTCCTGAGTTTAGTGAAGAAGACGCATTGGCGTCTATGGTGGATGAGCCGGAGTTAGAAACGTCCGAGTCCATTGAACTAGAACAAGTTGAAGCCGACTTGCCAACTGAGTCCGAAGAAGAGTTCAATTTTGATGAGCTCGATTTGCCAGAGTTCAGCGAAGAAGATGCCTTGGCGTCGATGGAAGAAGAGCCAGAATTACCGAGCTCTGAGACTGCAGATATAGAACCAATCTCCGGTGAGGATGAAGAGTTAAGTTTTGACGACCAAGATCTTCCAGAGTTCAATGAGGAAGATGTTCTCGCGTCAATGAACGAGGGTGCTTCAGGGAGCCCTAAGGTTGAAGCAGAGACATCGAGACCAGCTATTCAAGCCGATAACGATCATGATGCTTTGTTTGAAGTATTTGCGCAGCAAAACGGCTTTGATACTGACCCAGAAGTGCAGCCAACAGCGACAGAGGGTGAGCCGCTCAGTAATTTGGATGATGAATCATCAATGGCTAACCTTCTTGCGGAAGACGCAAACTCAGAAGTATTTGAAGGTAAACTAGACAGTGACACCATCGCAAGTGCAGGTGTGGATTTTGAAACCATGCTTGATGTTGGAGATGATTGGGATGGCTTTAAACCCGCTGCTGATAACGTAAGTTCTACTGAAGAAGTGCCTGAGGACCAGCGTGATGTTTGGAATTCGAGTGATGCACTAAGTCAGCCAGAGATCGCGCAAGAAAACTGGGCAGAGCAAAGCGACTTGGATGACTTCGACCCGAAGAAAAATCAATTTATGACGATTGATGAATTGATGGCTCAGGTCGACAGAGAAGGTGGTGAGTTCGAAGAAGAAGACCTTAAGCTCGATGTCGGATTGAACGAGTTTCCAGATGTTATCGGTGAGATCGGCGATATTGACGTAGATAGCAATGCTGAAGCGGCTGGGAAACTGGATTTGGCTAAAATCTATCTCGAGATGAACGATTCTCAAGGGGCGATTAAACTACTAGAAGAGGCGATTGTTTACGGTGAGGATGATATTCGCCGCGAAGCAAAAAGCCTGATTGACGCCATTAATGGCCGATAAACCGAAACAAAAGGGTAGCGTTTGCTACCCTTTTTGTGTCCCGTTAGTAGGATGCTACCTTTATGTCACCCTTGGTGAAACTGGCAACTTGAGGTGACTTGAGTATATACTTCCCGCCCCATTTTAGAGTTCGAAGGTTAAGATGAGAATCGCATTAGGTATCGAGTACAACGGTACAAACTACTTTGGTTGGCAGCGCCAAAGAGAAGTGAAAAGTGTCCAAGAAGAGCTAGAGAAAGCATTGTCCGTCGTCGCTAATCACCCAGTTGAAGTTCAGTGTGCTGGTCGGACAGACGCAGGCGTGCATGGCACGGGACAAGTTGTGCACTTTGATACCAACGTTACTCGAAAAATGGTAGCTTGGACCATGGGCGCAAACGCGAACATGCCGAGCGATATAGCGGTTCGTTGGGCTCAAGAAGTTTCAGATGATTTCCATGCAAGATTCTCAGCGACAGCGCGCCGTTATCGTTACATTATTTTCAATCATGCTTTACGTCCAGGCATCTTAAACTCGGGGGTTAGTCACTATCATGGTGAGCTCGACGAGAAAAAAATGCATGAAGCAGGGCAGTTCCTACTCGGCGAAAATGATTTTACGTCGTTTCGCGCGGCGCATTGTCAGTCTCGCAGTCCATTTCGAAACTTGATGCATCTGAACGTTACGCGCCATGGAAACTATGTGGTTATTGATATTAAAGCCAATGCGTTCGTGCATCATATGGTTCGTAATATCACGGGTAGCTTGATAAAAGTTGGACGTGGCGAAGAGAGTCCTGAATGGATCAAGTGGTTATTAGACGCCAAAGATCGCAAAGTAGCGGGTGCGACAGCGAAAGCGGAAGGTCTGTACCTGGTAGATGTAGACTACCCAGAAGAGTTTGGGTTACCTGAAGTGCCGATCGGTCCACTGTTTTTACCAGATAATTTGAACTAATTTTACAAACTTATTTCAAAATATCGGTAGTGTTTATATTGAATGTGAACGGAAAACATACGCTATTTACGATATCAAAAATAGGTACAACCAGTTTTTTATCTACAGTAGCTGCAAGATATGGTTTAATCCGTCGGTATTATGTCGAATTTATATCTTTCGCAATGAAGCGGAAGAGTTGAGAGAAAAGGTCTTCCATGAGTTGGCTTGAAAAGATTTTAGAGAAAAGCAATCTAGTAAGTTCACGCAAAGCTTCTATCCCAGAAGGTGTGTGGACTAAATGTACCTCTTGTGAACAGGTTTTATACCATGCTGAACTAGAGCGTAACTTAGAAGTTTGTCCAAAGTGTAACCATCACATGCGTATGAAAGCGCGTCGTCGTTTGGAAAAATTTTTAGATGAAGGTAATCGAGTTGAATTAGGTTCCGAACTTGAGCCACAGGATAAACTGAAATTTAAAGATTCTAAGCGATACAAAGAGCGTATCTCTGCTGCACAAAAAAATAGCGGTGAGAAAGATGCGCTAGTTGTGATGCAGGGTGAATTGCTTGGTCTGCCGCTTGTGGCGTGTGCGTTTGAATTCTCCTTTATGGGTGGTTCAATGGGTTCAGTCGTTGGTGCTCGCTTTGTGAAAGCAGTGGATGCAGCCATTGAAAATAACTGTGCGCTTGTTTGTTTCTCAGCAAGTGGTGGTGCTCGTATGCAAGAGGCTTTAATGTCTCTTATGCAAATGGCAAAAACCAGTGCTGCGCTTGAGCGTTTATCAGAAAAAGGTCTGCCGTTTATTTCTGTTCTAACTGACCCTACAATGGGTGGTGTATCAGCAAGTTTGGCTATGTTAGGTGATATCAACATCGGTGAACCTAAGGCCCTCATTGGCTTTGCTGGTCGTCGTGTAATCGAGCAAACTGTACGTGAAGATCTTCCTGAAGGTTTCCAGCGTAGTGAGTTCCTACTTGATCACGGTGCTATTGATATGATCGTTGACCGTCGTGAAATGCGTCAGCGTGTGGGTGGTCTTATCGCTAAGATGACTAACCACAAGTCTCCTTTGGTGGTTTCGGTTAACGAATCTCCAAATGAAGAGCCATATTCTGTACCAGAAGCGGACGAAAAAGGGTAAAGTATCAACTAACATAAAAACCAAAGAATTTAATGGTTAAAGTTAGATGACCCAAAACCCAATTCCTCAAGCCACATCTTCATTAGAGATGTGGCTTGATTATTTAGCAAATATTCATTCCTCAGCAATTGATCTAGGCTTAGACCGTGTCCAAGCGGTAGCAAACAAAGCCAATCTTACCAAACCAGCTCCAACCGTAATCACCGTTGCCGGAACCAATGGCAAAGGCTCAACGTGTGCGTTAATGGAAGCCATTTTACTTGATGCTGGCTATTCAGTCGGTGTTTATAGTTCTCCGCACCTGATTCGTTACAACGAGCGTGTACGCATTAATGGCGTTGACGTTGTAGATGCCAAGCACTGTGAAGCATTCGATTATGTAGAAAAGCAGCGTGGTGATGTTAGCCTTAGCCTCTTTGAATTCGGTACGCTTGCTGCGCTACGTATTTTCCAAGTAGAGAAAGTTGACGTTGTCTTACTTGAAGTAGGACTTGGCGGCCGTCTAGACGCCACTAACGTTGTTGACCATGATGTTTCTGTTATTACGAGCTTAGCGATCGATCATGTGGATTGGCTTGGTGATGACATCAATGTTATTGGTTTTGAAAAAGCGGGCATTTACCGTTCAGGGAAGCCAGCAATTTGTGGTCAACCGACGCCACCAGCGACCGTGGCGGCTCATGCTGACGATATTGGTTCTGAGTTCTTCCAAGTAGGTATTCAGTACGATTACCAACTAACTGATAATGGTTGGAAATGGAGCAGTGGGGCATTTGAGTTAGAGGATTTACCAATCCCATCGCTACCATTACAAAATGCAGCCACTGCACTGATGGCACTAGGGGCTTCGGAATTGCAAATCACTGACATAAATATTGTCAATGGCTTGAATAATGCTCGTTTGGCGGGGCGTATGCAGGTACTGCATCACGAACCTGAAATAGTCCTTGATGTCGCTCATAACCCGCACTCTGCTGAGTATTTGGTAGAGAGAGTGAAGCAACAATATCTGGGTAAGAATATCCATATTGTGGTTGCAATGCTGCATGACAAGGACATTAAAGCAACCATTGAAGCTCTAACTCCAGTTGCAACACAATGGTATCCAGCGTCGCTTACTGGACCGAGAGCGGCGACCGCTGATGAATTGTGCCAATACTTACCTGATGGGCAAGTTCATTTTGAAAACCCTGTTGACGCCTTCGAGAGTGCGAGAAGCCACGCAAAGACAGGAGACGTTATTCTGGTGGTTGGCTCATTCCATACCGTCGGAGAGGTATTGGAACATTGGCAATCAAATAATAAATAAGTAAAGGTATTTTGATGGCAAGTAAATTCCAAAGTCGTTTAGTCGGCACCATCATTCTAGTCGCAGTCGGAGTCATTGTTCTTCCCGATGTGCTAGATGGTAAGAAACTGCACTACAAAGAAGAATTTGCCAGTATTCCTATCAAACCAGAACTTGATAGTGATGTGGAAAACTTCGAAATATTAGAGCCAGTGGAAGACGACATTACGTTACCGGATTCTCCGGTTGAAGCTGTAGTGCAAGAACGTGAGGATGCTCAAGTAGCCGTTTCTGAGCCCGAGCCAGCGCCAACATCTAAACCTGAGGTCATCAAACAACCAGAGCAAGTTGAGGTCGTCACTCGTCCTGTTCAAGAGAAAAATCAATATGAAGATTCAGCTTGGATCATTCAGTTGATGGCACTTAAGAATCACGAAAATGCTGTCGCGCTTGTCGCGGATTTGCAAAAGCGTGGTTATCAAGCTCACACAAAGAAAGAAAACGAGTTTACGAGAGTGATTGTTGGCCCTGATGTGTCAAAAAGTAAACTTGAACGACAAGTTCAAGAATTACAAAAAATTACAGGTTCAAAAGGTCAATTGCTTAAATTTAAGCCATTAAATCCATAAGAAAACGTTTGCGTCAGCATTTTTTCTGTTAAAATGCGCGCCAACTTAAGATGAAGAAAAGATGAATTGGATAGATTTTATCATTTTAGGTGTGATCGGATTTTCAGCTCTGATCAGTTTAGTTCGCGGTTTTGCTAAAGAAGCTTTGTCTTTGGTGATTTGGTTCGGAGCGTTTTTTATCTCCAGTAATTACTATGCCAAATTGGCGGTGTACTTCACCAACATCGAAGATGATATGTTTCGTAACGGAGCGGCGATTGCGGCGTTATTTGTCGCAACCTTGGTAGTTGGTGCAGTGGTGAATTACGTCATTGGTCAACTGGTACAAAAAACAGGGCTATCAGGTACGGACCGAATTCTCGGGATTGTATTTGGTGGTCTACGCGGAGTCTTAATTGTTTCTGCGGTGCTGTTTTTTATGGATGCGTTTACTGCATTCCCAAGCTCGGATTGGTGGAAAGATTCACAGTTGATCCCTGAGTTCAGCCGTATCATCGCCCCATTCTTCGAGCATTTACAAGCAACATCAAGTTTTCTGTCTGGCACTATCTAGTAGTGCCAGCTACTGTCGCAAATCGAGGATTAGGACATGTGTGGTATTGTTGGAATCGTGGGCACAACGCCTGTAAACCAGTCTATTTATGACGCGTTAACGGTGTTACAGCATCGTGGCCAAGATGCCGCTGGTATTTGTACCATAGAAAGCAATCGTTTTCGTCTGCGTAAGGCGAACGGTTTAGTCAAGGATGTATTTGAAGCAAGACACATGCAGCGCCTGCAAGGCGAGGTCGGAATTGGTCATGTTCGTTACCCTACAGCAGGCAGTTCAAGTGCTTCAGAAGCTCAACCTTTCTACGTAAACTCTCCTTTCGGTATTACACTTGCCCACAACGGTAACTTGACCAACGCTAACGAAGTTCGTCAGAAGCTGTTTGAAAAAGATCGCCGTCATATCAATACCACTTCAGACTCTGAAGTATTACTAAATGTACTGGCGCACGAAATTGACTCAGTAAAAGGAAATGTCACGACCGAAGACGTATTCCGCGCAGTCACCAATGTTCATCGCACAATTCGCGGTGCTTATGCTGTGACCGCCATGATCATTGGTCATGGTATGATTGCATTTCGTGACCCACACGGTATTCGCCCGCTGTGTTTAGGTAAGCGTGAAGTTAACGGCAGAGCAGAGTACATGGTTGCGTCTGAATCGGTGGCATTGGATGCGGTCGGTTTTGATTTCGTCCGTGATGTTGCACCTGGTGAAGCGATTTACGCAACGTTTGACGGTGAGCTTTACACGAAGCAGTGTGCAGATAATCCTAAGCTTAACCCTTGTATTTTCGAGTTCGTGTACTTTGCTCGTCCGGATTCGTTCATCGATAAAATTTCGGTATACAGCGCTCGCGTTGAAATGGGTAAAAAGCTGGGCGAACGTATTCGTGAAGATTACGCAAACCTTGATATCGATGTTGTCATTCCTATCCCTGAAACGTCTTGCGACATTGCACTGCAAATCGCTCAAGCGATCGATATCCCTTATCGCCAGGGTTTCGTGAAAAACCGTTATGTTGGACGTACGTTTATCATGCCTGGCCAGCAACAACGTAAGAAATCAGTACGTCGCAAGTTGAATGCTATTCGTTCGGAATTCAAAGGTAAGAATGTGTTGCTGGTGGATGACTCTATTGTTCGAGGTACAACGTCAGAGCAGATTATTGAGATGGCTCGTGATTCTGGTGCCAAGAAAGTGTACATGGTCTCAGCGGCTCCTGAAGTTCGTTTCCCGAACGTATACGGCATTGATATGCCAAGTGCTACAGAGCTTATTGCCCATGGCCGTGACAACGATACAATTTGTAAGCAGATTGGTGCCGATGCGCTTATTTATCAACGTCTAGAAGATTTGGTAGAGGCTGTAGGTCTTGGAAACCAAGACATTACTCAGTTCGATACTTCCGTGTTTAACGGCGAATACGTAACGGGTGATATCGACCAACAATACCTAGATTTCTTAGATGGTCTTCGTAATGATGATGCGAAAACACAACTTGAAATCCAACAGGATTTAGCAAACCTAGAGCTTCATAACGAAGGCGCATAGGATGCGCTTTCTTAAGTCGTAAAAAAACCAGAGCTTCGGCTCTAATGCCGTTCACTTAAGGTGAGCGGCATTGTTTTTTCTAGGGTATCGGCTTGGTTTTTTCTTAACGACTCTA
>NZ_JAWPOP010000239.1:0-890 GCF_033344345.1 Vibrio sp. 1978
GGCTTCCTCTTCTTTCGCTTTCGAGCGACGACCAAGTAGCATGACAACCAACAATGCAAGCAGAGCACCTGGAATCAGGGCAGCGAGTCCGACTAGCCAACCATTGGATAGAATCTTATCCATCGTACTTGGCTGCATGCGTTGCTGCTCAGCAACACGTTGGCGCTCTTCTGCCAACAGCTTTTCCACTTCCGAACGAATGCGCTCTTCGTCGTTAAGCTCGCTTTTGAGTGTTTCAACTTCGCTCTGAACTTGAGACAGCATGAGGCGCAGACGATGGTTTTTCTCTTCTAGTGATTCAAGCTCACTTTGCGAGCCCTGCAGCTTGTCTTTTAGATCACTAACCTGCTTTTCACCTTGCGGTGACGTCGAAACTGGTGGCACGTTTGCTGTCGTTTCAACAGGTTTAACTGGTTCAGGTTTTGGTGGAGTAACAACTGGCGGTTTTGGCGCAGTCGGCTCTGCAACAGGTTTAGGTTTAACCTCTATCTGTTTAACTGGAGCTGGCTTTTCTGGCTTGGGTTGTTTTAGTCGTAACTCATGCGCCTTCATAATGGCAACAGCTTGCTCAGTCGTCGCACTGCGAACTTGCTCTAATGAAGGAACACGAAGACGGCTGCCTGGGATCAGCTCGTGGATGTTTTGATTGTCAAACGCTTGAGGGTTGATTCGATAAATGGCGAGAAGCGTTTGTTGTACCGAGACATTACGTGACGGTCTTAACTCAGAAGCAATCGACCACAGTGTTTGGTTTTCACCTGTCGGGCCGAAAAAGCGCGAAGGCTGAGTATTCTCAGGTGGAGTAGGTAATGCTCGTTCGATCTCTTCAGCATAGCTCGGAGATGATTGCACTTCACCAGACGGCCCAACGAGACGAATTCCTTCGGCTT
>NZ_JAWPOP010000240.1:0-889 GCF_033344345.1 Vibrio sp. 1978
TCCATGATGATCAACTGCTCAAAGCGGTCTTCTTCGTCCTTCATCAATGTGATGTGTTGGCGTTTTTGCGCTTGGTGTGAGCGAGCGTTGTCGATCAATATTTGGCGCATGACTTTAGCGGCCATTAAGAAAAAATCACGCTTGGTGGCGATTTCACTCATGTCGCAGTTTGACATCTTTAGGTAAGCATCATGAATCAATGCGGTGGTGCTGTTGACGCTGTCTGCCAATACCATGTTGTCGGTGCCGTATTTTTCGGCGTTGCGCTCACGTTCTTGTTGGGCGATTTTACGCAGTTGCAAATAGGCGAATTGGTACAGCTCGCTTTCGGCTTGTTTATTACCAGACTGCCACTGCTGAATAATGTGGGTTAGGGCTGAAGTCGTTGCCATGGTTATACCTCTTCACTCACTTTGACAAATTCAGAAATCGTATGCGTTTCAATATGATCAGAACCATCTCGGTTACGACTAACGTTCTGTTGGTAGCGATACAAAATGCCTTGCTCCCAGTTGGCTCCCGCCGGTAAGTATTCCCAAGTGGTGTAGTTGATTTCTGCCGGAGTGGTTGACCAGCGCACCATGATGTTCATTTGCGCCAAATTGGCTTTCGGTTCGTCATTGTTTACCCACCACATATCGGCAAACTCGCGGGTGACATCTTGGGTGTATAGGCTTGCATCGGTTGGGCAGGTCTCGGCGCTGCGTGGCAATCGCATCACTTGTTGGGGGCGCATTAACAGACACGATTGTGTCATGGATTGCTGATGGTATTGGGTTTGCTGCCACACGCCGAGGTAGTCGATGTCGTGTTCGCTGGTGTTAGGGTAGGAAACCCACAGCATTTCAGTGCGGTTGCTGTGTTGGATGTGTTTGTTGCGCCCGAGACC
>NZ_JAWPOP010000241.1:0-887 GCF_033344345.1 Vibrio sp. 1978
GCAGACTGGAATGGCTCAGAAACCCTAACCTTTACCGCCACCGATCCAAGCGGCGAGAGCGTTAGCCAAACGGTGAACTTCACAGTAGCGCCAGTGGCGGATATCGTGGCAGATAAAGCGACGGTTGTGGAAGATACGCCAACCATCATTAAGGTCTTAGATAACGACACGTTCGAAGGCGACGACAAAGTGGTGTCGCTGGATACCAATAACGGTCCAGCTAACGGCACGGTCTCGGTCAACCCGGATGGCAGCGTCACTTACACGCCAAACGACAACTTCCACGGTACAGACAGCTTCACGTACATCGTTACCTCCGGTGGGGTATCGGAATTCACCACGGTGAACATCGATGTCACGCCAGTGAATGACGCGCCAGTGGCAAAAGATGATACTGCTGTCACTGACGAAGACACGCCAGTGACGATTGATGTTCTGCCAAACGATACTGATATTGATGGTGATACGCTGTCGATTGAATCGGCGTCTGTACCTGAAGCACAAGGTAAAGTCGAAATTGTTGATGGCAAATTGGTGTTCACACCAGCTGAGAACTTCCATGGTGACGCTGAAATCACTTACACCGTTACCGATGGTTCACTGACTGACCAAGCGACGGTCAACGTCACCGTGAATGCGGTGAACGACACGCCTGTGGTTGAAAGTAGCATTGCAGACCAAACCTTGGCGGAAGACTTTACGCCATACACCATCAATCTAAATACGGCCTTCAGTGATGTGGATAACGTGGATGGCGAGTTAACGTTTAGCGTCTCTGGCAACAGCAACATTCAAGTGGCGATCGTCAATGGCATTGCTACGTTCACTCCAACCGCAGACTGGAATGGCTCAGAAACCCTAACCTTTACCGCCACCGATCCAAGCGG
>NZ_JAWPOP010000242.1:0-887 GCF_033344345.1 Vibrio sp. 1978
AAGTTCTACCAACTTAACTGCGGCGCGCGCGTGTAACCCAAGACGATTTTGAATCAATACTTTACGACTTAACTCCACTGCTACTCCTTAGCATTTTTCTCGAGCGAGGTGTGACGAATCTGAACTTGATGCCCTTTATCCGCAAAGTACTCGCCAATCTGTTGGGTTAAATACACTGAGCGGTGCTTGCCGCCAGTACAGCCAATGGCTACGGTGAGATAGCTGCGATTATTTTTTTCGAGCAAAGGTAGCCAAGTTTCAATAAAACTTTCTATCTGGTACTTGAGGCTCAATACCGACTGGTGCTGTTCCAAAAACGCAGCGATAGGTGCATCTAAACCCGTCAGTGGGCGCAGTGCTGGTTCCCAGTGTGGGTTCGGTAGGAATCGAACATCAAATACGTAATCTGCATCAGACGGAAGGCCGTATTTAAAGCCGAATGATTCAAACACCATCACCAAGCCTTTGCGATCACGTCCTTCTACTCGCATGCGAACTGTTTCACTCAGTTCATGCAAAGACTGACCGCTACTGTTGAGGATTAAATCCGCATGCGCTTTTAGTGGTGTCAGGATCTCTTTTTCTCGCTCGATAGCTTGATCGAGCGATAGAGACTGACCGCCTAATGATAGCGGGTGGATGCGACGAGTTTCGCTGTAGCGTTTGAGCAAGGTTTCTTTATTGGCGTCTAAGAAAAGTACGGTTACATCGAGTTCAGTTTTTAGCTGCTCTAACGTGCCAGTCAGTTCTTTGAGCTTTTTGGGGATGTTGCGGATATCAATGCTCACCGCAACATTTTGCTTGCTGTCAGCGATGGAATGTACAAACGCATCCAATAGGTTTACTGGTAGGTTGTCGACACAGTAGTACCCTAAGTCCTCTAGCAC
>NZ_JAWPOP010000243.1:0-885 GCF_033344345.1 Vibrio sp. 1978
TGCCGCGATGATGCACCTGACTGAAGCAATCAAAGACGGCAAACCTGCTGGATTGAAAGAGCTGGGCGATTGGGAAACCATCTATCAAGGGTTGTCGACATTACCTGAGCAAGCTAAGCAGAGCTGGTTTAAGTTTGATCACTTCTATTCGGATCGTTCTTTCCCATTGTTGCTTAAAGAAGTGTTTGCCAATGAGCCAAAACACATCGTCGATATCGGTGGCAATACGGGTAAATGGGCAATGCAGTGCTGCAACTACGATAAAGATGTGCATGTGACCATTGTTGATTTGCCGCAGCAACTGGAAGTCGCGATGTCTAACGTGGCAGAGAATAAGCTCAGCGAACGCTTGCTTCCGTATCCTGCCAATATGCTTGCTAAAGCCCAAACATTGCCTGATCATGCCGATATTTGGTGGATGAGCCAGTTCTTAGATTGTTTCTCTCCAATTGAAATTTTAAATATTTTGAAGAAAGTAAAGGCGCAGTTGAGCGCGGGCGATACCGTTTACGTTCTCGAACTGTTTTGGGATGCGCAGAAATACGCGGGCGCGTCATACAGCTTAAATGCTACCTCGCTTTACTTTACCTGCCTAGCCAATGGTAATAGCCGTTTCTACCGTAGTGATGATTTCCTAGAAATTGTTGAAGCAGCAGGTCTCTCTGTTGTGGAAAGAACGGACAACATTGGCCTCGGACATACCTTATTAAAACTCCAAGCAAGCTAGTATAAAGAATGAAAACAGAGCACAAGCAAGTTGTCGTCGTTGGCGCAGGTCCTTCGGGTTCCACCGTTTCTGCGTTGCTAAAATCCCGTGGTATTGATGTTGTCGTGATCGAAAAAGCGACGTTCCCTCGTTTCTCAATTGGCGAAAGCTTACTTCCA
>NZ_JAWPOP010000244.1:0-883 GCF_033344345.1 Vibrio sp. 1978
GATAGCTTCAACCTGATCTTTAATGGCATTTCTTACGTTCGCTGGTGTGGAGTCCCGGCTCACACCCGCTTGAACCGTGATGGTTTTCACGCGGTCGCGTCGCCAAATCATGCTCTCTTCGGTGACCAGTTCGAATCCATCCACCACTTGACCAAGTGGAACGCTGTTAAAGCCAAGTAGAGAGCGCACAGGTAGCGTTTCTAGTGACGCCATGTTTTGCGATGTGCCACGTAACTGAATTGGAATCAGCTCATCATTCAGGTTCATTTGTCCGAGCGGCATGCCGTCTGATGCACGTTTTAGCGCGAAAGCGACATCGGCGCGGTTAATTCCTGCTTGACGCATTTTGTCTTGGTTTAGAATCGGCTTGAGCACTTTGCTTTCTTGGCGCCAATCATCGCGAATGTATTTTGCATCAGGGTTTGAAGCAAAAATCGTTTTCGCTTCCGCCGCTAGTTGATGCAATACGGTTTCATCCGGACCAGAAAAACGCACCTCAACCGCGAACTTATCTTTGGTTGCTAGCTTCAGCGCTCGGAAGCGAGGTTCGGCATCCGGAAACGCCTCTTTCAGCCAATCATCGCCACGCGTTACCAAGTGACTGATGCTCTCGTAGTCTTTGGTGTTGATCAGAATCTGACCGTAGGCAGGGTCGAGCGGCTCAGGCTCTACCGTTACCGAGAAGCGAGGTGCACTGGTGCCGACATAGCTAGAGATACTTTCCACTTCTGGTTGTGCGACCAACCATTCTTCAACTTTGCGCATGTCTGCCGAGGTTTGTTCAATCTTGGCACCATTGGGTAGCCAGTAATCGAGAAACACAATTGAGCGATCCGACTGAGGAATAAAGTTCACGGCCACATACGGGATTGCCACGGCGGTG
>NZ_JAWPOP010000245.1:0-879 GCF_033344345.1 Vibrio sp. 1978
CCAAAAAGCTGCGCAATCGACGTTTTGTTTTTGCCTTGTTGACGATGAATTTGAATGTCACCTTTTTCATTCGTTAAGAACACGTAACCTGTGTCCTCAATTTGGAAGCTGTTTAGAAGTGACACCATGTCATCCATCGACTTAGATAGACCTGACATCGAGATACCGTTTAAGTCTTGGTAGTTAGTGAACATTTTCACTTCACCATTAGCTTCTTGGAAAACACTCACTGATGTTTCGCGACCCGAAGAGGTGAAACCAAAGAACCACGCGTCTTGCGAATGGTTTAGCTGACGCAAGAAACCATTTTGGTTCCAGTAGTACGCCGTTTTACGGTTTGCGACCGATGCGTCATTCAATCCATACTGAGATTTGATGTTGTTTAGCTGCTGAACAAGCTGCGTTTCAGAAAACTGTGGGTGATCAGTATTTTTTAGCGCTTCGACAACAAATTCGTTTGTTGCTAGTTGCTTCGCCGCTTGCTGCATTTGCACAACTTCGCGGTCAATTTCAGTATTAATTTGTTGCAGCATGGCTGGCAACTCAATATCAATCAGGCGGTGACTTAACACGTCTCTCGCATGGCGTTGAGCCATCACACCAACGATAATGGTTGATGCAAGAACAGCAAAAGTAATACCAAGTACAACCTTTTGTTTGATACTCAGAGAATGAAGTTTCAACATATTCGGACCTTTTAAAAGAATCACTTGTTATTGGCATCCTAGATAGTGGCTATCAGGTGCATATCTCTGTGACATACACAGCATGGAACCTATATCGACCTGAACGAACAAAACTAGAGGTATTTCTCACTATCTTATGCAAAATAAATGTAACGCCCTGTCATTCAAGCACTTTCAACGTTTTTCTTCGCTT
>NZ_JAWPOP010000246.1:0-877 GCF_033344345.1 Vibrio sp. 1978
AAGCACCATGTATTAGCCGCGCCGCATCCATCGCCATTGTCTGCTCATCGAGGGTTCTTGGGTTGTAAGCATTTCTCCCAAGCAAACCAATTACTTGCTTCGCAAGGAAAAGAGCCAATCAACTGGCATTTACCGTTAACGGTATAAAAGAAGAGACAGCGATCATGGTGCTATGATCGCTGTTTTTTTGAGCATGCTCGAAGCTGGTAGCGAATTTCTCATGTACACTTATTAAAAGTAGGTGTTAAGGAGAGACGCTATGATGATCGAAAGAATTCGACGCGAACACGGCTACATGGTTCGCCTGCTGGCCATATTGCGCCATAAACTCAACGAAATAAAAGAAGAAAACGCCATTAATTACTCGCTAGTAAGCGAGATTGTTGACTACCTCTCAAACCATTCGGAAAAAATTCATCATCCGAAAGAAGATATTCTCTACCATCATTTCCTCAAGCATTATGGTAAGCAACAAACCATGGAAAACTTGGAGAAAGAGCACCAAGAGCTTGCCGAGAAGACCAAAGAGTTTTCGATGCTCATTGAGATGATTTTGCAAGATGCGGTTGTTCCTCAAGACATCTTTATTGCTCAGCTAGAAGATTTCATTGAGTCGCAAAAGCGTCACCTTGAGCTCGAAGAGAGAAAAATCCTGCCATTAATTGAAGAGCTTTTTACTACTGAAGACTGGCAACACGTTGAAAGTCTGTGGACAGAGAGCGAAGACGACCCTGTATTTGGTGACACGATTGCGGATCGCTACAAACAGCTTGCCGAGCGCGTTCGTCAAAGCGATATGGAGTTTGTTTAACTCACTCAAAGCCCGAGTATCTATAAATCTTGCTCGGGTTTATTTGTGGTAATTCTTATTCTTTGA
>NZ_JAWPOP010000247.1:0-876 GCF_033344345.1 Vibrio sp. 1978
ACTCATGTATTAACCATGGGTGGCTTGGTAGAACAGCAGCTTTCGTATGCTATTCAAGCCTTGCATAAAGAAGACATTGAGCTCGCGCGAAAGGTTGTGCGTGACGATCATAAAGTGAATGCAATGGAAGTATCGATTGATGACGCGTGTACTCGAATCATCGCCAAACGTCAGCCGACTGCGAAAGATTTGCGCTTGATTATGGCGATCATCAAGACCATTACTGATCTTGAACGCATTGGGGATGTCGCGACACGCATTGCTTATGTCGCTATCGAAAGCCCGTCATCGAAAGAACGCCAATTCCAAGTTTCATTAGAACCTCTCTGCCGTCAGGCGATTCAAATGTTGCATCAGGTTTTGGATGCATTCGCTCGTATGGATGTTGAAGCCGCAGCAGAGGTTCACAAACTCGATGATAAGCTGGATGCCGAATACGAAGCAGTGATCCGTCAGCTCATGACTTACATGATGGAAGACCCAAAAAATATTCCGCATATTCTTCAGGTGATGTGGTCTGCTCGCGCTATTGAACGAGTAGGGGATCGTTGCCAAAACATTTGTGAATACATTATTTACTTTGTGAAAGGTAAGGACGTTCGTCACCTTGGTGATCAAAGCCTTGTTGATGTGTTGAAGTAATGCTTAGTATGAATGAAAAAGACCAGTGAACGCTGGTCTTTTGGATCTTAGAAGCCGAGATCAGTACTTATCCGGTACAAACGTTTGATCGTCTATTGGCGCTCTGACGTAGCCCTCTTTATTGATCTCTGGTAACTCAATTGGTGGGTACTCTAGCGCTTTATATTCAATTTGACTGAGTAGATGACTAATGCAATTTAAGCGCGCTTTTTGTTTTGAATCTGAAGGTACAAC
>NZ_JAWPOP010000248.1:0-876 GCF_033344345.1 Vibrio sp. 1978
CAGGATGAAAGACCTGATCATTCGAGGTGGCTTCAATGTGTATCCTCGTGAGATTGAAGAAGTATTCATGACGCATCCTGCGGTAGCGATGGTGGCCGTGATAGGTATTCCGCATCAAGAATATGGCGAAGAGATCAAAGCCTATGTGGTATTAAAACCGAATCAATTTGTTGAAGCCGATGAGCTGCAATTATGGGGGCGAGAGCAGTTAGCCAATTTCAAATACCCAAGGTTTGTCGAAATTCGTGAACAGTTACCGATGAGTGCTACGGGTAAAATCTTAAAGAGAGAGCTAAAATCGGAACTCGAAGTCGCATAAGTATGATGTCAAAGCCAGCGAAGCTCTCGCTGGCTTTTTGTTTGATCTACATGGCATTGGCTGGTGGTCGTTTTGGCCGAGTTCGCCGGTTAGACCAAAGACGTGTTTGCATCTACAACTATTCCAACTGTTTGAGATACGCTTCCATTTTCAGCGGATTCAATATGGTAATACTGCCGTATTGCAGCCTAAGAACGTTCGAGTTTAAAAATTTCTTTAATACCTTGTGAACCCTTTGAAGTGTTAGCCCCATCATGTTGGCGATGTGCTCACGAGTCACTTTCACTACACAAGACTGGGCACTTATAGGACGGTTATGTTGATATTCTGCCAGAAGCAATAACCGTCTGCCGATCCTCTCTTCTATACCGCGAATGGCGTCGTCTTCGATAACGGAAATAGCTGACCATAATCTGCGGCTGAGCAGATCCAGAATCACAGGGTAGCTTTGTGGATATTTGGCTAACAACTGCCGAAATTTATCGCCAGGTAGCTCTAATAGGGTTACGTCGGTATGAGCCGTTGCTCCGAAAATGCGTGGCATGCCGGGTGAAAAT
>NZ_JAWPOP010000024.1:0-70769 GCF_033344345.1 Vibrio sp. 1978
GATGGCAGTTACGCCGAGCAGGCGACTCGTTCGATTGCCGATGCGGTCATCGATGCGTGTCGGAATAACGTCTATGGTGCAGGCTTGGAAGACGATGCGATTGATATCGATACGCTCATCGCCTATCGAGATAAATGGGATTCCCGCTCAGATTACTGTGATGGTCTGTTTGACCAACCCACTGCGTTTTGGGAGGCGATTGGCAAGCTGCTGGAGACGGGGCGCGCTTATCCCCGTATCGAGCTTGGTACCGTCAGTATGTGGCGCGATGAACCAAGGGAAGCGCTGTGTAAACCGTACTCGCCTGTCAATATGACACCAGACAGTTTCTCGGTGGATATTAGCTTACCGGAAGATGGGGATTACGATGGCGTCGAAGTTGAGTGGTTTAACCCGCTATCGCGAAAATCCGAGACTTTGCTGTGTACTTTGCCTGGTCAGAATGGTTACAACCCCAAACCACTGAAGCTGAACTTTGTCACAACAGAGGAACAGGCCGAACGGGAAGGGTTATTTGCCGCTGCAGTGCAAGCTTATCGCCGTACCAATATCGATTTCTCGACTGACATGGACGGTTGGGAGTCGAACTATGGTGACGTTGTTCCCGTGGCACATGATGCCGTGGACTGGGGCGCGTCTGGCCAAGTCATCGAAACGCTCAGCGCTGGCGATGGTAATCAATACCTTCAGCTCTCCGGCCTGCTGGAATGGGAAGAAGGTAAACAGCACTACTTACTGTTTAACAGTGGTAACAAGGGAACACACGGCCCGTATCGAGTCGAGCCCACAGAGGCGCCAGACATTGTCATCCTAGTTGATGAGCCAACCGAAAAGGTTTATGCCGTGGGTGAAAAGGGTCAGAAACCAAGCGAATACATGTTTGGCCAAGCCAACCGAATGTATAAAAAATGCATACTGAAGAAAGTCAAACAAAAAGGGGAATTCGAGGTTGGCTGCGCCGCCGTAGAAGACGACCCTCGCGTGGATGCCTACGCCTAACAACCCATCAAATCAATTACCCAATGCCCAGCCATCGAGCTGGGCTTTTTTATGAGGTTTATTCATGACCCAGAATATTGAACAGCGCACCGAAGCGGCGGTGACGAAATATGAAGGCGCCGCAGATAAAATAGAACAGTTTGCTGAAACAGATTCGACCCTTAGTACTGCGGCTGGTCCACGTAAATCATTTCCCAAGCTCTCGCGTGAAATCGAAGAATCAATTAGATTGGGTGCTGCTAACCATCAGGGTATCTATGCTGTTGGTGTGACTTATGATCAACCTAATTGGACTTATACCTTTAACGGCCAGCAATGGGGGTTAAGTGCTAACTTTGACCTGTCAACATTAGCATACGAAGCAACTCAAGCAGATCCAAATAACGACCCTAATCTCGCTGTTCGAGGTGAGGCTTCACAGGAATATGTTCAGTTCGAAATAAGTAAACGATTAGATGTAGATGCAGTTGATTTGTTTGTAGTTGTTGGTCAGTCAAATGCAGAAGGTAGAGGTGAATCTTACAGCTCTCCTTCATGCCCTACAGGTTTGTATTTTAATGGTTCTGATTTATTAAGGCTTTCAGACCCAGTAGGTGGTGCCAATTCTGGTTCAATGTGGCCTTCTTTTGCAAATGAATGGCATTCGCAGACAGGAAAGAGAGCGGTGATAATTGATTACGCCGTTGGTGGGACAACACTTTCAAATGATGGTGAATGGTCCCCATCTGGAAGCCTTAGAGGTAATGCTGTTAATGGTGCTAACAATGCGATAAATGCAATAGAAAACTCAGATCTATATAAACTTGAAAATGTTTATTTTATCTGGTTGCAAGGTGAATCTGATGCAGATAATGGTGTTTCATCGGCTATATATCAGAGTGATTTGGAGGATTTGGCGGCGTATTTTAGAAGTCAGATTATTCAGTCACAACCATTACAAGTCTGCATGATTGGAAGAAAAGGTGGAACTGGTGGTGTCCCTGTTGACGATATAGGCAATAACAATAATGGTACGTTAATCAGAAAAGCTCAGTGGGATGCAGGAATTTCAAGTGCTGATGTTAATGTTATTTATTCTGGTGCTACAAGATACCTAGGGGAATGCCACATGAATGACGGACTCCATTTTAATCAGTTTGCTTTAAATAAAATAGGAAGATGTTGCGCATTAAGGTTAGCTGACAATTATCCTGACTCTTCATTTTCAACATTGAAGAAAGCTCCATTTAGAGCAGTGACATCAACTCAGACTGTAAACAACGAAATCACTAATTCGTTGTCCCTGACTCACGTTCCAGATATGTATGCAGATACAATAATTGTTGTTGCAGGAGCAACTCGTGATTCATCAGCAACAAATATTTCGCTAAATGCAACATTCAACAATGTTCCAATGAGATTAGTGTCAACTTCTAAGAGTTTCAGCTCTGGTTTCACACGGTTAGATTTTTTCCAAATAACTCAAGAAGAATTTGGCATACACTTTGGTAGAAAAGATATTGAGATTACAGTTAACTCATCCTCTAACTGTAATTTTATTGGCTTTGCTGTTTATGATTTGCAAGGTGTTGAGCATGTAAGTGATGTTTACATAGACGAGGAGTCATTAACACCAACCGACACACTGACAACTAACACTCCAGTATTTGAGCCATCAATTGTTATAAGTGCAATATCAACCATAGGTGATGGTAATGTAGCACCTACAACAACGTTTTCAGGCTCATCCGTACAAACCGATAACGGAGTGATAGATACAGGTTCAACCAGAGTTATGAACCTAGCAACAGGATATAGTCAAGAGGAGTCATATAATACAAGCTTACAGGTTATATCAACAACATCACAGGCACAGACAGAAAGTGTAATGACTACTTTAGCACTGAGAAGAAAAATAAAAGGTGAGTGATTTATAGAAACTGTGTCTACGGACACAAAGCCATAAGTTAGCAATAATATAAACAAATAAGAGCCACTGCATTGCGCGGTGGCTTTTTAATTAAAAGGAGAATTTATGAAGCGAATTTGGTCGCTGTTTATGCGCGTTCTGTTGGCGCTGAACATGTTTGTGCTGCACTTGCTGACTGGTCGGCCTGATCTCACGATTAGCGGCTGGAGCTACATTCGTGAGCAGCAAGGCAAGCGCTCGCCCATCAAGTTTATTGATTGGCTGTTCTTAAAGCTTAATAAGCAGGAACCCCAATTTTGTTATGCTCATTTCCCAATTCGATTATTGGGCAGTTCACTTTTAAGCCTATAGATTAAAAACTCTTCTAAAGCACTCGCTTCAAAAAAAGTTTCATCTGGTACCGCCCACGCAACAAAATGAGTTGCTTGATCGCTCCACTTACTCTTCTTAGAGCTATAGATGTGGTCCACTATGCGGTGCCATATGGCCTTCTTCTGTGCCGAAGACTTACCTATGTAAATAACTCGCTCGCCACAAAATATTACATAAACCCCTTTTTTTGCAGCATTTACTGGGCATACAGGATCTATCACATTCAAGTCAAATTCTGGTACAAACGTAAAAGGCATCATGTCGGGATGTCTAAAACGAACCTGATACTCATCAACTAATTCAATTAAATCATCCAGTCTTGCCATGTGGGCTCCAATAAGAATAGTCTGATTTAGACGGCTGTGGCCGCTTTCTATTCCCCTATAATGCAAATTTTCATTTAGTAATTCAATTTAAAATCAATAGGCTAATGAAAAGACATGGAGATTAGACTGTTCCGCGGTTATTTCTTATGAGCTTTGTGTAACTCACATTCACGTTCGCGTGAGTTATCGCTCTGCTGGTGATGGGCTTCTAATGTTTCCAAAGCTGGTGGCATTAAGATGTTCGAAACTAGGTACAAGGTGACTTATCGTCGCGAGAAATGGGGCAGATTTGGGGCAATCATGGGGCAAATTAAGCATGCAATTTTGAAGGTTTAGGGTTTGCTGAGATCATTCAAGAATTGAAGATGAGTAATTAGATATGACGAAAAGTGTTTTAAAATATTGATTTTAAGTTATTTATTTTAATTCCACCAATTGCGGTGCACTTTTGTGATTGACACGATGAAGAGCAGTGTAGATTTGTGTGGAATGTATACGCAATGGCCCCAAGAACTAATAGTGCGACAAGATCTTTAAATATCACTTCAAAGTTTGCGACTGGCCCTTTGCATCCGCAATGTGGCGATTCAGCAGCGTCAGAAGCTACTTCCTTTTTGCATTCTCTGCATGGTTGTAAAGCCGTAAAATCCAATAGTTATTATGGATCGTTACCAGTTTCGAGCAAGGATTTCAGGCTCAATTTAATCGTTAAATGTGATTTGATTTTAAAATAGCCCCAATTTGGCCCCACAAACAAATGGCCGGAATTTAAGTGTCTGATTGTGCTTGAATAAACAATGCTTGTACCTGATATGTTCGAAACTTGGTACAAGATGGCTTCACTGATCCAATCTGGTCTGGATCTATCGCCAATCATCACGCACCACTACAAGATTGATGACTTCCAAGAAGGCTTCGATGTAATGCGCAGCGGTATGTCAGGCAAAGTTATTCTTGATTGGGAATAACTTATTCAAGTAAGAAATGCGCTCCTTTTTGGGGCGCATTTTTGTTTCATGAAGATTCTTGTTTCGGGAAGAAATGGTCGCCAATCTTTTCTAAACTTCTCGTGTCGTTCTGCTACTTTTTTTAGATTTTTTCCACTCAACTTCACCCTACCTTCTAACTCATTGTCGATTCTGTATTTGGAACAAGATAATAAACATTTGTTTTTAGTGGTTATTTTTTAGCATTACATGCTTAAAAATCGTCACTTTTAAGTTTAATATTTTTATTTGCTGTTCGTCTTTATCCTTATCCTGCTTCTTTTTATTGTTTTACATTTTATATGCATTTGGTTTGTCATAATTGAGCTATAACTAATAAAAAGGTTACCGATATACAGTGGAATGTAAAAATGGAGCTTTATATGAAAAGATTTTATCTGATGATGCCTCTGCTCTTAACCTCATTTAGTTGGCAAGCGAGTGGAGCGTCAGTGAGCGGTACGATTGATGTTTCAATTAACCTTGTACAAGGTTGTGTGATTAATGGAAACAATGCGGTAGATGCAGCTTCTGGCGTTGGCTTTGGCTCACTCGCCTTTGGAGACGTGCCTGCAATCTTCAGTGAACAAGATGGTGTGGTAAATGGTGGTAGTGCGACGGGTATTGAAGTGCTTTGTAGTAACGGTGTGACACCGACGTTTACATTGGGCACCGGATTGTATGATGCAAGTGCGACCGTTGGTACCTACGCGATGTCAAATGGCGCGCAATTTATTGATTATACGTTGTTTACCGACTCAGACCGAAGCACACAAATTATACAAGGCGGGACGGTAGCTCTGTCTGAATTTACTAGTGCAACATCGCAAACTATTGAGCTTTTTGCGAAAGCTTACGGTACGAGCAGCATTGCCGGCACATACTCCGATACCATCAGTGTGACGCTAAGCTGGTAAAACGTGACGCTGGTTGTTAGGGGCTTTTCACTTGTCGCGATGAGTTTGTGCTCTTTAACTGTGCTGGCTGATGCGACACAAACTTTTCAGGTGTCTGCCACCGTAGATACAGGTTGTTTGATTAACGGCGCAGTACAAGAAGAAAGCGCAACCCAAGCTGGGCAAATAGGCACGTTAGATTTTGGTGAGCATTCTTCAGTTTACGCGACGGAAGTACAAGGCAGCATCACTTACAGTTCATCACTCACATTAAGTTGTACTCCGGGTATTACGATGAATGTTTCCGTAAATGGCGGGATGAATGCATCGGACGGTGTACGTAAGCTAAAGCACAGTGAAGAAGCGACAACGGTAGATTACTTTTTGTTTCAGGATCTAAATTATACGCAGGTGCTTGATATTGACACGCAATATTCCGTCGATACCGACCAAGACCCAGATAATATTCAGTTTCCTATCTGGGCAAAGGCGACAATAAATGGGAATGAAATGGCTGGAATTTATATGGATACGCTGACGCTGACATTAGAGTGGTAAGTGAACTTTGGAGGGGTGAAATGGAATTCATACTCAAAAAACTATTATTAATAACCTTCCTTTTTGTTTTTTTCTCAAATGCCAATGCTAACTCATTATTAATTTGGCCGATTTACCCCAAAATATCAGAGGAGAGTAATGCAACATCACTTTGGATGGTAAATAAAGGCAGTGTTGATTCTTATTTACAGGTGAGAATTTTTAAGTGGGAACAAAACGAAGGAGAAGATAGTTATTCAAGTCAAAGCCAGTTAATTGCAACCCCTCCGTTTGTCAAAATTGAACCAGGTGAAAAGCAGTTAATCCGCATCATCAACCAAGATGAGGCCTCTGCGGGTAAGGAGTATGCATACCGAGTGATCATAGATGAATTACCGCCAACTCAAAACCCTCAAACAGAATTGACGGAAAATGAACTCGCTGTAAAAGTCCGAATGCGTTACTCGATACCTTTGTTTATTTACGGGAAAGGGCTGACTGATACTCAAAAACCAAACCGTGACAGTGAATTATGGGATGATTTACAGGCACAGTTTATTAAGAAAAATAATCAGCGTTTTGTTCACATTAAAAATTCAGGAAAACACCATGTTCGCTTAGTGAATTTACAGTTGAATCTACCAAATAAAGATCCTGTCGTTATTTCCGATGGACTAGCTGGCTATATTCTTCCTGAACAGTATAAGGTTTGGTCTATTCCCCATAGTAATGTCAGACCCTTGAGTTTGAGCGCGAATATTGGAGGTAAACGTTACCAAATACCATTGAAGCAATAATGAATAGATTTAATACAATGAATGCTTTCTTTTGGTTGGTATTACTTAGCGTAACGTGGAGCAGTATTGGTCTTTGTGCAAATTCAGCAAACCACTTCTCTGAGCTACCGAGTCCTGAAAATTTCTCATTAGAAAAGTTTGAGAATATTAGCCTCAATCTGGAGTTGGTGATCAATCAAAGAGCAACCGGGCTTGTTGCGAAAGTTGAGCGAGTTGGCGATCAGTTCTTTTTGCTCCGGGAGGACCTCATTTCAGTTGGGGTTACCGCCAAGTCGTTGCCTGGAACCGAAGAGAGACTTGAGGTTACGTCTATCCCAGGTGTTAACGTGCGTTACTTGCAATCGTCATTGCAACTCGCAATTGACGTACCGCCTAATTGGTTACCGATGCAGAATTTATCAGCGCAGGATATGGGGCGATTTTCCCCGGCTCAGTTTGGGCGTGGTGGCCTGCTTAACTACAACGTATTTGGTGTGTACGAGAACGAAAGCCGACAAAAGGAGGTTTCTATCAATCATGAAGTCAGAGCCTTTTCTGAGTTTGGCGTTTTTTCTACTACCGGGATATTTAAATCTAACTTTCATCGCGATGTTCAGTCCCAGCAAAGCAGCCAGTACACTCGTTTTGATACGAGTTACGAGTACGTCAATCAAGAGAAGCGAATTCGTATGGAGGTAGGGGACTATATTGTTCGCCCTTTATCTTGGAGCCAACCAGTAAGACTGGCGGGTATTCAGTTGTCACATGATTTCTCTATGCGTCCGGATGTCGTGACGACGCCGTTACCTGCATTTTATGGTGAGGTCACAGCGCCCACTACGTTAGATTTGTTTATCAATGGCTTTAAAACTGACTCAATGAATGTTGGGCCCGGTCCTTTCATTATTAACGATATTCCAATGCTCTCTGGTGCTGGGGAAGCAACGGTAATTGCAACGGATGCTCAAGGTAAGCAAACGGTCATGACCAGCCCATTTTTTCTCTCTTCCGATCTACTGAAGACCGGATTTACATCTTACAGTGCGAGTATTGGTGCGATCAGAGAAAATTTCGGTAATGCATCTAACGACTATGGAGACGGTGGCGTGGTTACCGCTCTGCGTCATGGCATGACTGATTGGTTAACATTAGAAGCTCAAGCTGAAGCAAAAGATGACCTGATCGTTGCGGGGCTGGGCTTTGTCACTAATGCTTTCAACTTGGGTACGGTGGATGCCTCGTTTCGTGTGAGTAATTTTCAGGATCAATCTACCTCATATGCGCTAGGTTATAGTTATCAGTCTCGGCTGTTTAGCTTCGCTGCTCGAACTCAAGTAGAACAAGCCGACTTTTATACCTTATCTCATTTACCAAATTACGAAATGCTCGATGAAGGCAAAGACGCTTCACTCGCGTCGCGCCATCTATCACAAATCAATATGGGAGTCCGTTTGGGAGATTGGGGCTCACTTTCTGGTGGGTACTTTGATATTCAACAATCCGACTCAGATTCACGTACCCTAAATCTCACTTATAGCTACGCTCTGCCTTTTAATATCAATATGTCCCTTTCTTACAATCATAGTATTGGTGGTCAGAGTGTTACGTTGGCGCAATTCTCTCTACCTTTCAGTTCTTTGGGGGGAAGTTCGGGGCTAACGCTGAAAAGAGAGGACGATGGCGATGTGCGAGGGCGAGTGGGTTACAGCCGCCTTGCGCCAATACGAGGTGGGTGGGGCGTCAATTTAGCGCATGATATTAACGAACACCCAGAAAACCGTAAACAGGCTGATTTGACCTACCGTGCGTCATGGGCGCAGTTCAGAGCGGGGTTAAATGGCACCAGTGGCGACTATGATTATTTTGCGGAAATGGCAGGTTCGGTCTCTACGTTGGATGGAGAAATATTCCCGGCGAATGAAGTGTATGACAGCTTCGCTGTGGTGAGCACCAGTGGTTTTGAAGGTATTCCGGTTAAATATGAAAATCAAATTGTCGGAGTGACAGACGATGAAGGTTACCTACTTGTTCCTTGGGCTACGGCGTATTACACCGCCAAATATGAAATCGATCCACTTAATTTACCTGCCAATGCTGCGTTTTCTGCAACAGAGCAGTTTGCTTCGATACATTCGGGCTACGGCTACCTGTTAGAGTTCCCAATAGAGCTACAAATTGCACTGAGCATGACGGTGGTAGACGAAAATCATTTGTTCCTTCCGATTGGTACATATGGCCGCTCAGAAACGGGCTTAACAAGCCAAATTGGTTGGGATGGTTTTACGTACTTTGAAGGCGTTGACCCAGGCCGCTATATTCAGTTTTATCCTCAAGGACAGCCGCCATGTAAAGTGTTTATTGAGGGGTTGTATCAGCGTGACAGTCAAAAAATACAAACATTGCCTGAGCAGGTTTGTATCAAAGCCGAAGAAGAGACCGCACTATGATTTTGCGCAGCTGGTTTGCTAGCCTACTTCTCTTTTTCTCGTGCTCGACAATGGCTTGTCAGCTCACGGCGGCAACACCTTTAATCTTGTTTGGCAATGTTTCTTCGTTTACTGTTTCAAGCTCTCAGCAGCAAAGCTCAGCTCAGCCTCATGCGGGGATTACGTGTGACTTTTCTACACTTGTGTCTTTGTTAAGTGGCGACTACGTATCAGCAAGGTTTAACAGTATAAATAATGGTTTGCTATTAAATGAGGATGATCCGAGTTCGGAGCTCAGCTATCAGATTTTTGGCGATCCAGGTCTTTCACAAGAGTATGTATTCGGCCAAACTTACAATTTTTTTGAAATCGGGTTACTCGATTTACTCGGGTTGTTTGGCACTCAAGCCGAGTTTCCGCTCTATGCTCGGACGGGAGTGGGTAGTAATCTTTCCGCTGGGACTTATAAAGACCAAATCACCGTATCCTGGATTTGGGATTACTGTAAGGGTATCGGGGTTCTAGGGGTATGCATTGGCCGCACCAATGGCAGCGCTCAAAGCGTGATTACGGTTGAGTTAGAAGTGACCCCTGATTGTATGATCACAGCGCCAGATATTGATTTTGGTTCGTCCCCATTAGTGGCTGGTTTTGAACCGGTCAGTCAGGTTATATCGTTAACTTGTACCAAGAATAGTTCCTTCTCCATTGGCTTGAATGACGGCCTAAATGCGTCCGGCGGTCAGCGGCGAATGATTTCTAGTGGTCACTATTTGGAGTATGAAATCTATAAGTCATCAACGATGGAGCGCTGGGGAGGCACCAGTTCTGAACGTCGTGAACACAGTGACGTCGATACTGGCGGCTCCATTCCGGATGGTATCACGCCACAGAATTATAATTATCGCGCGCAGATACTAACCAGCCAAACGACCCCTCCTGCAGGTACTTACACCGACTCAATAATCGTTGACGTTCAATTTTGAGCATCATGTCAATTACATCATTAGAGGCTTCTATTCCAAAAATCTTTTGTAATCATAGTTTTCACTCTGTCACTGCTTAATTTTGTGAGATTAGTATGGCTTTATTCTCACGGAATTTAACTTTCAGAAATAAGGAAAATGATGAAGAAGTCACTAACAACATTAGGTTTGGCACTGGTATTTACAGGAACAGCTTATGCAGCAAGCTGGGGCTACGAGGGAAACCATGGACCTGCTCATTGGGGTGAGTTTGCATCTGAGTGCGCAAAAGGTCAAAACCAGAGCCCAATCAACATTGAATCGGCGACCGAAGCGAAGCTAGAAAAATTGAATTTCGACTACGAAGGTAAGGCAATTTCACTGCTGAACAACGGTCACACTTTACAGACTGGTTTAGAAGGTAAAAACACACTCACCATTGATGGTAAAGAGTTTACGTTGAAACAGTTCCACTTCCATACGCCATCTGAAAACCATGTGGACGGTAAAGAATACCCTCTAGAAGCACACTTTGTGCATGCCGACAAAGTAGGTCATCTAGCTGTTGTCGCGGTGTTCTTTAAACTGGGTGACGCGAACCCAGATCTAGCTAAGATGCTAGCTAACATTCCAACTAAAGATCAAGATGTTACCATCAAGGTTCCATTTGATGCTGATGCCCTTATCCCAAGTGATAAAGACTACTACCGCTTTAACGGCTCACTAACGACACCGCCATGCTCTGAAGGTGTACGTTGGTTGGTGATGAAAGAAGCACAAACTATTTCTCCTGAGCAGATAAAATCTTTTTCGGAAGTAATGGGGAAAAACAATCGCCTAATCCAACCGCTGAATGCACGTATGGTGTTAACGCAACAATAACCACTTCATGCGAAGAAAAATAAAAAGCCCGCTTAAACACAGCGGGCTTGATTATTTGGGTATTGGTGAGAACTAGAAGCCGTGATCTTCTTGCTCTTCCGCTTTTACCATTTGTATAGGATCAAGCTTAAGCGTCTGAGTAGGGAACGCGATATCTGCATCGTGTTCTTTAATGATGTTGATTACCTTAAGCAGTATGTCCTGCTTAACCTCATGGTATCTCACCCAATTCACGGTTTTAGTAAAGGTATAGATAAAGAAGTGCAATGATGATGGACCGAATGTATCGAAGTTGACGATAAGTGTTTGGCGTGCATCAATGTCTTTGTGATTTTTCAGCATTTCTTTTACCGCGGTGATAATTTGCGGCATTTTTTCAGCATCGTCGTAACGAAGTCCAATTTTTTCGTAGATACGTCGGTTCAGCATGCGAGATGGGTTTTCTACGACAATGCTGCTAAACACTGAGTTTGGCACATACAGTGGACGCTTATCGAAAGTTCGGATAATGGTCATACGCCAGCCAATGCGTTCTACCGTCCCCTCTATTTGTCGGTCTGGAGAACGGATCCAATCGCCAACTTTAAATGGACGATCGAAGTAGATCATAAGACCTCCAAAAAAGTTAGACAGCAAATCCTTCGCCGCTAAACCGACGATCAAACCACCAACACCACCGAAGGTAAGTAGGCCCGATAGTGACAGACCAAATGCCTGCATTACGGTTAGAATTCCGACGGTAATAAAGAACAGGCGCGCGACCTTAGCTATCGCTTGTACTGTTGTTTCATCTCGGTTCTTTTGTTCGAGTACATGCTCTTCAACATTGGTAATGAGCCGCATAACGGTCCATACGAAGATGCTGATGATTAAAATCAGTTTCAGCGTACTTAACCAGTTTATTTTATCGTTGAGCTCGCTCTCTAATATGATGCCGATAGAGACGGTTGCAGGCCAACACCAAATGAGTGTACTGACTGGCGCTTTTAGCGCATCAAGCAACATGTCATCCCAGTGGAAGGGCGTTTTCTCTACGAGCGCAGCGAGGCGAGAGCGGATCAGCCGCCAAGCTATCCAAGCTATAAAGCTAGCGAGCGTAATGAAAAGGACGCTTCCACTCCAATTTTGATGAGACGTTTCAATGTAGCTTTGTAATTCGGTAAACCACTGTGGCATATGTAACTTATTTCTAGTGAACCATGGAAGGAAAGGTAGCAGATATTACTCCTTCACCCCAGTGATTTCCTTTAAATCATTTACTTATGTCTAAACCGCCGAGATGGACTTTTCCTTCCAATGACAAGAGAGTTACCTTTACGTTTTGCTGAGCGACCGCCTCATGCATGTTCAGAGGTACGCTACCAATGATTGAGGGTTGATATTTGGACGATCAATTATAACTTCTCTGACTTATCGCTAACATTTATCTTAAGTAAGTGTGAGAGTGTATTGGCTCTTGAATTAGCGGAGGCAGATATGGAATTTACAGAGCTGGATCGAAACGCGCTCTACGACATCTGGATGTCACAAAAAGCCAAAATGCACATCACTCAAATGGAAATGGCGAAGCGCCTTGGTTTGAGTCTACACGAGTTTTCTGGCTTGTTACGTGGTAATTCTCCACTGACGCTAGGTTTTGTAAAACAGCTATGCGAGCAGCTACATGTACGTCCTGGTCAGGTGATTCCGTCTTTGACGGAGCGTGATCTATCTGCATCTGGTACCGTTTATTTACAAAATCGTGTGACGGTGGATGGCGATATCAGTAACGTGTTTATCGACGGAAACCAAGTCGTGATCGAGTACGTTCACCAAGTTAGCTAGCTTGCTCGTCAAATTATCGGGTTGAAGAGCAATAAAAAACGAGCCACTGTTGGCTCGTTTTTTCGTTTCTGTTTTGCTCGATTGCAAAGATTATGGGATTTTCACTAGCGAATCGCGTGAAAGATCCGCGATAGACTTCGCGCCAGTAAGCGTCATAGCTACACGCATTTCTTTGTCGTACAGATCCAGTAGGTTTTCAACGCCTGCGCCGCCTTGTGCAGCCAATGCGTACACAAATGAACGACCAAGAAGCGTACAGTCTGCACCAAGTGCGAGCATACGAACGACATCAAGACCAGTACGAATACCAGAGTCTACGAAGATCTTAAGATCACCTTTTACCGCATCCGCAATGCTTGGCAGTGCTTTAGCACTTGAAAGTACGCCATCTAACTGACGGCCACCATGGTTAGATACCACAATGCCATCTGCGCCGAAACGTACCGCATCTTTCGCGTCTTCTTCATCTAGAATGCCTTTGATAACCATTGGGCCATCCCAAAAATCACGAATCCACTCAAGATCTTTCCAGGAGATAGAAGGGTCGAAGTTTGCGCCTAACCAGCCGATGTAATCTTCTAGCTTTGTTGGTTCGCCACGATAAGTAGAGATGTTACCTAAGTCGTGCGGTTTACCAAGTAGACCCACATCCAGCGCCCAGCTTGGGTGGCGCATCGCCTGGAATACACGACGCATGGCCGCGTTAGGGCCACTCATACCTGAGTGCATGTCACGGTAACGTGCGCCAGGAACTGGCATATCAACGGTAAACACCAGCGTTGTTACGCCTGCTGCTTTTGCACGCTCAAGTACGTTTTTCATAAAGCCACGATCTTTAAGCACGTAAAGCTGGAACCACATTGGACGTTCAATTGCAGGTGCGACTTCTTCAATCGGACAAACCGAAACAGTCGACATAGTAAATGGGATGCCTTTTTTCTCGGCTGCTTTTGCTGCTTGCACCTCGCCTCGGCGCGCGTACATACCAGTTAGACCAACAGGAGCTAGCGCGATTGGCATTGCCAGTTTCTCACCGAAGATCTCGGTTTCTAGGCTCAAATCTGTCATATCGCGTAGGACGCGTTGGCGAAGAGCGACATCACCTAAATCGTCAGTATTACGCTTCAGCGTGCGTTCGTCGTAAGAGCCGCCATCAATATAATGGAATAGAAACGGGGGAAGCTTGGCTTTCGCGGCAGCGCGGTAGTCAGTAGAAGCTGAGATAATCATAATGGTGTCCTAGCGGTTATTCTAAGCAAAGTTGTGGAGCAATTTGCTCTTTCGTTGAGCCTTCATCGCAAAGCAGTGAAGACATCAAAATGAGTATAGTTACCTATGGTTCACTTACGTTTGAATCGGTGATGTTGGTAACCCATTTACATAATTGGTTGAAAAATTTTATTAAATCACTCAATCAGTTATGCAAACTGGAAAGGGTGACACAGCTGTCGGGGGAATTGATGTAGCAAGCTAAATCAACATGTCGGGGTAGTAGTGCAGACAGCTGTGTCAAATTAGGCAGGGCTGTAAACCCTGCGTTTCGCGTTACTTCATCAAGACATCTGTCATTTGGAAGCCATAAATCAGAACCAATCCAATAATGCCTGTCATTACAATGTAGTAGAACGTAGGGATAATCGTTTTACGCAATGTTGCGCCTTCACGACCAAGCAAACCTACCGTGGCTGATGCGGCAACAACGTTGTGAATCGCAATCATGTTACCTGCAGCAGCACCGACGGCCTGGAGTGATACAACAATCACACTCGAAATAGACAACGTTTGTGCCACTTCGAATTGGAACTGGCTGAACATCATATTTGATACCGTGTTTGAGCCAGCGATGAACGCACCCAGTGCACCAACGGTGGCACTCAGCGCTGGGAACGCAGAACCAACAAGGTCAGAGGCGAAGTTTGCGGTTGTGACGGGCATACTTGCTAGGTCAGCACCGTTGATGCCTGAGTTGATAAAGATACGAACCATCGGAATGGTAAATACCAAGACAAAACCCGCCCCAATCAGTGTTTTGCTTGACTCGCCAAATGCTTCACGCAATGGCTTTACGCTGCCGCTTTGTAACATTGCAGCAAGTAGTGCGACAAACACCAGAATGCCACCAGGAAGGTATAACGGCTGAATCGCAGCGCTAACGCCAGTCTCACCAAGAATGTTGCTGAACGACAAACTTACGCTTTGTACAAAGCCTTTCAGTTCTGGGCTTACGCGGCTTGCGACGAGAATAACTGCCAGCATTACATATGGAACCCAAGCTTTTACGATGCTCATTGGCTTGCCCGGATTGTCGTTTAGATCGACTTTTAGCGAACCTAACCACTCTGCAGGCCATTTGTCTTCGCTTTCGAAATCCCACTTAGTCTTTGGTACTAAGAAGCCTTTTTTCGCTGCGGTAACAACGATAGACAGACCAACCAAACCACCGATAAGTGAAGGGAACTCTGCGCCCAAGAATACGCCGGTTAACGCGTATGGAACGGTGAAAGAGACACCAGCGAATAACGCAAATGGTAGAATATCCAGGCCTTCACTCCAGCTTCTGTTCTTGCCGAAGAAACGTGTTAACATCATCGCCATTAATACCGGGATCATCGTACCTACGACTGCGTGAATGACAGCAACGTGTGCTGTGATATCTTGCAGGTACATTTCCCACGTTGCACCTTGTGCGGCCAACGACTCACTGATGTTATGGGTGTCTAAACCTTTGTTTACACCTACGATGATAGGCGTGCCTACCGCGCCGAATGAAACAGGCGTAGACTGAATCATCATGCCCATTAGGACAGCGGCTAGCGCAGGGAAGCCGATTGCAACCAGTAGTGGTGCAGCGATTGCTGCCGGGGTACCGAACCCAGATGCGCCTTCAATGAACGAGCCAAAGCACCAAGCAATGATGATGGCTTGTACACGGCGGTCAGCCGAAATATCGGTAAATCCATTACGGATTGTGGTGATCGCTCCAGTGTGTTTTAAAGTGTTGAGCAAGAAGATGGCACCAAACACGATCCATAGAACAGAGACAGTAATGCCGAGTCCTTGGAATACGGAAGCCAGTACGCGATTGGCTGACATATCCCAAAACATAAGTGCGATAGCGACGGTTAGACCGAACGCGACAGGCATGGCTTTTTTAGCAGGCCAGTTGAGACCAACCAATAAGATGGCGGCAACAACAATTGGCGAAAATGCCACTAGGGCAAGTAGGGTTTCACTCATTTGTACATCCTTCGTACGCTGACTTCTCGAACGGTGTCAATCCGCTGTAGAGGTGACTTTTTGTTGTAATGGTTTTGTTAATTTGGCGTGAATTTACTCCTTTATTTTTTGTTGATATAGGGAAATAATGAAAATAATTAATTCCAAAAGTGACATAATGGTATGAGAGCAGACGACTTAATCCTATTTTCTCAAGTAATCGAACTTGGCAGCTTTAGTAAGGTTGCAGAGGCAAATAACCTTACAAATTCGGTAGTTAGCAAAAGAATGGCGAGGTTGGAGGAAGAAATAGGGGCTCAGCTATTATATCGAACAACGCGCAAATTAACCTTGACCGAGGCAGGTAAGGTGTTACTCCACAGTGCTAAAAATGTGAAGCAGGCCACTCAGGAGGCTATGGATGCTGTTGCAGGCTTTGGAGAGAATGTGAGCGGTCATATAAAAATGTCCGTGCCGTGTATCTCTGGAGATTTGATACTTGCTGATGCTGTTGCCGAATTTTGTAACCTTCATCCGGGTCTGACCGTGGACATGTCATTGGATAATCGCTTTGTCGATTTAGTGGCTGATGGTTACGATTTAGTCATTCGAACTGGCTACTTAGCCGACTCTAGTTTGATCGCACGACATATTCTCGATTCCCAATGGGTGGTATGCGCGTCACCTTCTTATATTGCGAAAAATGGGAAACCGATCGAGCCGATTGATCTCACCACGCACAATTGTCTGCAATACGCTTACCAAACCACAGGTGCAACGGATTGGGAGTTTAAAGGAGAAGGTGGCAATTACATCGTCAAAGTATCGGGCTGCTTTTCTACTGATAACGCGACCGCATTACGTAAAGCCGCTCTGGGCGGCCATGGTATTGCTTACGTCCCGCGCTGTTTGGTGTATCACGATATTCGTAATGGTCAACTGGTGGATATTTTTCCTGAATTAGTAGGTAAAAAGTTGGGTATCTACGCGGTGTATCCGTTTACTCGTCAACCACCGAACAAAGTGAAGCTGCTTATTGAGCACATTCGTGACCGATACTTAACGATATCTCATTATTTCTAGGTTCTTCATAGATTTAAAACAATGTCGTTGAAATCAAAATAGGGTGCTCTAAGGTAATCACCGCAATAAAACGATTGAAGATAAACAACTTAATAAAAACAACGGAGTAACACGGACGTTATGCATTACCCAAAAACACGTAAAGATTCTGTCGTGGACACTTATTTTGGTCACGACATTACCGACCCTTATCGCTGGTTAGAAGATGATCGCAGTGAAGAAACCGCTCAATGGGTTTCGGGTCAAAATTCGGTCACCTTCGATTTCCTTGGTCAGATACCGTACCGCCAACAAATCCGTGACTTAGTGGCGAAGAGTCAAAACTACGAAAAATATTCCCAGCCATTTGTTCGTGGTGACTACACCTACTTCTACAAAAACGACGGTTTGCAAAACCAAAGCGTATTGTATCGACGTAAAGGCGAGGGAGAAGCCGAGGTTTTCCTTGATCCAAATACTTTCTCCGAAGAGGGCACGACCTCTCTTGGCGAAGTCAGCTTCTCTAAAGACTACCGTTTGGTCGCGTATTCCATCTCGGAAGGGGGCAGTGATTGGCGTAAGATCTTTGTCATTGATACGGAAACCAAAGAACAGCTAGAGCCTGAGATTGTTGATGCGAAGTTTACGTCGATTTCTTGGCTGGGCAGCAAAGGCTTCTATTACTCAAGCTACGATAAGCCGCAAGGCAGCGAGTTGTCTGCTCGAACTGAGCATCACAAGCTTTATTATCATGAACTTGGTACACCTCAATCTGAAGATAAAGTGATTTTCGGTGAGTTGGATACGCAAGTTCATCGTTATGTGTCTGGTACGACGACGACAGATGATCGCTTCCTCATTATCTCTGGCGCAGAATCTACATCGGGTAATCGTCTGTTTTATATTGATTTACAGTCTGAGTTACAGGCAATTGTGACGCTGCGCGAGACAACGCAAGGAGACACCTACTTAATTGATAGCCAAGACGCAACCTTGCTGCTTTACACCAACCTAGACGCGCCGAATGGCAAAGTTGTCAGCTACAACACTCAGACAGAACAATGGGCTGACGTGATTGCTGAACAAGAACAGCCGTTAGAAATCAGCAAAGGTGGCGGTTATCTGTTTGCGACTTATATGGTAGATGTGCTTTCTAAAGTGCAGCAGTTTAACTACCAAGGTGAGTGGATTCGAGATGTACAATTGCCGGGAGAAGGCACGGCTTATGGTCTGGCGGGTAAAAAAGAAGAAACCACACTTTATTACACATTCACTAACTACGTGACGCCTCCGACGATTTTCTCATTTGATGTCGAATCTGGTGAATCGACACTGTTTCAGGAATCAAAGGCACCGTTCGATCGTAATGAGTATGAATCAAAACAGGTGTTTTACACCTCAAAAGACGGCACGCAAGTTCCGATGATCATCTCATACAAGAAGGGCATTGCACTTGATGGTAGAGCACCAACCATGTTGTATGGTTACGGCGGTTTTAACATCAGCCTTACTCCAATGTTTTCTGGCAATGTAGCCAACTGGCTAGAGTTGGGGGGTATATATGCTGTCGCCAACATGCGAGGCGGCGGTGAATACGGTAAAGCCTGGCACAACGCAGGCACTCAGCAGCAAAAGCAAAACGTGTTTGATGACTTTATTGCGGCGGCGGAATACCTGATTGAAAACGACTACACTAGCTCGGATCGCCTAGCGATTCGCGGTGGTTCTAATGGTGGTTTGTTAGTTGGAGCGTGTATGACGCAACGCCCTGAACTATTCAAAGTCGCGCTGCCTGCGGTTGGCGTGCTTGATATGCTGCGTTATCACACGTTTACTTCTGGAGAAGGCTGGAAGTATGACTATGGCACGTCGGAGCAAAGTGAAGCGATGTTCCAATACTTGCTTGGTTACTCTCCTGTTCACAATGTAAAAGAAGGCGTGCAATATCCTGCTACCTTGGTGACAACTGCTGATCACGACGACCGAGTTGTGCCAGCACATTCGTACAAATTTATTGCGGAGCTGCAAGACAAACAGCAAGGCGCTAATCCAGTATTGATACGCATTGATGTTAATGCCGGTCATGGTGCAGGAATGCCGCTGAGTAAGCAAATTGACCTCACCACAGACGTGTATGCATTTACGTTACATAATATGGGTATTGAGTCGATTTAATGCCCTAGTTGTTAGAAACTTCTGAGAATAAAAAAATGCCGCGACAGTGTCGCGGCATTTTTCATGGTTGGGGGAACTCAATTCATACTGTTTGCCAGTATTTGAGCCAGGTTGACTAAGTCTGACCCTTGAACCAACCAGTCTCGGCGGCCAAACCGAAAGGCAGCTACGCCATTCTTAAGACAAGATGAATTTATCACCTTTTCTTAATCCTAGTTTATGAATATGAAACTGTGATGAACCTAAGCCGCATTGTGCTGATTTTCACTGTTTTCAAGATCAAATGAGGCATCTATCAGTTTTTTCGTGTAGTCATTTTTAGGGTTTTGGAAAATCTTTTCGGCCGTACCTTGTTCCATGACCTCGCCCTTTTGCATGACTAGAACACGATCAGAGAGTGCTTTAACTACTGATAGATCGTGGCTAATAAACAAGTAGCCAATATTGTGTTTTTTCTGCAAATCTTTCAGAAGGTCAATCACTGTCAGTTGCACCGAGCGGTCTAATGCAGAGGTTGGCTCATCAAGCAGAATAAACGAAGGTTCAAGGATCAGTGCTCGCGCGATAGCAATACGCTGACGCTGGCCTCCTGAAAACTCGTGCGGATAACGGTTGATGGACGCGGGATCTAAGCGGACCTCACGGAGCACGTCGCGTGCTTTCTGCATACGTTCTTTTTTACTCAACATTGGTTGGTGGACAGTTAATCCTTCTGTGATGATCTCGCCGATAGTCATACGAGGAGAAAGCGAACCATAAGGGTCTTGGAATACCATCTGAACGTCTTTTTTCAGCTCAAAACGTTCTTTGTTTGTCAGCAAGGCCATATCTTGGCCTTTATATTCTATTTTGCCAGTTGAGGGCAGTAGACCTATCAAAGCTCGGCCGAGTGTAGACTTACCTGAACCGGACTCCCCAACGATCCCGAGGGTCTCTCCTTGTTTAAGCTCAAGAGAAATGCCTTTTACCGCTTCGAAGTACTCATTCTTGCTCGCAATAAAATGCGACTTTACCAAGAATTTGACTCGTATATCGTCGGCCTTTAAAAGCTGTGTAGCACTTTCGCTAATAGGCTCCTTACTGCCTTTAGGAATCGAGTTGATTAGCATACGTGTGTATTCGTGCTTTGGGTCCTCGAAGAGTGTTTGCGTTTCGCCTTCTTCGACGACTTCTCCTTTACACATCACAATGACACGGTCTGCAAAGTGTTTTACGACGCCTAAGTCATGAGTAATAAATAGGATTGCCATGCCCATCTGAGCCTGAATTTCTTTAATCAGGTGCAACACTTCTGCTTGAACCGTGACATCCAACGCTGTTGTAGGTTCGTCGGCGATCAAAATATCGGGCTCGTTAATCAGTGCCATCGCAATCATGATGCGTTGCAATTGACCACCAGAAAATTCGTGTGGGTACTTGTTGTACGCTTTTTCTGGGTTTGGCATATGAACCAATTCAAACAGCTCTAACACCTTTGCTTTTGCTGTTCGTCTGTCGACCGGGCGGTGACACATGATGGCCTCAGCGACTTGGATACCCACCCGCATGTACGGGTTTAGTGAGGTCATCGGCTCTTGAAAAATCATGCCAATGCGATCACCGCGAATACTTTGCATTTCACGCTCTGTTTTATCCAAGATGGAGCTACCCTCAAACATGATGGATGAGCTTTCATGAAAAATAGCGTTGTCTGGCAGTAGTTTCATCAGTGCATTGGTTGATACTGACTTGCCAGAGCCAGATTCGCCAACGATGGACAGCGTCTCGCCTGCTTTTAAATCGAAGCTAACATTCTTTACTGCATCGACGATCCCATCGTTTGTCGTAAAGCTGACTGATAGGTTGTTCACCGAAAGAATGGTTTTAGAAGACATCACAGATCCTTGTGGTTGATAAAGCAAATGATACTCAAGCAATGGACAGTACAAACCTAGCTGGCCTCAATGCTTGAGCTTTAGATTAATTATACAGGTGAGAAGGCGAAGCTTTTGCCGAACTCATTGCTTGCAAATGTAAGAACTGCTCATGCGCGCGCGTTACGTGCTCGAGTTCTATCATCCATTGAGCATTACGTTGGGCAGAGCAAAATGCCGCCATGTGAGCTAACAAGTCTTCGCTCTGTTGACCAAGTAGGTGACCTACGCGCTCAATCAGTTCATGGCTCTCTAGCTGCAAAAATTGAAATAGCGCGTAAGTTTGATTGAGTATTGAGAACGCATCATGTTGTAAGCCGAGTTTGTTGAGAATCTCTGATTGCGTCACGCTGGCATCTCTAAGCCCCGTAATGAGACATACAAACTGGCAAGGTTTAGTTTGTGCATTTTCTAGCGCTAAATGAATGTGGTTGGGTAGATTGTTGAGCACGTCGTCATATAAACGATGAGCTTCTGGCCAATGGCCTTGTTCCATCAGTTGCTCCGCTTTTAAGTAGCGCATCCAGCATTGCTCAATATTCATATCCATCTCCACAACATTTGATTTGTTTAGATATTAAATGAAATTGATTATCAATTGCAAGTGCGTGTTAATATCACTTATGTGTTCATAAAATGTCCAATCAATCTAGGGTGGAAGGTAAATCACTTAAAATTAAGCAAATAATCTCTACACTCAAATAACGAAAATAAGAAAAAAGGAAGTGGATATGGCAATACTAAGATTGGAAGCTAAGCAGCTATATTCTGTAGCAGATCTAGAGAATATGCCATGTAAGTCGACCAAGGAGTTACCTCCAATTGATGAAATCGTGGGCCAAGAGCGCGCGCAAAAAGCGGTCGAGTTTGCGATGTCCATCAAAGAGAAAGGGTATAACATCTACGCCATTGGTCAGAATGGGCTAGGTAAACGCACCATGATCTTGCGCTATCTGAATCGTCACCAGCACGATGCAGCAGCCCTGTTTGATTGGTGTTACGTTGCGAACTTTGAGGATACCCGTACACCAAAGGTATTAAAGTTGCCTTGTGGTATCGGAAATAAGCTACGTGTTGATATTGAAGCTTTAATGGGCAAATTATTGAATGCTTTACCCCTAGCATTCGACAATGAAATGTACTTTAGCCGCGCTGAGCGATTAAAAAATCAATTGGCAGCTAAGCAACAAAACGAGCTGGATCGTATTAGTCGAGAGGCAAAAGAAAAGGGCATCAGCCTAACACTGACTACGCAGGGGGATTATCAGTTTGTCGCCATGAACGGTGATGAGCTTCATACGGAAGAGTCTTTTGATGTACTAAGCAAAAAAGAACAAGAGCAATTCAGCGATGCTATTGATGAACTCGAAGTGAGATTGCGCTCGATGGTTCGTGAGCTTACGGAGTGGGAAGAGACATACAGCGATAAAATCAAAAAGCTCAATGATGAAGTGACACTTGATGTGATTACTCACTTCATCAAAAAACTCAAAGTGGATTACGCGCAATATTCCGAAATCAAAACCTACTTAACTGAGCTGCAAAAAGATATTGTTGAAAACGCAGATATCTTCCTTGACCAAAGTGGCGAGCAAGGCGAAATTGCGACGGCATCCTTGGATAAAAAATTGCCACGTCGTTATAAAGTGAACGTCTTGGTAAGCCGTAAAAGCAGCGAATTTCCTATCGTTGTTGAAGAAAACCCCAACTATCATTCACTCTTCGGGTCGATTGAGACTGCCACTTTCAAGGGAACGGTGTTTACCGACTTCTCGCTGATTCGCGCAGGGAGCTTGCATAAGGCGAATGGCGGCGTTCTATTAATGGATGCTCAGAAAGTACTTGAACAGCCTTACGTTTGGGATGGTTTGAAGCGCGCATTGCGTGCTCGTCAATTGAGTTTTACGTCTCTAGAAAAAGAAGTCACATTGACGGGGGCGGTATCACTCGATCCTGAACCGATTCCGCTTGATATCAAAATCATCTTATTTGGTGATTACCGAACTTACCAATTACTCCAACATTACGATCCAGAGTTCAGCGAGTTGTTCCGCGTGACGGCAGATTTCGAAGACGAAATGAAACGTACGCCGGAGTCTGAGCTGCATTACGCGCGCTTTATCTCTAGCGTGGTGCATGACAACAATATGCTGCATTGCGATCGCAAAGCCATTGCTCGAATCATCGAATACAGCTCACGTTTGTCTGGCGACCAATCCAAGCTATCTCTACATTCGGCTAATATCGCCAACTTGCTTCGAGAGTCGAACTACGTAGCTCGTCAAGCCAACTCCAACATGATTCGTATTGGGCATGTTGAAGAGGCGCTCAATAACCAAGAAATGCGAGTAAGCCGATTACGCGATAACGTAATGGAAACCTTTATTAACGGCACAACGCTGATTCGCACCGAAGGAGAAGCCGTAGGCCAAGTCAACGCACTTTCGGTATTGAGCACTAGTGACTACATGTTTGGTGCACCGAATCGCATCACAGCGACGACGTGTTACGGTGATGGGGATGTTATCGATATCGAGCGCAGCGTGGATTTGGGTGGCAGTATTCACTCTAAGGGCGTGATGATTTTGTCTGCCTACTTATCTTCCGTATTTGGTAAAACGGCACGAGTGCCATTAACGACCACCATTACCTTTGAGCAATCTTATGGTGGTGTTGATGGTGATAGTGCCAGCATGGCTGAGTTATGTGCGGTTGTGTCTGCTTTTTCAAAGCAACCAAACCGACAAGACATTGCGATAACAGGGTCGATGAATCAATTTGGTCAAGCTCAGCCTATTGGTGGCGTAAACGAAAAGATCGAAGGCTTTTATGATGTGTGTGTAATTAAAGGTCGTCATGACGGGCAAGGGGTCATTATTCCGCGCTCTAATGTTCACAATCTAATGCTTCGTTCCGACATCGTGAAAGCAGTCGAAAAAGGTGAGTTTAATATTTGGGCGATTGGCCATGTTACTGAAGCTATCGAATTGTTTACGGGGAAAGTTGCTGGTGAGCCAACTGATGAAGGTTCTTATCCAATCGATACCATTTTTGGCCTTGCTCAAGCTAAGCTCAATTCGTTGAGAAAATAGGCTGAAACCGTCCTAAATGTGAATGTATCTCATCATAAGTGATCATAATTTATCATAACGACAATATCCCGACGCTACTGTCGGGATATTGTCAATAACAGATTGAAAATGGAGAGTTTTTGTACTAGACAAAAGTGTGATCGACCTCTAATATTCGCCACTTGTTTATTCGTCTGGGATTTATCCCGTCGCAAGGAAGCATAGATATTCAAACTGCCGAAAAGTAACGTTGTTATAAGCACAGCTCGAGTTTGTTTGGATATAGACATCACGCATACAACTGAGGCCCTGTCATGCAGTTATCACTGAAAAATTTGTCAGTACGAACGCAAATTTTGGTTCCGGTATTATTTACCGCGATTGTTTTGTTTATTGCTCTTTGGATTACTAAAAACAATCTTCAAGCAGAGCAAGATGTTATTGCTTCCAACCAAGAATCTTTGGTTTTTCACAAAGACACATTGGCGAGTATTGACGACCAAATTTACCCTCTGCGCATAAGCGCGGTTTACGCTATTTACGATGCTTCTCGTCGTGAGAATTTTCTAACCGAATTGAAAGAAGGCTTAAAGCAAGTTGATGCCGATTTAAGTGCAATTGAAGCCCGAAATCTATTCCGTGACGATGCCGTTAAAGTTCGCCAAGCAATTGAATCCTATGTGCGATATTCAGAGCGCTCAGTTGCTTTCTTCAACCAATACGATCAAGGTTTGAAATCGGATAGCGAGTACCGTGCATTTGTCAAAGAGTATCGCAATGTTGGCCGAGAAATGGTCCAACAAATTAACACACTATCAAAGCATGTAAACGAGCAAGCTGAACAATCTACTATCAGAAGTCATCAGCAAAATGAACGTGTGCAAAATAACGCTATGTTGACGGTTTTAGCGGTATTTGCTTTCTCATTGATAGGCGCTTGGTTCCTATCTGGCATGATTGTTACACCAATCCAAAAGCTGCAAGAAGTGATGCGTCAGTTAGCAATGGGTAATCTATCAGTACGTGCAGATGTCGATGGGGACAATGAGATCTCTAAGCTGAGCAAAGATGTAAACCAAACCGCAGAGCAGTTATACAACACTGTGGACCAGTTAACCCGTATTAGTGAGGAAGTTGCATCTGCATCGACCGAATTAGCTGCGGTAATGACGCAAGCGGAAGCGAACGCTCAACAAGAGTTGGCGGAGATCGAGCAAGTTGCATCTGCGGTTAATGAGCTTGCAAGCACTGCGAATAATGTGAGTGATAACGCGACCTCTGCTGACGCAACTGCGCGTGAAGCTGATGGACTTGCTCAATCAGGTTTGGCCATCTTCCAAGAAAGTGCGGAAGCAAGTGCGCAAATGTCTCAAGCATTGAACGATGCAGCGCAAGTTGTTTTGCGTCTAAAAGAGCAATCTGTACAGATCAACGATGTTATTGAAGTGATTCGCGGCGTATCTGAGCAGACCAACTTGCTAGCATTGAATGCTGCGATTGAAGCGGCGCGAGCTGGAGAATCTGGTCGTGGTTTTGCGGTAGTAGCTGATGAAGTACGCATGCTAGCAGCTCGTACTCAAGACTCGACACAAGAGATCCAAACGATCATTGAAGAGCTTCAAGCGCAGTCTGGGCTGGCGAATGACAGTATGCAAGTCAGCCTTGATATGCTTAGCCGCAACAACGAGCTGACGCAACAAGCGAATGAAGCGTTGGTTGGAATTACCGAGTCGGTCGCCAACATCAACGATTCAAACACGCAAGTAGCAACCGCAGCCGAAGAGCAGTCTCAAGTTACTCAAGATATCAATCGCAACGTGGTTAACATGTCGGAGCTTGTAAACCAAAACGTAGCGGGCATCAGCCAAAGTGCAAGTGCGAGTACTGAGCTTTCATTACTTGCAGAGAAGCAGAAAGAGCAATTAAGTTTCTTTAAGCTTTAATTCATCATCTACTTATCAAATCTCTAAATCCCTGAGTGAATGCTCAGGGATTTTTTTGTTTGTAATAATCGGATTTATTATCAATAAGTCTATCTAAAACAGTCAGTTAACAAGATTTTTTTGCGGGCAATATCACGTTTTGTGATATTGTTTTTACATTTTTTTCGTCAATTTTTTTTGACGCGAACATTTTTTTTAACTCAACCGATAACTTGATGGTTGAGAGGTATTCATATCGTCATTTTAAGTGGTGTTTTCTTCTATAAGTGCTGTTTATTCAACACGTTGCGTGAAAAATAACAGCTGCTACTATGCCGCCAGTTTTCTCGTTGGTACAGAAAAGTCCTGTTTTTCTGGTGAGAAAACACATATAAAACAATGATATGGAAAATAACAATGAAATTAAAAACTTTAGCTGTAGCAGTGGCGCTAATGGCATCAGGATCTCAAGTTGTCGCTTCAGAACTATACAACCAAGATGGCACTTCTCTTGAGATGGGCGGCCGCGCTGAAGCGCGTCTTTCTATGATGGATGGTAAGGCAGAAGACCGTACTCGCATCCGTCTTAACTTCCTAGGCAAACAGGAAATCAATGAAAACCTATACGGCGTTGGTTTTTGGGAAGGTGAGTTCAAAACAAAAGAAGAAGGTGCCGTAGATAACAATAGTGATCTTGAAACTCGTTACGCTTATGCAGGTCTGGGTGGCAAATACGGTGAAGTAACTTACGGTAAAAACGACGGCGCACTAGTGGTTCTTACTGACTTTACTGACATTATGGCTTACCACGGTAACACAGCAGCACTTAAACTGCCTGTTTCTGACCGTACAGATAACATGCTGTCTTACAAAGGCCAATTCGAGCAACTAGCTGTACGCGCTAGCTACCGTTTTGCTGATCGCACAACAGATGCACAAGGCTTTACAGACAACGAGGAAGATGGCTTCTCTCTATCTGGTGTTTACGCGTTTGCTAACACTGGTTTTGAACTAGGTGCTGGTTACGCAGATCAAAACGACAGCGATGAGTTCATGCTGGTAGCTGCATACTCTGTAGGTGACTTCTACTTCGCTGGTAACTACACTGGCGCGGATATGGATGTTGCAGGTAAGACTTTTGATTACAAAGGCTACGAACTAGCCGCTGCTTACACTATGGGTCAAACTGTATTCACTTCTACGTTCAACAAAGGTGAACTAGAAGACGCAGATACTGTAGAAAACCTAGCTGTTGATGTAACTTACTACTTCAAGCCTAACTTCCGTGGCTACGCATCATACAACTTCGATCTAATGGATAACGAAGGCGCGGCTGAAAAAGATGAGCTAGCGCTAGGTCTACGTTACGACTTCTAAGTCATGACTCTTATCTAAGATACTGCCTTATTCTTAGTAAATAAAAACCCCTTACTGAAAAGTAAGGGGTTTCTTGTTTTCTAGCACTTCAAAGCTTCTTGATAAGCGATAGGGGTGATCAAATCTATCTTTTTAGTGTGAGCTTAGTACCATCAAATTTGAGGTGACTGAGGAGGTTTTTAGCGTTGTTTTTACCAACCTCATCAAACTCCATTCCGTAGCGAGCATAGTGCGTTGATTTTTGTAAATTACAAATACGACCTCGCAACGGCGCTAGCATACGACTTTCTCCGGGCATCGTTAGATCCAATGAAACGTGGTCACCAACCTGAAGTGGTCGGCTCATCGGTGATGTTACAAAACGACAGCCACTACGAGATAAATCTCTTATTTCGCATTCAGTTCGATAGGCTTCTAAACAAACACGCGCTCTCAAATTTACTTCGTAACGCACTTCTTTGCGAAGCTGAAAGACCTGCATAGTGTTGGGTAGGTCTAGCACCAAAATTGGGTACGGATCGCCTAGTCGATGCTGCAATTGGGCCCGAAATGGGATAACGGCCCCTTCACCTCGATGAGAGTAGGCTTTTACATTGATCCAAAAGCCTTCCTGAAAATAGAACTTCAAGTCTTCATCGGAGATGTTCGGAACCTCTATCAATGCAGTATTATTTGAGTGACAGCCAACAAATGTGCTGGTTGTAATAAACTTTGTACCAACGGGGGTGGTGACGTTTAAGCTCACTTCACTGCCGTGTTCGACCATTGCCATTGCATCGGTGCTATTTAATGTACTTGCCTGACGTTCTGGTGCCTTCTTGCTTTGCAGAGGTAGCTTGCCGTCTCTGGCAATTGGGCTCATATTTCTCATTATAATTGTCGTACCTGATGTAAGAAGGTAATCGCGTGAGGCGAAGCAGCACTCTCGCATGGTATCGATTTTATTCAGTGATATAGTTTGATTCAATCAATCTGTAACAAAAATTAGAGAGCAAGATATGCATAAAGTAACTCATGAGACCACGAATAGTACATTCTGGGTTGATTTAGAGCAGGGTTATAAAGCCAAGGTGATTTATCAGCTTAAGGGTAATGTCATGCACATTACATCAACGGTTGTTCCTGAAGCACTGCGAGGTAAGGGGTACGGAAAAGTGATGATGGAAGCGGTGTTGCCAGAAATTGAGTCACTCGGTTATCAAATCAAACCAGTTTGCCCATATGTTATTCACTACATGGAGAAGAACCAAACGTGGTCACATCTGCTCACATGATGAGTAACAACCACCAACGCTACCAAAATATTGGCCAGGAACTCAATCTCGGTAATTACCGCTCTGTAGAAGTCATACAATCGCTATGGGGAGGCTATGGGGAGTTAGTCCGAGTTACTTATTCTACTGGTTCAGTGATCATTAAGCATGTAAAACTCCCTAAGCCTTCAGAGCATCCTAGAGGCTGGAATACGGACCGTTCTCATCAAAGAAAGTTGCACTCTTATCAGGTGGAAGTGAATTGGTATGAGTATTTTTCCGGAGGGGTGGATACTCGCTGCCGAGTACCACAAGGTCTAAAAACGTTCCAATCGGAGAATGAATGGCTCATTGTGATGGAAGATCTCGCCGAGGTGGGCTTTCCAAAAGTCATCACAGATGCACAGCTAGAGCATCTACAAGCCTGCCTCACTTGGTTGGCGAACTTTCATGCGCGATACATCGATGTTCGTTCGGATAAGTTGTGGCATACCGGAACATACTGGCACTTAGCAACCAGACCCGACGAGCTTGAAGCATTGCAAGACACTGAGCTACAAAATGCGGCTCAATTGATTGATCAAACGCTTTCGCAAGCTAAGTTTAAAACACTAGTACACGGTGATGCCAAATTGGCGAACTTCTGTTTTGATGAAGAAGAATCAAGCGTTGTTGCGGTTGACTTTCAATACGTTGGATGTGGGTGTGCAATGAAAGATGTGGCACTGTTTATGAGTAGCGCCGTTAAGCCAGAACGTTGTGCAGAGATGGAAGTTTGGGTTTTGGATACGTATTTTGCTCAGTTGCAACACGCGCTAATTGTCTATCAACCGAATCTTGACCCTAATGAAGTCGAGCGTGAGTGGCGTCCTTTGTTTGCTGTGGCTTGGGCAGACTTTCAGCGATTTGTGAAAGGTTGGAGTCCCGACCACTGGAAGATCAATCCCTACACAGAAGCATTGACTCGCAGAGCGTTGGCTTACTTACGAAAGTGAGTCGAAGTTTAAAAAGAAAAGCCTCCAATTAGTAGGAGGCTTTGTTTTATCTTTGGCCTGGTCTGATGCGCGCCATGTAATAGGTATTGATGAATTCACCATCACGGAAGGAACCGTCAATCGCTTCACCCTCAATTTGAAATCCATGCTTTTTATAAAGCCCAATGGCGGCGTCGTTATCGGCATTGACCTCTATCTGAATTCTTCTCACATTTAACCAGTTATCTGCTAGTTCAGTGACTGTTTCTATCAATTTGCTACCAATACCGAGTCCGTGGAAACTATCATGTACTCCGATGCCAAACGATGCCGTGTGCATCGTTCTTGGACGTAGAGAGTGGTGAAAGCCAATATTTCCGACGACTTTACCATCAATTTCAGCGACATAGCTATAAACACCATCAGGTATGTTTGACAATCTTTCCACCCACATCGCGAGCGAAGGCTTTGGGAGTTGCAGGGTTTCACGTTGTGCTTTTGGTTGTGAATAGATTTCTACGAGTGCCGCTGCGTCTTCGACGGTCGTTGGACGTACGATAATTTCCATGCCTCTCTCCTTCGCTTTTTAGTTTTAATTTTTAATCTAACCACAGTTTTCTTATTTGGATAGTGTTTTTTTATGTTTAATGGATAAATGCCTTTTAAATTAGCTTGTTATGATGTCATTTTTTGAATTTTTAGTAGTGATTTATCATCGAATTGAGCGAGTAGATTGCAAAGGTGTTGAATTATTGTACTGAGAATGGCGCGTACTGCAGAGTATCGTGGTGAATTTCATGTCGCAGTAAATAAACGCATTTAGTCAAACTGTGACGACGGCACTGTGCGTCAGTTGACTTGAATCAATAGAGGATGGGGTTACCTCCTATGAGGTATAGGGAAACGACACGTTTAGGGCTATTTATGCTTAACTTGATAAGGGAGTTTTGTTGAGGAAATAGCATGAAATCCTCTCAGTCTAAAATATCGCAAAGTCGGCGCCGATTTTTGCGTGATACAGCTCGAACTGCGGCTGGTGTTGGCGCAGCTGCGTGTGTATTGGGCTTACAATCGCTACAAAGCCAAGCTCGAGAAACCAAAGGTGTGCCTATTCGTCCGCCTGGTGCACTGCCGGAAGGCGATTTCGAATCAGCTTGTATTCGATGTGGCTTGTGTGTTCAGGCATGTCCTTACGATACCTTGAAACTTGCGACATTACTTTCACCCGTCGCGACTGGCTCACCTTACTTTACTGCACGCGATATTCCCTGCGAAATGTGCGAAGACATTCCTTGTGTTGTCGCTTGTCCGAGTGGGGCGCTGGATCCGAAACTAACCGATATTGATGATGCTCGAATGGGTACAGCGGTTCTTATTGACCATGAAACTTGCCTTAACTGGCAAGGGTTACGATGCGACGTTTGTTATCGCGTTTGTCCGCTGATTGATGAAGCCATCACATTAGAGATGGTTCACAACGACCGAACCGGTTATCACGCCAAACTTATCCCAACAGTGAATTCCGAAGTGTGTACCGGATGCGGTAAGTGTGAACAAGCGTGCGTGTTGGATGTCGCTGCTATTAAAGTCGTCCCGACGGATTTGGCGAAAGGCAAAGTGGGCAGCCACTACAATTTTGGTTGGAAAGAGATCGACAAACCACTCGAAAATATCCTCCCTAGTGAGACGCCTGTACCGGAAGGTGCGCTTGAATCGCTAAAAGGAGGTAAGTAATGGCAAAGAATTTAGCTCAAAATGCTGGCAAAGAAGCGCTTGAAAAGCTTGGTTGGTGGCGCGCGCATCGGTTTTTGATTTTACGTCGGCTATGTCAGTTCACCATCATTGCGCTGTTTATGGCTGGGCCGACGCTGGGAATTCTAACTGGTAATCTGTCATCAAGTATGTTGCTCGATACCGTGCCGTTAAGTGACCCGTTAATTGTGCTTCAAGCTTTGGCGACAGGGCATGTTCCGGAGTTTAATGCGTTGTTAGGCGTAGTGATTGTCGTTGCGTTTTACGCGATTTTGGCGCCGCGCGCATTTTGTGCTTGGGTGTGCCCGTTGAACATCGTGACAGACTTGGCGGCGTGGTTGCGTCGAAAGTTCAACATTAAAGCGAGCTATCGTTGGTCTCCCATGATTCGTTATTGGCTGATCCCTGTTTTGATGTTGGGCAGTGCGCTATCTGGCGCGATTCTTTGGACATGGTTAGATCCAGTTGCGGCACTGCATCGCGGGTTGGTGTTTGGTATGGGCGCAGGTTGGGTGCTAATCGCCCTAGTGTTTGTGTTGGATTTACTCTTGGTTGAGCATGGGTGGTGTGGGCACTTATGTCCACTGGGGGCTACCTATGGCGTGATAGGCCGAAAAAGCCTGTTGCGCGTTACTGCTGTTCGGCGCGAAGATTGCACCAAATGCATGGATTGCTTTTACATTTGCCCAGAACCAGAAGTGCTTCGGCAGCCTTTGAAAGAGGGAGATCGTCGAGTTATGGATCAAAACTGCATTAGCTGTGGCCGTTGTTTGGATGTGTGTCCAGAACATGTGTTTGAATTTAAAAATCGCCTATCAGTAAAAGTCATTGATTAAGCCACTGAGCACATTTACTCATGCTTTAGTTCTCTTGATACTTGAACATCGCGCTTAGCCAAGGAATTGAGTGCGATGTTTATCTTCATAACAATATTCCTCAGCCATATCAGCTTGCTCTGGGTTGAAAATAATAATGATATTGCGAATTTGTTACATTTAAAGCTATGATGATGCCTTCATATTTAAAGGAAACATCATGACTACCTCATCGCACGGCTGGAGAACGCCGCAAAATTTCCTCCTGTTAATTTCCATTATCGTGCCCATTGCTTTTTCTACCTGGATGGCGTTGTTGAACAACTTTGTTATAGAGAAAGCAAACTTTGATGGTGCCGACATAGGCCTATTGCAAAGTGTGCGCGAAATTCCGGGTTTTTTGGCCTTTACCGCCGTGTTTGTATTGCTGTTTATCCGAGAGCAACGCTTTATGCTCGTATCTTTGGCGATGCTTACGCTTGGTACGGCATTAACAGGTTATTTTCCCACTTTGTACGGTCTACTTTTTACAACCTTGTTAATGTCCACCGGCTTCCATTACTTTGAAACACTCAAGCAGTCTTTGTCTTTACAATGGCTATCTAAAGAAGAAGCGCCAGAAATGCTGGGTAAGTTTATTTCTGTTGGAGCTTTGGCTTCTCTGTTTACCTACGGCGCCATTTGGGTTTCGCTCGAACAGCTCAAACTTGATTTTAAAACGGTCTATTTAATGGCTGGTGGTTTAGGTTTTGTGCTCATTTTGGTGATGGCATTTGCCTTCCCACAATTTAAGACAAAAGTGCCTCAGAACAAGAAGCTCATCCTGCGTAAACGTTACTGGTTATACTATGCGCTTACGTTTATGAGTGGAGCACGCCGTCAAATTTTTACGGTGTTCGCTGGTTTCTTGATGGTAGAAAAGTTTGGTTACTCCGCCGCAGATATTACGTTGCTGTTCCTGATTAACTATGTCTTTAACTTCTTGTTTGCGAAGCGAATAGGCCGTTTTATCGGCGTTGTAGGTGAGCGCAAAGCGTTGATGTTTGAATACGTCGGTTTGATCTTCGTGTTTGTCGGGTACGGTTTGGTGCAAACGGCTGAGTGGGCGGCAGCATTGTATGTTGTCGATCATCTATTTTTCGCGTTAGCGCTTGCGATTAAAACCTACTTCCAGAAAATTGCCGACCCAGCAGATATGGCGTCGACCGCGGGCGTTGCGTTTACGATTAACCATATTGCGGCGGTTGTAATACCTGTTACGTTTGGTGTGATTTGGCTGGTTTCACCTGCTAGCGTATTTTACATCGGCGCTGGTATGGCAGCAGTGAGCTTGCTGTTGTCACTCAATATTCCAGCGAAGCCGGAAGAAGGCAACGAAACTCGCTTGTTGAAGTGGAGTTAAGTTGGTACTCACTATCTAATCATTAAAGCGAATACCTGTAATTAGACTCGCTAAAAAGGGTGCTTATGCGCCCTTTTCTTTTTATTGCAAATAGATAATCCCTCCAATGGTTGTCAATGCATGCCACGTCCGTTAGGGTTTAGAACTAAGTATTTCGAAATAACTTGGGCGTAACTGACGCGAAACAATAAGAGGGGAGCTATACAGTGCAGATACATGGCAGAGAGTTGGATTTAGATCTAGGAAGCCGTCACATCGTTATTCAGCGCCGCTATGAGGCGTTAGGTGCTGCAAACGACCTACTCATTGCTATTTGGTTTTTAATTGGTAGCTTTTTCTTTTTGAATGATTCGTTGATTGAAAGTGGTACTTGGCTTTTCATTGTAGGCAGTGCGCAGTTGATCATTAAGCCCCTGATAAAACTGATGAGTTTAGTTCATGTTGGTCGTTTAAATAAGCAACTTTCTGGCACATCAGCGAGCCGCTGAAATTACCGCTTCTTTTGAACACTCGCAAGCAAGAAGCCAACAGGTGAGTTATCGAGGGGAAAGACGGAAGATAACGTGGTCACAACACTAACCACGTTATGTTCAGTTTGAAGCTTCAGAATTTAAAACGGATACCAGAACAGTTGTGTGTCCATCACACGCTTGCTGATCGCAGCAATCACTATCACCGCAATCCCAGCCATGCAGATCATATCGGCTTTGGTCAGTGGTTTTAAGCTGTACCAAGTGCGAGAGGAGTGGCGGCCAAAACCACGTAGCGTCATCGCGTTTGAGATTTGATCGGCTCTGTCTAAACTAGAGAAAATCAGAGGTCCAAGAATCTTCGCGACGTTCTTCATACGATTGAACAACGGAGCCTTCTTGCTCAGTTCTACTCCGCGTGCTTGTTGCGCGTGCATGATGTTAACAAAGTCCTTTTTCACTTCCGGCAAGTAGCGCAGCGTTAAGCTTACGGCATAGGCGATTTTGTAAGGCACACCTAAACGGTTCAAGCTGGCTGAAAACTCTGTCGGATGAGTGGTAAATACAAACACCAATGCGATTGGGAACATGCTGAAGTACTTCAACGTCACTGTTACTAGGTAAAACAATGTCTCTTGAGTGAGCGAGTAATTACCGGGTAACGAGAGTAAAACCGTTGATGAACCCATGAACTCAGTACCTTGTTGCGGTGCTAACGCGAACATAAACAGGGCATTGATCAGTAATACCGTACCTGTACCGAATAACAGCGGTTTGTAGACATGAAAGGGCACTTTGGTCATTTTCAATAAGCCCAAACCCAGCACGATCAACAGCGCGATGATTCGCAAGTCAAATGTGGTCAATACCACCGTTACCCAAGCAATGAAAAGCAAGAACTTAGTAATGCCATTCAACTTATGAAGTGGCGATTGGGTATCGATGTAGTTGATACCAAACTTCATCTTATTGTCTTTCATGCCACCGCTTTCTCTAGTTGGTTTACGTCGTCGCTTTTTTGTTGGCGGTGCGCTTTTTCTACATTGATAAAGTGCTGCATAAAGCCATTGGTGTCCTCGATACCAACTTTCGTAGCCAACTCAAACAAACTTGTGGTAGTGAGGTTTGCTTGGTCTAGTAGCTCTGGACTGCTGAATACCTGCGTCATTGGTGCATCCGCGACTAATTTACTGTCTGCAATCACGATAGAGCGCGAGGTGTATTCCAACACTAAATGCATGTCATGAGAGATGATCATTACGGTTACGCCCAACTCGCGATTGAGCTTTTCGATGAAACTCAGCATAGACGTGTAGTTTCGATAGTCCTGACCTGCCGTCGGTTCATCAAGGATCAGAAGCTCTGGTTCCAAGACCAAAATTGACGCAATGGTTACGCGCTTTTTCTGGCCGTAGCTCAATGCTTCGATTGGCCAGTGACGGTATTTGCTCAAACCGCACAGCTCTAGGACTTCAAGTACTTTAGCGTCGATTTGTTTCTCTTCAACGCCACGATTACGGAGGCCGAAGGCCACTTCGTCGAAAATCATGTGATGGGAAATCATGTGATTCGGGTTTTGCATCACCACACCCACTTTCTGGCTACGCTCGAAGATGGTCAGTTCGTTAAGATCTTGACCATTCATGCTCATTGAGCCGCTATCCGCTTCAATAACGCCCATAATCAGTTTGGTGATGGTCGATTTACCCGAGCCATTTTTGCCAAGTACAGAGACAAACTCGCCACACTTAATGTCAAAACTCACGTCTTCTAACGCGTTTTTCTCACCGTCGTAAGAATAGGTGAGGCCACGGACTTCAAGCAAAGTCTCGGCTGGCGTTTTAGGTGGTTGTGCTGTTGAACCATCAAACCATGCTTGTACCGCTGGTTTATATTGCTCCAACGGTAAGGTAGTTAAGCTAGAAGGTTTTGCATCGCCCTCAATCGCGCAGCCTGCTTCTTTCAGTGCTGAAATATAAAGCGGTTCGCGGATGCCGTAATCTTCTAGTAGAGGCGACGCTAAAATTTCATCTGGCGTTGTATCGGTAATGATTTCGCCGCTTTCCATCAAGATAATACGGTCAACTGAGCAATGCAGAACGTCTTCAAGACGATGCTCAATGATTACTATGGTTTTGTCCGTTTCGCGGTGTAGATCATCGATGATCTCGATGGTTTTTTTACCCGTTTTAGGGTCAAGCGCAGCTAGTGGTTCATCAAACAAAAGGATATCGACGTCATCGACGAGAATGCCCGCCAAAGAAACACGCTGTTTCTGCCCGCCAGATAAATCGTGGGGAGAGCGATCTAACATCTGTTCCAAGTCGACCATTTTGGCCGTGGCTTTGACCAATGGGTACATGTCGATATTTGAAGTTAGCTGGTTTTCCAGCGCAAATGCAATGTCTTCGCCAATGCTCAAACCGACAAATTGGCTGTCCGTATCTTGGAGTACGGTGCCAACTTGCTCAGTGTATTGGTGCATGTCGAAAGGGGCGGTGTCTTGACCATTGATGGTCAATGTTCCACTGGTTTCCCCTTTGATTGCGTGTGGGATCAGTCCGTTAAGACATTGCCCAAGAGTAGATTTACCACTACCACTTGGACCGATAATGACGATTTTCTCTCCTTTCTCTATCCTTAGATTGATATTTTTTAGCGTCGGTTTGTCCAGCGACTCATATCTAAAAGAGAAGTTAGAAAATTCGATTGTCATTCGACATTAAGCCTCTGTTAAGTTACGGCTTTGCTTGTTACGTTTAGCGACAGACTTAAGAATGAAGAAGCCAACAATAGCAATAAGAATGGTGTTACCGATCGCGATAATAGAAAGCTGGGTAAACACTTTAGTGAACGGTTCTGCGTATAAAATCGTGTCGAGGAATGCAGAGCAACCGTAACCAAATACGTTGCCTAATAGCGCAAGTACTACGAATAACGCGAAGTCTTTCATATTGAAATCACCTTTCTCCAAACGGTAGCGCGTTAGAGAAGGGAATAGACCGATAATCAAACCAACAATACCTGAACCAAGTACCCAAGTGAGCCATACGCCCCAACCTGCAAATAGGTCAGTAACCCAGTGACCAATAAAACCAACCAAGAAGCCAACAAGTGGTCCAAATAGTACTGAGAACAATGCTAATACTGCCATTGCTGGTTTTAGCGTTGTGTTTGCAAACACAGGGATGCCAAACATAGGTAAGCCGCCGATACCGTAAAGAGCAGCACCGATTGCAATAACCACAACAGTTTTAGCGGAAAGATTCATAGATAACCTCAGTTCAATAGTCGATTTTAAAGAACGTTCATTTATATTGTTGGAAAGCGTTAGTTATTTGATTGTGTAACATATATTCAAAACAACCAAGCTGCTTATTGTTTGCTCTATTTTTCTTCAGGAAATGTGTGATTTGATTCACGCATCCCTTTGACTGGCTTTGGTTTTAGCAAGCATTAAAAATAAGGCGCGCATTATACAGAATATTAATAAAAGTGGGAATGCTATCTATCTGGATGGCTAGAATGAATCAGGGGCTGATCGTCAGCCCCTGATTACACGGTTTGATGTTATTTTTACCAATAAATGAATGCGCTATATGTTCATTAATGGTCGAGGTATAAATAGTTCTGCCAGCTCTTCATACGAATAAGCACTTTGCGCATCACTGATACGTGAGTAAAGCTGTCTGAATAAACTGCAACTTCAACCGCAGTACCCATTGGTAGGTGGTATCCACTCAAGTCGTCGGTAATTTTCAGCTTCGCAAAAACACGTCCGCTCGTGCGCAAGGCATCAGTCCCAAGCAGAGCGCCTCGCGCTTGAATTTGGCTTTCACCAATGGCTGGAATCACGTCAATGACTTCGCCACGGAACACTTTGCCCGGAATTGCGCGGAACATAAATTCTGCTTCAAAGCCTGGCTTCAAGCGTTGTAATGAGTTCTGTCTGAATGCCGCGGTGTACGTAATGTCTTCGGTATGTACGAAGGTCATTGCCGGGGCAAGTGGCAACGGCACAGCCATAACACCAGGACGCAAAGCCAATTGCGTAACGTAACCATCGGTTGGCGCACGAACGACGGTTTGCTCTAGGTTAAACTCTGCTTTACGCAGCTCGGCAAGAAGTTGCGCGACTTGGGTATTTTCGCCTCCGATTTCAGAGTCCAGAGCGATTTGCGCTTGTTCTTGTTGCAAAATCGCAACGTCTAACATGGCTTCTGCCGCTTTATACGCTTGGCGTCGAGTATCTAAATCTTGTTCAGTAAACGCGCCACGATCAAAGCCCCTTTGATATCGGCTAAACTCCCTTTGTGCTTTATCTCTGTCCGCTTGCGCTTTCAATACAGCAGCTTCTGCTTCTCTTAGATCAGACTCTAAACCCAACGCACCTTGGCTTGCTTCTTTGACTTTCGCTTCAAGGCGAGCAACTTCTGCTTCAAAAGGCACAGGATCGATTTTGAAAAGAATATCGCCCGTTTTGAGCGGTTGGTTGGCTTGGACTGGCACTTCCACCACGCGGCCACGCACGCCAGAGACGATAGGCGTAGTTGGGAACACTTGGTTACCCAATTGAGTAAATGGGTGGTTGTAGTTCATAAGCAGCACGAGTGTGCCCACTAACACTACGCCGCCAAGTACGGCGGTTGGAACGGTCCATTTGTTTAGAGGAATATTGAAAATTTTAAAAATGGCAATACAAAGAGCGGCGTAAGTCAGAATCAGCAATAAGTCCATTATTCGTCCTCTTTACTTTGTTCAGGCAAAGGCTTTTGCTGAATCTTTTGTTGTTTCAACATCGATACTTGGTTTTTGAGTTCGTTGACTTCATCGATGAGTTCTTCAAGGCGGTGATGAATGTCGTGTGTTTCTTGTTCTAGTTGTTTAAAACCCCAGCCGCGTTCCTTGCGCCATAATGTTGCCCAGATCCATAAAAATGGCCACAGCGCATGCAAAGTGAAAAGGCTGACCCAGCCAGCGTAGTGAATTGCGTCTTGGTGCGGGTGCTCTCTCTCTTTGGCGATTTCATATGGAATATCATGGATGACAATGATTCCGTAAAAGATCACTAAAGCAACGAAGATGAGTAACCCAAGTGCAAAATAGTCTAGAAACATCTTACCTACCTGTGCGTATTGCGAAATGGAAAATCTACGTAAATTAACAATTTAAGTATTTGTCTTAACTACAGATGAATCAAGCGGTTTTTATGTAGGAATTATGTTTATGCGATGTAAGTATCCACTGATGTTTATTGGCAGTTAAGGTGTTGCTGAGTACTTATTTAAACAAGCAGTGAAGTGATATAGGAAGGATAAGTAAAAAGTATACTAAAGCCCCAGGTGTCAACCGGGGCATGGTTTAAAGTTCGGTACAGACTTGGTTTCTGCCATTGGCTTTGGCGCGATAAAGAGCTTTGTCTGCACGATAAAAAGTTCGCTGAGTATTCTCGCCTTCTCGATGCAAGGTAATCCCTATGGATACGGTCAGCCCCCGTTCACCAAGAATATCGTCCCAACCATATTGATAAATCCGTTCACGATAATTCTCGGCATGCATTTCTGCGCGTTCCAGTTGGGTATTCTCAAGGATCACGAGGAACTCTTCACCACCAAATCGTACGCACGATGCGCCTTTAAATCTGAAGTAGGACGCCAGTTCCTGTGACACACTTTTGATCGCTTTGTCGCCAACCAAGTGGCTTAGTTCGTCATTGATGGATTTGAAGTGATCGATATCGATGACCATCAATGCAAATGCAGTATCGTGCAGAAGTAGATCTTTTAGTTTAACTTCTAACCAGCGTCGGTTGTGTAAAGACGTAAGTGGATCGGTAAAGACGTCCTGCTGTAGCTGAGCAACAGTATTTTTATGCTGCTTGGTGGTTTCTTTTAGTTCTTTGTTTTCTAGCTCTGACAAAATGAGTTTGAGTTGTAACTCAAAGCGTGAAAGTCGGCGTAGTTGAGCAGACCCTAACTCACCGATCGGAATATGTTTTACAAGATCAGATTCGATTCTATGCGCTTTTTTTTCACAATTTAATGCTTCTTGATACAACCCTTGAGAGGCGTAAACTTGACTCATCGCGTTATAAAAATGCTGAGTAACGATAGGAGATAGTTGCTTTTGAATCCTTTTACTGATGGAGTCCAACGTTAAATTAGCTAAAGAAGTGTGCCCTACACCGTTTAGACAATACGCAGTCTCAATTTTGACCATCGTGGATAACCAGTATGTCGTGGCACTACCCGTTGTATACTGAACATTCGAAATAGCCAGCAACGCATTGGGGTAGTCTTCTTGCAGACGATGTAATTTGGCTCGGTAGAGGTGAATTTGTGCGGCGAGGTTTTTATCACTGACGAGAATGCTCAGTTCTTCACATTCACTCAATAGTTCTTTGGCGTCTGCGGTACGGTTCAAGCTGATATAACAGGCAAGCATGTACAGCTTGTAACGAAGGCGTAGGGATCGACTGCCAATAGCGTGATCGATAGCATCTATTTTTTGATAATAACGTAATGCACGTTGGTGATCCCCATGGGCATCGCACAAATTACCCATTCCAATAATGGCCAATACGTACTCATCAATATAGCCGTACTCGACGGCGATATTGGTTGAAGCAACATACTCGGTTAATGCCGCATTGTAGTCACCTACTTCAACCAAACGCTCACTCAAGCTTGCTTTCACAGAAAGAATATCTTCTACATCCTCTGGTAAAACAAGCAACTCAAGCGCTTGTTTCAATTCACTAATGCTGTCGTTGAGCTGTTTGATCTCTCTTCGATACTCGGCGCTAATGATATAGCAATGCGCTTTCTCTCGGTTTGTTAACGCAATATGTAACCCTATGTGTTCCCATAGCGTAATCGCTTCTTCACCTGAAACGGAAGAAGGATCGATACCTGCGTCAGTCACCTTGCTAAGCAGTTGTTCCATTCTTCATTACCTCAATATAACTTTCTTCGAGCTGTTCTAACGTGAATGGGAAGGTCAGGATATCTTGCAAATACAGTATCGGTTTCGGGCCTTTGATTCCGCGTCGCTTCCATGGATAGATGTCTAACATCGCTTGGACAGTGCGGTAGACCTCTTCTGCTGCTTGACCTTTTTCTGCAATTAACATTGCTAGCCTGTTACTGGAAATTCTCGAGATGAGGTCGCTGGAGGTTGTCAATGCATGAACGAGCTCGGTACAAACATCGAGAACTTCGGGGTTTGAATGCTGAATCATAATGATGGCGTGGTTAGAGCGTTTGAGCTCCGTTTTAAACAAAACTAACTGTTCCCACCAGTAGGTCTCAGAAACGACATTAGAGAACTGTTTTTCAGGGTCGTATTCGTGTTGAGAGCGAATATGATTGATCAGCTTACGTGCTCGCTGCTCTAGTTGGCGTTTAGAGCCTCTTGCTTTATCCATGCTGATTCGATGAGTTTGTTCTTTGAGCATTTTGAGTGCGTGCTTACGGTATTTCTTGAACGCGTTAAACGCAGACTCAAAGTCACCTTGTTCTTCAGCGACTCGTGATTGTTGGAAGCAAATTTGGCTGAGTAGCTCACCGTGGTCGAAACTGAGTGCAGACTCTTCTGCTGCAAGTAGCAACTTGGCAGCGCTGTCTGTATTTTGGCGCAAAAGCTCAAGTCTTGCTCGGCTAATAAAAGAGTGTGCTTTCATCCAAACGAGGTCATGCTCAATGGCGAGCTGGTGGGCTTTTTGGGTGGCTTCTTCGGCCGCATCAAGGCGTTCTAGTCCAAGCAGTGCTAACCCTTTAAAGTCCCAGATCTCGGCTTGCCACGTACTGTCATCATGATCTTTTAATACTTCGGTTGCTCCATCCAGTACCGTAAGCATCTCGACAAACTTATTTAGTAAGTAATAGTCCCAAGCTAATAGGATGCGCGCTTTGCCTTCTAACCAAGCAATACGAACATTGTTTGCCACTTTAACGGCTAACTCATGAGTTGAAGCGGCAAGTTGGTGTTCATTAGTGATGCGCCATACATTACCAAGCCCAATTAGAGATTCGATTTGAATTTCAACATCATCAACAAGAGCAGATTGTTCGAGCGCATTAATCCAATATTGTTGCGCGGAATAATACTTTGCTTGGCCCCAATATTGGAGTGCAAAAAGATGGAGAATTTCCGGGAGATGATCGTCGGTTTCAAGCTGTGTTTGTTTGCTGTAAGCGTCTTTGACGAGTTTTAAGCCTTGTCGGTAATCCATTAGGCACCAACAGCATTGCGCCATGATGAGTAAGGCTTTGATCTCTCCGTCCACAAATAAAATTTGTTCCGCGCGGATACGATATTGCTGCGCAATATTAAAGGTATGTTTAGGGGCCGATTTTATTTGGCCTTTAAGCTTAGTGAGATCATCTTCTAGCTGAATTTGGTTTTTATCCAACGTTCACATCCATGACTATCGATCAGGGGCCGTAATGTATACCGTTACAACCCCTAATTACTACATCTAAATTACCAATAGAATAGCTACGATAGGAGCTGTTTGATTGTCAAAGGTGCATCAGAGACTTCCAACCTTTGTGCAGCGGTAAGACCTTGTTTATCCTGATAGCACAAATTATGCCAAGCTCTGAATATATCTAAAAGAGGTAAAATACCAGCAGGTCGTAATTTGCGACGTGGCTCGTTAATGAAGCTTTCGAAAAGAATCTGAAAGCGGTTTTGATAAAACTTCACATGACGAGTTGTCGCAACGTTAAACCATTTTTCAGGCTCATTTTGATCGCCAGCGAGGTAGCAAATGCCTTTGTGGTTTTCGTTTTGACTAGAGATTGCCCAACGATCGCGCCACCAACTCATATAGGCGATATCGACTTTGCCAAAGGGAGTGCTCATGTCCCAACTAGCGTCCTCTTCTACATACATCAAGTCGACACTTTTCTCTTTAATACGAGGTAAACAAACGCTCAATGCAGCTGAACGTAGTAGGGGATCTTGAGGCATGTATAGAGATACACGTTTGTTTGGGCAGCACATATCAAGTACGTGCAAATAGTGTGCATACGAGGTGTATGGCGGACGGACTAATGCCCCTTTTGAAGGGTAATGAAATACAGATAGATTACCAAGAGGGTCTTCTACGTTACCGCGAGCCAAAATTGTTTGGTATTTTTGGTCAATTCGCTCTCTGAGGTGATGAGAAGGTTCCGCAAGCGGCTCACTTGCTTCCGCTACGTACTCCTGGGAAACAAAACGAGACACCTCATCGTAAGGATTATGATCGAGAGTTGCGATTGGCTCTTCATCAGCGGAATAATTGACGTGCTGGCAAAGAATATAGCCAGAATGCGCTTCGCCAGAAACAATCCAATACACACCATTATTGCTGTTCGGTTGCAATGCAATATAGTTTGAGGCCAATTCATAATGCGTTGCGTGGTTTACCCAGCGCGCATCAATGGTTGCCAGCTTGCGGCGGCAGCGGCTAGCTATATGGTCAACATGATCGTAAAAGGTTTTTGGGTTAATACTAAGCTTGCGGCAGATTTCTCGTACGGAATATCCCGTAAACAATAAACCCATCAAGTTCTCTTGAAATTGAAGCTTCTTGTTGGCACCAGACCACTTGTCGACAAAGGTACTTTGACACACTTTACAGCGGTAACGTTGGCGATCGCCACTGTAACCGAAAGCGTGATAGAGGTGTTTGTGAGTGTGGACAGAAAGTCCAAAGTTGTCGCAATCATCATTACGGCAAGCAGGCAACCCGTCACTGTGGACGTGCCGCAGGCGATGAAGTTCGTTCACGACATCGCGATTATTAAGTAAGGGGGGGAAAGCTCCACATTCACGGCATACCATCGCCGGACGCTTAGGGTTCGCATGTTGCAGAACGTAACGCTTTGCATCACTCAATCCAAAGTTGTCACACGCCAATGTTTTACAAAAGTTGAGTTGTAACCCATCTGCGTCTTTTGGCAGTTCGCCGTTAGACACAATCGCCCCCTCGGGATAATTCGGGCAGCCAGCATAACTCTGGCTGCAAATTATTACTTACTATTTGTTCTTAGATGTTGATTGCAGTTTCTAGTGCAACTTTCATCATGTCGTTGAACGACTTCTGACGCTCTTCTGAGCTTAGTTTTTCACCACGGATGATGTGGTCAGAAACTGTCAGGATAGTCAGTGCTTTCGCGCCTAGGTCAGCTGCTACGCCGTAGATACCAGCCGCTTCCATGTCTACACCTAGGATGCCTAGTTTTTCCATCTTCTCGAAGATGTCTGCTTCTGGTGTGTAGAACAGGTCTGCAGAGAATACGTTACCTACTTTTACAGGCACTTCCTGAGCGCGCGCTTGGTTAACTGCTTCTTCTAGAAGACCGTAATCAGCGATTGCTGCGAAATCGTGGTTGTTGAAACGGATACGGTTAACTTTAGAGTCTGTAGAAGCACCCATACCGATAACAACGTCCATTAGTTTCACGTCGTCACGTACTGCACCACAGCTACCCACACGGATAACGTTTTTCACGCCGTATTCAGCGATTAGCTCGTGTACGTAGATACAGCAAGACGGGATACCCATGCCGTGGCCCATTACAGAAACTTTTTTGCCTTTGTAAGTGCCAGTAAAGCCGAACATGTTGCGAACGTCACAAACTTGTTTTACATCTTCTAGGAACGTTTCAGCGATGTATTTAGCGCGCAACGGGTCGCCTGGCATTAGAACTGTTTCAGCGAAATCACCTGGTTGTGCGTTAATGTGTGGGGTTGCCATAAGTGCTCTCCAAAGTTTTGTTTTGATAAAACGCCTCTATTATAGAACGCTATTACCAATTCTGTTGAACTTGTTCGTTTTCGTTGAGGCAATAATAACGGGACGTACAGTGGCCCCTTGAGAGCTTAGTCACAAAAACCACGCATTTAGAAACTGCAACTCCTATTGATAACCAAATCTGTTGAAATCAAAAGAGCAATCGATTTGCTTTTGAGCAGTTTGTCGATTGCGCGCACAAATTCTTTGTTTTTGGGCCAAACTTTTTTCTGACAGCTGGTTGATCGAAATACTTTCGAGTGAAGTAAAACGATTAAATTGTACAACTTATTTTCTTGTACAATCTGGAAAGGCTTGCTATAAGTTATACAACAAAACTTTTTGTATAGGGATGCGTCATCATGGAATCTTCGATCAAAGTAGGTATCAGTTCGTGTGTTTTGGGTGAACGAGTGCGTTTTGACTCTGGTCATAAGGTGAGCAACTTTGTGACTAAAGAGCTTAGCCCGTATTTTGACTTTATTTCGGTATGCCCTGAAGTCGGCGTAGGTATGCCAGTACCCCGTCCAACCATTCGTCTTGTTTCTAATGAAGAGCGTGTTGCATTGGTTGAAACCAAAAATCCAGAAAATGATCATACCGACAATATGCTCACTTACTCGGCCAATAAAGTAGATGAACTTCAAAGCGAGCAGCTTTGTGGTTACATCGTTTGTGCTAAGTCACCAACTTGTGGCATGGAGCGAGTCAAGGTTTACAGCAAGAACAGTGCTGCGAAAGAAGGTGTTGGCTTGTATACACAAACATTGATGCAAAAAATGCCTTGGTTGCCTGTTGAAGAGGATGGCAGACTTAACGACCCTGTATTGAAAGAAAATTTTATCACTCGAGTATTTTGTCTAAATGACTTTTACGACTCGATGGATGGTGAGCCTACTCGTGGCAAAATCATCGACTTTCATTCGCGCTACAAACTGACGTTAATGGCACACCACCCAGAGTCATACCGCTCCCTTGGCCGCTTAGTCGCTGATGTCGCTAATTATGAAATTGAAGACTTTTACCAAGAGTATCGTTTAGGACTGATGAAGGCGTTAACGAATCGGGCTAGCCGCAAAAATAACACAAATGTGTTGATGCATTTACAAGGGTACTTCAAACGCTCACTAACTAAAGAAGAAAAAGAAGAGTTAGCGACAGTGATTCACGACTACCGTATCGGAATGCTGCCTCTGCTAGCACCACTTACATTGATTAAGCATTACTTAAATACTTACCCAGACGAATATTTAGCAAAACAGAAGTTTTTAGAACCGTATCCGCAGGAGATGAGATTACGCTATGGTTTGTAGTTCAGAAGAAAAACTATACGCGATCCGAGATGTCGCAGAAATCACGGGTGTAAAACCAGTTACGCTGAGAGCTTGGCAACGAAGATACAACTTGATCCAACCTCAGCGAACTGAAAAAGGACACAGACTTTATCGCCAGCAAGATCTCGATACGATTCGCGAAGTCCAGAGCTGGCTCGCGAAGGGGATTTCGATTGGTAAAGTGAAGGGGCTGCTAGGAAAAAGCGCCGATGTCGAAGTCAAAAACGAGGTTCGCACACTCGAAGAAGTTGAAAACATGCTGCTTGCGCTGTCTACCCTGAATCGAGGAAAAGCAGAGAGTTTACTTGCCTCTGTTCTTAAAGAGTATCCACTAAAACTCGTTATTGATCAGTTTATTAGCCCAGTATTTGATGCGCTAGACATGGTGAAAGGATCGCTGCGATCTTTACAAGTAGGGTTATTTCAGACTTGTTTGATCACTCGACTTGTCCTTGTAATCGATTCTGAAAACAAAGCCGCTTCCAAAGGAAAGTGTCTGCTCATTAGCTTTGAACAAAACAGAGAGTCTGAGAGTTGGATTCAAGCAGCGAAGCTTTGCGAACAAGGGTATCACACGACTTTGATCGATAAGGTTGATGATGTTTCTGGTCTACTAGATCACGAGGTCGTTGAAAATGGTTCGTTTATCTACCTTTTCTCCAACAAAGCGCTAGCTGCTAAACAAGTAGCGTCCATCAAAATGCTTCACGCACAACTAGGTGATCGGATGGGGTGCTCTGAAGTGATAGAGAAATTACACCTAACTTAGTAGACAAAAGATAGGAGCTACCATGATTTTAGTATGGTTTCGACGTGACTTACGTACGTTAGACCACACGGCACTCAAAGCGGCATTGGATTCAGGTCAGCCTGTCGTCGCTTGCTTTATCGCGACGCCAGAGCAGTGGCGGGAGCATCACATGGCGCCGATGCAGGCAGACCTCATTGCTCGTCGCTTAGCTTGTCTTAACGAGGAGCTTGAAAGCCTTAATATTCCCTTTTTGTACAAAGAGGTGCCGTCGTTTTCCGATTGTACAGATGTGATTAGTGGGTGGGCGGAAACACTTGAAGCCACGTCTGTCATGGCAAACATTCACTATGAGGTGAACGAACGAGAGCTCGATACACAAGTAAGTGAAGCGTTAGCTTCTCACGATATCGAATTTGAACTGTTTCATGACAAATGTGTGCACGCGCCAACGACGGTTCTTAATAAGCAAGGCGAATATTTTAAGGTGTTTACGCCATTCAAGCGTGCTTGGTTAACGCAGTTCCATATGCCGACGGTAGTAAAACCTCACGAGCAAGCGCCACTCAATAAAAAGGTACTCGAACAATTAGAGTCGGCTCGATTTAATTCAAGCTTCACATTTAGCTATCCTCGAGAATCCAGTGAAGACTGGCTGGCTTCGACTAATGATATTTTGAAGCAGCTTAGGGAATTTGCACGGGAGCGCAGTGACGCGTATCAAAGCGAGCGAGACTTTCCAGCTATTGATGGCACTAGCCAACTGTCTCCATACCTTGCGATTGGCGCGCTATCACCAAGGCAGTGTATTGCTCGTTTGTATGCTGAAAATCAACAAAATGACCTTACAGAAGGGAAAGCAACTTGGTTAAGTGAGATCATTTGGCGTGAGTTTTATCAGCACCTATTGGTTTTCGAACCAAAACTCGTCAAAGGCAAAGGATTTATCGATTGGGAGGATAAAATCCAGTGGTCCTATGATGAGAAAGCCTTTGAGCGATGGAAGACAGGAACAACAGGATACCCAATCGTTGATGCAGCAATGCGTCAGCTCAATCAAACAGGCTGGATGCACAACCGATTACGTATGATTGTCGCGAGCTTTCTTACCAAGGACTTACATATTGATTGGCGATGGGGAGAAGCGTACTTCATGAGTAAGCTGGTGGACGGCGATTTTGCAGCGAACAATGGTGGCTGGCAATGGTCTGCTTCTACGGGTTGTGACGGGCAGCCATACTTTCGTATTTTCAACCCGATAAGCCAAGGCGAAAAGTTCGATGTTAATGGTGAATTTGTGCGCCACTGGGTACCAGAAATCAAAAGTGTACCGAACAAATACATCCATAAACCTTGGACTTGGGAGGGCTTTTCTTTACTGGAATATCACAAGCCGATGGTTGATCACAAGACAGAAAGAGAGATAACCTTACAGCTCTTTAAAAGTGCCAAGGAATAGAGTGAAATGCTTAGCAAAAAGCGATCAATGAGTTTCGCAAAACGTACCCTGCTATCTGTGTCGTTATCTTTAGTGAGTGGTCTATCATTCGCTAAGATGTACGAATTACCAGAGGATGGAAGCCGTTTAATTGGTCGCCTTGAAAACCACGTCGTTCAAGAAGGCGAAACCATGGCAAATATCGCTAAGCTCTACGATGTGGGTATGCTAGGTTTAATGGCCGCAAACAAAGGAGTGGATCCCTTCTTACCAGAAGAGGGGCATGTTCTTACTATTCCGACACAGCTAATCCTCCCAGACGTACCTTATAAAGGTATCGTTATTAATCTAGCCGAGCTGCGCTTATATTACTTTCCGAAAGGAGAGGATATTGTCCATGTATTTCCTGTCGGAATTGGCCGAATAGGGCGCGATACCCCAGTAATGACAACGCGTATCAGCCAAAAACGACCGAACCCTACATGGACTCCTCCAGCCTCTATTCGTGCCGAGTACAAAGCAAAGGGCATTGACCTACCAGCCGTTGTTCCTGCGGGGCCTGATAATCCACTTGGTATGTTTGCATTGCGTTTAGCTTACGGGAATGGCGAATACCTAATTCATGGTACCAACAAGGACTTTGGGATTGGTATGCGAGTCAGCGCGGGTTGTATTCGTATGGACCCAAGTGACATTGAGTGGTTATTTGACAAGGTTCGTAACGGCGAAGACGTTAATATCATTAACCAGCCTATCAAAATGACACTTGAGCCTGACAGAAGTGTGTTCTTAGAAGCACATGAGCCTTTGACTCGTAGTAATGGCGAGAAAGATGAACTGAAAGTGCCGAAAGAGTTAAAGTGGTGGTTGGATGAATTCGGTATGAAAAACGTGAAGGCTAAAGCAGCAATCGCTGCACAGAATGGGGTTCCTATCGAAATAACCGCGCCTTAACGGGCGTTAAGACGCGGTATTAAATCTTACTTAGTGTAAGACTGAGCGATGTTATCGATACGCTCGTTAGCACGCTCAGCTTCTTCTTGAGCAGCCATTGCTGCTGCGCCTGATTTTTGAACGTCAGATTGAAGAGCTTGTACGTCTTGGCTTAGTTGGCTAACTTGGTTGCTTAGTTCGTCTAATTTTGCTGCATTTGCTGTAGCTGCGTCATCAGAAGAAGCACAACCGGCTAGTAGAAGTACTGAAGTTGCTGCAGCTGCGATCAACGTTTTGTTCATATAAGAACTCCTTGCTTATAGTGAAAGTCTCGCTACTAACTATTATTTTATACAGTAGCGAGGTTAAATGTGGTTACATTTTATCAGTACATGATGTAGCAAAAGTCAAAAAAACCCAAGAATTTCATGGAGTACCTGACGTCAACTTTTACCTGAACTTAACAAAGTTTAACTACCTATCCTTTATTTCGTTCTCACAACAGTTTTCATAGCAGGTGTATTTGCCACGTTCCTGATATCAATAATTTAGACGATATTGACACAAATGAAAGTTTATTGGCCCAAATAACTGCTATTTAAGTCGTTTTGTTGATGGATAGAAGGCATATTTGAACGGCTTTTCTCTAAACTTCCTGTCCAGCTGCTCATCAAAAAGGCTAGTCTTTACTCTGAACTGAGCCACAAATGATGTTTTACCGTTACCACAGGGAATTAGTTTGTGTGATCTCTATCTATACTCCTATGATTTGCGGTATTATACCGAGCTTTATTTTTTTGCTGCGTTAGAGCGGAAACGACACTACAGAGCGCTCAGACGCTGACTGATTTATTGGAGAATACTTTGCAATTTAAAGATCTAGGCCTAGACAACCGATTGTTGAAGAACCTAAAACACTACGATTTTAAAAAAGCGACTGACATTCAGCAGCAGGCGATTCCTGTTGCGATTGCAGGCAAGGATCTATTGGCATCTTCGAAAACAGGTTCGGGCAAGACTTTGGCGTTTGTATTGCCAATGCTTCATAAGTCTTTAAAGACAAAATCGTTTTCTGCGAAAGACCCTCGCGCGGTAATCCTTGCTCCTACTCGTGAGCTAGCGAAACAAGTATATGGTGAGCTTCGTTCTATGCTAGCTGGCCTATCTTATGAAGCAGCACTGATTTTGGGTGGTGAGAACTTTAACGATCAAGTAAAAGCTCTGCGTCGTTACCCGAAATTTATCGTGGCGACACCAGGACGTTTGGCTGATCACTTAGATCATCGTTCGCTTTATCTGGATGGTTTGGAAACGCTGATTCTTGACGAAGCAGACCGCATGTTGGATTTGGGTTTTGCACCAGAGCTTCGTCGCATTCATAAAGCAGCCAAGCATCGTCGTCGTCAAACGTTGATGTTCTCTGCGACATTAGATCATGCAGACGTCAATGAAATCGCGGCTGAAATGCTCAATGCGCCAAAGCGAATTGCTATCGGCGTTTCTAACGAAGAGCATAAAGATATCACGCAAAAATTTTACTTGTGTGATCACCTAGATCATAAAGAGGCAATTTTAGATCGTGTTCTTTCTGAGGCTGAATACCGTCAAGTTATTATCTTTACGGCAACGCGTGATGATACTGAGCGACTAACAGAAAAGCTGAACGAAAAGAAACTGAAGGCTGTAGCACTAAGTGGTAACTTGAACCAGACTCAACGTAACACCATTATGAGTCAGTTTGAGCGCGCAGTATTTAAGATCCTTGTAACGACTGATGTTGCTTCCCGCGGTTTGGATATTGCAACTGTGACACACGTCATCAACTTCGATATGCCAAAGCATACCGAAGAATACGTACACCGAGTTGGTCGTACTGGTCGTGCAGGAAACAAAGGGGATGCAATCTCTCTTGTTGGTCCAAAAGACTGGGATAGCTTTAAACGTGTAGAAGCATACCTACAACAAGATCTTGAGTTTTCATTGTTCGAAGATTTGAAAGGTAAGTTTAAAGGCCTTAAGCCACCTAAACCAGATTTCCGCAATAAGAAAGCGACCGCAAAGAAAGCTCGCCCTCAAGCGAAAAAATCGGCGAAAAAACCAGCTAAGCGTGACAAGAGCTTCTACAAAAACGTATCTGTGGGTGATGATGTCTTCATCCCTAAGAAAAAACCAGCGGCACCGAGCTCTGAAGAGTAAAAGCTGCTGTAGTTTCCCATTGATTTTAGTTCTTAAAAATCCGAGTGTTCGCACTCGGATTTTTTATGTCTGTCGCTAGGTGAAATAGCGTCTTTCCATACTCACTCGTTAGTCAGCTTTTATATCCGTCTGGTTGTATATAAACAGCATAGAGCGCTAATTTAGGAAGTTATTAAGTTTTATAACCTCGGTCAAAGCAAACGTTTTTCCTCACACACTAGATAAAAATCTCACATGATCATGAAAATGATAATTGATCTCATTTTTATTTAAGGGCAGAATACGCGCCATTGTATTAATCCTATAAATGAATTCGCTCTCTATATGAAATTTACTCATGTTTTTTTAGGGCTCATAATTACCTCTAGTTCTGGCTTTGCTGCTGATGATTTCAACTGGCTTCGAGATGATGCTCGTAAAGATGAGCGAGTTCTTACCTACCTAACAGAACAAAACCACAAAACTGAACAGCACCAAAAAAGTTATCAGACGTTGACAAAAAACCTACTAACGCAGTGGGATACCATGGTGGCAGACAAAGGTGATAAGCCATGGTCGATCGTGAGTGGAAGAGAGTGGACGCTAATGCGTCGCGATGGTCGTTACTTACTATTATCCCGTGCGAGTCAACATGCACCAGAAAACGTGGTGTTCGATTTCGATGAACGACAATCTGCGCATCAGTACTACCAACTTGGTCAATGGCAAGTGAATGGTGACACGCTACTTTTCACGGAAGATATCGACGGCAGCGAACAATATCGTGCTGTGGTTGTTGATTTACTCTCCGGTCAATCTACGGAACTGGCGACGCACGTCGATAGTGGCGTATTGTTGTCACCTAACGGGAAAGTGGCATTCCTCGTTGCAAAAGAAAAGCGCACCCAGCGACCTCATCAGATCTTACGTATCTCCACTGAATCTTTGGCAAAAACAGTCCTATGGAATGAACCCAAGTCAGATTGGTTACTTTCTTTCTATCGTGCGGCAGATAGCCGTTATGCTGTGCTGCAAAGCAACAACGAGTCAACAACAGAGCAGAAGCTTGTCGACCTAGAAACGGGCACTGTCTCAGATTCATTGCGAAAGCCTGAAGTGGGTGTGGAATATTACGCGGATGTGGCGAAAGGTTATATTTATCTTAAAAGCAACCTGGAAGGAAAGTTCGCCCTTTACCAAGCCGAACTCGCACCGCTTGGCGCAACATGGCAACGCTTTACCAATCCTCGTGAGCCGCTTGAACAGTTCTACCTTTATGATGCAGGAGTTGTGGCACTTAGTAAGCCAAACAACTTGTCGACATTGACGGTGTATTCTTACCAAGGGCAGGAAAAAGTGATACTGCCATTGGAACACGATGGTAATGTCGCTTGGCTAAGCACATTGGGCGATTTTGAATCAAACAAAATTCGTATCCGAAGCATGTCGATGACTACGCCTCCTCAGTGGGAAGAGTTCGATGTAAAAACGCTGAATAAATCCTTGTACTCTCAAGATGCTTACCAAGACTTTGATAGTCAGCGTTATGTATCCCAACGTATTTTTATTAAGCACGACGGCGTTTCTGTCCCGGTCTCTTTGGCGTATCGCAAAGACAAATTGCACCCACAATCTCCTGTGATGATTTACGGTTACGGCGCGTATGGTTTTACGATGAAACCGTACTTTATGCCTCAGGTTATCAGTTTACTCGACCAAGGTGTGATTTACGCTATCGCCCATGTCCGTGGCGGTGGGTACTTTGGCGATGAATGGCACGAGCAAGGCCGTGGTGTGCGAAAAGCCAATTCTATTGGTGATTTTGTCGCGGCCGCGAAGGCGCTGCAAACATTCGAACGTGGCAATAGAGAGGTTTTCGCCATCGGTTCTAGTGCTGGTGGTACGTTGGTGGCCGGAGCGGTTAATCAAGATCCTAAATTGTTTTCAGGTGTCGTACTTAAAGTGCCTTTTGTTGATGTGGTTGCAAGTATGTCGGATACCTCACTTCCGCTTACCACACAGCAGTATGGCGAATGGGGTAACCCAACCAAACCTGAACAATTGGCGTTAATGAAGGCGTACGATCCGATTCTCAATATCCATAAAAACGCTTACCCACCCATGTTGGTTCAAGTCGGTTTAATTGATCAGCGCGTGCCATATTGGGAAGGCGCAAAGTATCTGGCTAAAGTTTCAGCGTTAAGTGAGCACAACGGGCCGTACTTGTTGCAAACTGATTTTAATTCGGGCCACCAAATGGACCCACGACAAGCGCAAGAACAACAAGCAAAAGAATACGCATTTCTACTATCACTCATTAAAACATCTAAAGCGGAGCAGTAAATGAAGCTTACCCCAGTGTCAGCGGCAGTACTTTCGGTACTTGCTGCCAGTCAAGTGCACGCCGAATCTAAGGTTTTCTCAATGGAAGAGGTGGTGGTAACCGCCAATAAAATCGATCAGCCATTGTCAAAAGTGGCAGGTAGTGTCGCGGTTATCACAAACGAGCAAATCGAAGAAAGAGGCGAGACCGAGCTATATGACGTGCTGCGTAACGAACCTGGTGTAAGTGTGACGGGCGGTGCAGGACGTCCGCAAAACATTACCATCCGTGGTATGACGGGTAACCGCATTATGATCGTTCGTGATGGCATTCGTTCTGCGGATGGCTTCGGTGCGAATGACATTAATGATGCAGTTGGGAGAGATACTTTTGATTTATCCAATTTTGAATCGCTGCAAATCATTAAAGGGGCAAGTTCTTCGGTGCATGGCTCTGGCGCGATCGGCGGTGTGGTGATTTTAGAATCCAGTCAGCCGGGTGATTTCTTAAAAGACAAAGACTTCTACACCGATGTTTCCGGTACTTACACCGATATCAGCAACAAGTACAAAGGCACGAGTAATCTAGCTTTTCGTTCCGGTGATACAGAGAGTTTGTTTAACGTTTCATACTGGCAGGGGCAAGAGACACGTAACTTTGATGAAGATTTGTATAACCGCGACCTAGATGGTTACAGCGGTGCTTATACGATCAACCACTTTTTCAATGAAGAGGTGATGTTGAAAGCCAAAGCGGAACTCTACACCCAGAATCAAGAGCGTTTGGAGGGTTCACCGTCCATTCAACCTGATGGCATCTGGCATATTGAAGACTTTGCTGAGGATGAAACCACAGAAGAGTACAGCGCTTATATTGGTGCAGAGGTGACTCCGATTAATCCAACTTGGTTCGAAGAGTTGGATACCAAAGTTTACTGGCGTCACACCGAAGTGGTGGAAGACACCAACCGTTTAATGCGCCAAGTGGATCACAATGGTTTGATCACCAAGCGTCGCGAGCTGGAACACAAAACCTTCATTGACGAAACAATTGGCTTCCGTGGCGATTTCACTAATACGATTTATGCAGCAAATGCTGAGCACCAATTGGCTTACGGTGTCGAGCTTTCTACTGACTATTACGAACGCACAGATAGCGACTCCAAGATTGATTGGAACGGAGTAACACCTTCGACCAAACAACCTTTCGCTCCTGCTCGTGCTTATAACATTGGTTTGTACGTTCGAGACATGGTGGAACTGGATAAATGGACCATCACAGGTGGCCTACGCTTTGATGCGCACCGTCTCACGCCAGACGGTGCGGGTGAAGTGGGCGGCTTCCCATTAAAAGACATGGATAGCTCAGAGGTATCTCCAAGCCTGTCGGTTTCTCGTGAAATGTTTGCCAACAACATTGCTTATGTATCTTATAACCATGGTTACCGTGCTCCGGAATACGATAAAGCGTATGGCTTCGTAAGCCACGACTTTGTGCCGCTCACGCCGTTTGTAATTGCACCAAACATGGATCTAGAAGCTGAAACTTCCGACTCATTTGAAATTGGTAACAAGTTCGATAACGGTCGTGCGCATGTCTATGCGTCTGTGTTCTACAACAAGTTTGAAAACTTCATCGATGTTGTGACCACAGGCTTTGACTCAAGCACTGGTAATTACATCAAACAGTACCAAAACCTTGATGGCGTAGAGACTTATGGCGCAGAGCTTTCTGCGGGGTACGCGCTCACCAAACAATGGGACATCAGCACTAAGTTTGGCTACGTAGATGGCAAAGACGCGGAAGGCGAATACGTTCGAAGCATTACGCCATTCGAAGGTAATGCTCAACTGAAATACGCCAACCAAGACTTCAACGCTTACGTGGCTTGGAACTGGGCCGCTGCCATGGATCGCGTTCCTAAATGCCAGACCACACTTGGTCTAGCGACAGAGTGTGCGCAGACAAGCGCGTGGAATACGTTTGATCTTGGCGCAACTTACTACGTTTCCAAAGACCTTCGTGTTAGCGCAAATATCGTCAACCTGTTCGACAAAGAGTACATCCGATACCAAGACGTAGCGGGTATCGCTGAGGAAAGTAAGCGTTACTCAACTGAGCCTGGGCGCTACTTCACGCTGACTGCAAAATACGAATTCTAGGACGAAATCATGAAGCTAAAACCATTGGCGTTTTCGCTGCTTATTGCTTGTACCCCTGCGGCGCAGGCTGCAGAGTGGGATTATCCCGCAACGGACTCTGTGGTAACGAATGAAGCGCAAGCGAAAACTTATCTAGACAGCCACTACTCAGAAGCTGGCGAGTTTAAGTTCCGTTACAAAACCCAGTCTCAGCTTGGTGAGCATTACAATTTTGATGTTTGGGTAAACGGTGAATATCAAGCACAGCGCACCCTCGTAGTAACAACCGATAAAAATCATCACGTTGTGCGAGTGTTTAAGAGCCTTGAAGATACGATCATTCGCAACGGTAAACCAACGGTTGCAATGGAATTGGAATCACCTCGCCAACTGCAAGCACAAGAGCCACCTGCTTTGAGCTCTGGAAGTCTGGTTAATGTTGAGGTTTCTTTATTCAACCCAGATCTTCGCACCATGCAACAGCAAGCGGCACCAGAATCGACGTGGTCAGCACTGTCCGATTACCCTCAGCCGATCGAGTACGTCACCAAGTCGATCGAGGTTTTAAAGTCCGGCGGTAAGTTCTACCTCTCTAACCCAAGATTAAAGCAAGTGGATGCGACGGGTTTATTTGCAGCCCCAGCACCTGGTGAAGCGCCTGTACTCGATACGTTGGACTTCCTCAGCGCAGAAGGGGTTCAAGCATTTGACAGTGTTGATGAGATGCAAAGCACCGAGTTTGGTGACAATGCGTTCCCACAGTTGATGGCTTTTTATCATCTTGATAGCTCGATCCAATATCTGACAAGCCTGATTTACGACTTGTTTGACGAACCGCTTCGTTTTGATGCTCGCGGTTTATCAAAAGATAACTCTACTTACTATTACGGTCCGAAAGCACTCATGCTGGGTGTCGGTGGTGTTTCTCCGGATGCAGTCGATGCTGATGTAGTGATACACGAACTTGGGCATGGCATTCATTACCAAATCGTACCGGATTGGGCGTACGGTCACACTGGTGCTATCGCAGAAGGTTTTGCTGATTACTGGGCAGGCAGCGCGAGCTACCGCACTCAATATTTGGATGCTTCGCGTCGTGGTCAAGAATTCGAGTTAGATACGGTGTTCAACTGGGACGGTGTGTTCGGAACACGCAAAACAACTCGTAGCTTATGGAACCAAAGAGCGCGTTACTTCGAGGGCTCAGAGTATCCAGCGCACGTTAGCGTAGGTGGTGAACTAGGCGACGAGCTATGGTCAACGCCACTGTTTCAAGCGCTTAAAGCATCGGTTGAACGATACGGTGATGATACCGATAACGTGTTCCGTGAGTTTGACGCCATTGTACTTGAAGGCATGTACGGCATTGGTCGTGGCGTGAAAATGCATGATCTGGCGGAATCGACCGTGTTTGCCGCAAACACCTTGTTCCCAAATAAAGATTACGCCCAATTCCTGACGGACAGCTTCAACAAACACAACTTACTTAAAGCCCCTCTTCGTGTTCGCTATGACGCTCGATACATCGGACAAGGTGAAGACGTTGGTGTGAGTCTGAGCCAAACTGGCCGCGAAGCGAGCATCAAAGGGCAATGGCAGCTAAACAACGCATCCGTTTTCGACTTTGATGAAACGCTTTCTGATTCGACCTCTATGAAGGTGGGGTTACCAAGCGGTCTGACGTGTGGCACGCAATTCGATTCCTCTATTTCATTGGATTACCAATTTGCAGAAGGTTTAAAGACTCACCAGTGGAGTGAACAGGTGATGCTGGTTAATGGTACGCCAGAGCTTGATATCCAGCCTCAATCAGTGAATTCCGCTTTGCCAGAGCAGGGCGACAGGCTGTTCTCTCAGACGCTATCGGACAAGTCACTCACGATTGATGATTCGTTTGCGGTTTACCTGAACATCGAACATGACTCACTGCAGGATCTGCAAGTGACGCTTGTGTCTCCACAAGGCAAATCGGTCGTGCTACTTAGTCATCAATCAAGCAATACCAAAGGATTTAAAGGTTACTTCACCGCTCAGTATGACGAGGAGTTACGAGCACTTGTCGGTCAACCGAGTTGGGGTACTTGGCGTCTCGAAGTGTCTGACCGCGTGTCAGGGAATTCTGGGGTGTTGAAAGAGTGGGGTGTGAGTCACTTTGCTCAGTATCAGTGTAGTGCTGATACCACTAAAGAAAGCAGTGGCGGTGATTCAGGTGGCAGTGGTTCGCCTTGGACCTTGTTAGGACTTGTCCTGCTTTCAATGGTGAGAGTGATTCGCTCTCGTTAATTAAAATCAAAAGAAGATAAAATCTATGAAGTTTCAATATTCTTTCGTTGCTATGTCACTAGCCCTTGCTGGCTGTGGCGGAGGTTCTGGTGGTGACACGTCGGCACCGACCTATGATGTAGCTGGCACCATCGTTTCTGCAGGTACACTTCTTGATACGCCAGTATGTATCGATTTAAACCAAAACTACGTTTGTGATTCCACTGAACCGAGTGCTAAAACGGATAATGCCGGTAAATTTAGCCTGACTTCAAGCGACAAAAACGTACTAACCAGCACCATTCTTGCTCAAGTTGATCAAGGTTCAAACCAAACGTTGCGTCTTGCGGCTCCGGGTCAAAATTTAGCAACGGGTAACACGGTCAATGGTGTAACAACGTTGCTCGCGGGTCTTGTAATTGACGGTAAAACCGTTGCTCAAGCTGAAGAGATTGTGAAAGCGCAACTCGCCGATGCCGGCGTTTCTCTTTCTGGTACGGTGATGTCTAACGCAGAAGCTAGCGAGCTAGACAAGCTAGAGCAAAACACGGTTGTGCTATTAGCTGCGATGCAACCAAAGCAAATGATCAAAGGCGTAGCGCTGCTTGCTCAAAATCTTAGCTTTCAAGGTAAATCGTTGGCCTCTGATCTTCTGTCTGAAGCGGAAGTAAGTGCATTTGCTGAAGAAATTGTAGCGGTTGCTGAACAAACGGTTGGTAGTAACGATACGGGCGCCGTTCTTTATTTTGCTGAAGGAGCAGCAGACGTTGCTGAGGTTCAAGCGTCTTACCCTGGTCAAGATGCAGAATACGGCTTCGACAAAGAGGACAAGCAAACGTCGACAGGCGCTGGCTTTAAGTTCGTTAAGCTAGATTCACAAGGTGCAGCTTTAGCTGCAGATGCGACTGAGTGGGCTTGTACTATGGACGAGCGTACTGGTCTTGTTTGGGAAAACAAAAGTGCGGATGCGAGCTCAGTTCAATTTAAAGATCGCCTATTTGCGTTTGAGTCTGAAACATTTAAGCCATTTAGCAAAGATGTAGAGCTTGCAGGTTGTAAAGACGCTGGTGATGAAGTTTGTACCACTAGCCAATATGTTCAGTACATAAACAAACAATCGTTATGTGGAATCACTGGTTGGCGCTTGCCTACTTACCGTGAGACTTATGACTTACTAGACTTTGGTGAACAAACACTGTTTGCTCCGAACGATGAATATGCAAAATACAACGTCTATGGTTTTAATGTTAAATACTTTCCACAGCAAACCATAGGTAGCCCTTATTTAGGATATGGTGCGTTTTGGCATAGCGATTTTAAGTTTACGAATGCATCATCACAACTTATTGATGGCGAGATTTATTTCCCTGCGATTGTCTCCCGGGGCAAAGATAGAGGCACTATTTCATACGTCGAGATTCGATCAAGCAACACAAGTGCGGGTGCCGATGATTCTTACCAATTCCCAATCCGTCTAGTCGCAGTTAAGGGGCAATAAGATGAAGAAATTAATAACTGTACTATCTCTTACTTTGGCTTCTCAAACTGCAATAGCTGCACAAGAGTGTTCTACTGACTTTGCTAAAACGGCACCTAACACGCGTTATACATATTCTGAGAGCGGTACCGTAACTGACCTGAAAACAGGTCTAACATGGATGCGCTGTCCAGTTGGTATGACATGGAATGTAGGAAACCAAGAATGCCAGGGGACGCGATCTACAATGTCATGGCAACTCGCTCTCTCCACAGCCAAACAAATTCGTAATAAGGACGGCAACCATCCTCTTCACAATTTTGCTGACAAAAAAAATTGGCGACTAGCAAATATCAAAGAGCTAGTATCTCTAACTGAGCGAGCTTGCCACAGCCCAGCCATAAATAGTACAGGGTTTGCTAGCGGCTATAGTCTGAAAGATGGAGATGATGTTCTAGGGCGTTATGTCTGGAGCAACACACCTAATGGCGACGGTAAGCATGTTGCAACTTTTGATACGACTAATGGTGAGGTTTTCAATAGAGATCCGTTAAACTCAAGTTTCAAAAGCTCTCTCTTGTTAGTGACAGATGAATAATAATTATTACGTTAATAAGGGTTGATAGCTTTGCCTTTATGATAGGCTCCGCCAGTGCGGAGCTTTTTCTTTTCTAACCTTTGGAACTTATCGTGTTGAGCAGAGTATTTAAACTTGGAACTGCTTAAGTTGATGTTTTTGATTTTCTGCTAAACCAGACAACTCTTGCGCTGCCGCGGCGGATTGAGTGATACCAGTGACGTTCTGGCTCACTAGTTCATAGATGTTCGTTAAGTTGTTGTTGATATCAGCCGTAACCTGTTTCTGCTCTTCTGATGCGGTCGCAACTTGAGTGTTGATTGAGTTCAGATCGGCGATAGCATTACTGATATTAGCAAGTGATTGGCTAACTTCTTGTGTAAGAGCTTGGTTGTCTGACAACATGGCTAAGCTGGAATGCATACTTTCATTTGCGTGACCAGATTGTTGCTGTAGCTCTTCTATAATGGTTTGGATCTCTTTGGTGGACTCCTGAGTTCGCGCTGCCAGCATACGTACTTCATCGGCCACTACCGCAAAGCCTCTGCCACTTTCGCCCGCCCGTGCAGCTTCAATCGCTGCATTCAGTGCAAGTAGATTCGTTTGCTCAGAAATACCTTCAATCACTTCGATCACGCGACCAATGTGTTCTGATTGATCTTTTAGTGAAGTCACGACGGCAGCGGCTTCGTTAAGTTGTTCCGCCATCTTTTCACTTGCGCGAGTGCTTTCCCCAAACATGCTTATACTTTGTGAGGTTAACGTACGTGCTTGATTTGATGCACTATCGGCTTCTTGTGCATTGGTCGATACTTCAGCTGCGGTCGACTCTAGCTGATTGATCGCCGAGGCTACTTGCTCAACTTCTTGCTTTTCTTGATCCGAGTTGACGCTGCTTTGAGTCATAACAGTTGCTAACTCGGTTGATGCTGATGCCACATCTTCACTAATGCGAACCAATGCGCTTACAGTTTCACGCAGTTTTTCTATGGTCTGGTTTACATCTCGAGCCAGCTGAGACACTTCGTTTTTCCCGATGGCTTCGGCCTTAACTAGTAGGTTTCCCTTCGCGACTTCCTGCATCGTTACTTGAAGGTTACGAATCGGCGCAACGATGTAGCTGGCGAGTACCCAACTAATAAGTGAAGCAGCACTCAAGATCACCGCAAGCGAGACGGTGCTGTAAGTGAGCGTGGTTGAATGTTGTTCGCCATTCGTTTCGACTTCATCGGTGACGATTTGATTCAATTGTTTAGATAGTTTGTCGATGGCGTTGATCATCGCTTCGCCAGCTAATCGATACTCAGCCATTGCAGATTCGTACTTTTGATTGAAATCAGAGGTGGTGTAATCAGAAGAGTGTTTAGTGGTGAGCAGAGGTGTCATGGTAACGCGAGTGAAATCAACATAGTGATTCATGGCCTTACGCATAGCATTGACTTCATTTTGAACGCCAGGGAGATTGTCGATGGAGTTAAGAAAATCGCGGTTTTTGTTTTGTCGCTCAGAAAGCTCTTGGTTGAGAGACTGAACATCTTCGGCTCTAAATAGACTATAAATGGCTTTGATGCGCATGGCGTAAGTGTTGTCTACGATGCCGCTAAGTTCCTCTTTGTGAATGATTAGCTTATGGGTGGAAGCCGAAACCTTCTTGAATGCTTGATCGAGTTTACCGATTCCGACACTTAGTCCAATGATGAGTAATATAACTGTGAATAGAACAGGCAGAAAAACCTGAAGTTTAATAGAAAGCGTACTAAGAAATTGACGCATGAGATTGACCCTCTATCGGTTTGATTATTATCTTTTTTATAAATAAGCATTTCGATTTTAATTGTTACATTCGCCAAATCAATGAGTTACTCATATCTAATTGTTATGAAATGTACCAAAATCGATGGGGTTATCATCTTGAACATGAGGCAACGTTATAAAAACGTTACGTTCAAATTGAGAGAGGGATAAGTCGCGGAATTAATAGTTAGAAATGACAACGTGTCATAGAGGGTTCAACTAAGTGAAACACAACTGTCATATTCAAATTCTAAAGTGAGCACCGTTCAAGTGAAACACAACGGCAATAAAGCCACTTAAGGAAATTGTGATGAAAAAGACAGTAATCGGTGCAATCGCACTTCTAGGCGCAATGGCAGTGACTCCTGTTTCTGCTAAAGAAACTATCTCTGCAGTGGGTTCTAGCAGCGTAACTCCACTGATGGAAGTTTTCTCTGAAACGTACATGAAGAAGAACCCTAACGTATTTATCGAAGTTCAAGGTCCTGGTTCTTCAGCTGGTGTAAAAGCAGCGAAAAATGGTTCAGCAGACCTTGGTATGTCTTCTCGTAATCTAAAAGACTCTGAAAAAGAATCAACACTAATCGAAGAAGTGGTTGCTCGTGATGGTATCGCAGTGGTTGTTAACCCACAAAACAAACTGCCAGGTCTAACAGCCGAGCAAGTGACTGCAATCTACAAAGGCGAAGTATCAAACTGGAAAGAAGTCGGTGGTGCAGACAAGCCAATCGTAGCCATTACTCGTGACACAGCTTCTGGTACTCGTGGCGCATTTGAAGACATCATGTCTCTAAAAATGAAGATTTCTGGTAAGAAGGTATCAGCTATCTCTCAACGTGCTCAAGTTGCAAACGGTAACGGCGCACTGAAAACAATGGTTGCATCTAACCCATACGCAATCGGCTACATTTCTCTTGGTACTGTAGACAACACTGTTAATGCGCTAGCAATCGACGGCGTTGATGCAACGGTAGCTAACGTTAAAAACGGTTCTTACAAAGTAGCGCGTCCATTCCTTGTTCTTTACAAAGAAGGCAAGCCATCAACAGAAACGCAAAAATTCCTAGACTGGATGCTAACTGACGAAGCGCAAGCGCTAGTTGACCAAAAAGGTTACATCTCAGTTAACTAATCCCATCGGGACTCTAAAGTTTGCTCAGCCCAACGTTTCGGGCTGAGCCTTTTCTATCCATTGTGTTCAACGGCATTGCCCAGAACCGTGAGATTTTTAAATGACCATCGCAACAAATAGTGAAAAGCTTATGAATACTGACGCTAGAGCTATCAGCAAGTCAGGCCTACGCGAGAAGCGTCGTGTAGACTGGAAAGAGCGCATCTTCCACGGCTTGTTCCTAACGAGTGCCGTAATCGGCATTGTTTCATTGGCCGTTATTGCATACTTCATCGTTCGAGAGAGTATTCCGGCATTCCAAGAAGCAGGCGTATCGGGCATTGTCTTAGGACAAAACTGGTTACCACCTGCGCTTTACGGTGTCGCCACCATGATTGTGGCATCTATCGTATCGACGGCTGGTGCTGTCATTGTTGGGGTTCCAATTGGTGTTCTGACCGCCATTTTTATCGCTGAAATCGCACCAAAGCGATTAGCAGACATTATCCGTCCAGCGGTTGAGCTGCTAGCCGGTATTCCTTCAGTGGTCTACGGTTTCTTCGGTCTGGTTATTATCGTTCCATTGATTCAGAAAGTATTTGATGTACCTGCAGGTAACACTATCTTGGCCGGTATTATTGTTCTTGGTGTGATGATTCTACCAACAGTAATTACGGTTTCTGAAACGTCTATTCGCGCTGTCCCTCGTACTTATAAAGAAGGTTCTTTGGCACTGGGCGCATCGAAAATCTACACCATCTTTAAGTTGCTCGTTCCAGCGGCTCGCTCAGGCATCATGACAGGTGTGATACTGGGTATCGGTCGTGCGTTGGGTGAGACCATGGCGATTATCATGGTTATGGGTAACGCGCCGGCAATGCCAGAAGGCATCTTGGATTCGGCTCGTACACTAACTGCAAACATCGCTATTGAAATGTCTTACGCAAGTGGTGTTCACGCGAACGCACTTTACGCTACAGGTGTAGTACTTCTGGTCTTCATCATGTCGTTGAACGCTGTACTACTGTACCTAAACCGAGAAAAAGCGAAGTAATCGCTCGTTAAAGGTGACTATTATGGATCGCGCAAAACTAAAAAAAGCACGCCAGTTCAAAGATAATGTCTTTAACGCATTTGTCTGGATTTCGGCAGCACTAACGGTAGGTTTCTTGTTCTGGATTATCTGGTACATCTTATCAAACGGTCTACAACACGTAGATTGGAACTTCATTACTGATAACTATACGCGCACAGGTGAAGAGCACGGTATCTTCCCAATGATTGTGGCGACCATTTACATGGTTATCGCTTCTATCGCAGTGGCAGCGCCACTCGGTATCATGACGGCAATCTACTTGACCGAATACGCGAAAGTGGGCAGTCGTTTGGTGAAAATCATCCGATTCTGTACCGAGTCATTGGCGGGTATCCCGTCGATCATTTTCGGCCTGTTTGGTATGACTTTCTTCGTGGCGATTCTTGGCCTTGGCTTCTCGATTCTGTCGGGTGCATTGACGCTAAGTATCTTAATCCTGCCAGTTATCATCCGTACAACGGAAGAAGCGCTGATGGCAGTACCACAAACGTACCGTGAAGGCTCTTATGGCCTCGGTGCTTCTAAGATTTACACTATCTGGCGTTTGATTCTTCCGAGCGCAATGCCAGGTATCTTAACCTCGGTCATTCTAAGTATTGGTCGTGTCATTGGTGAGTCTGCTCCAGTATTCCTGACAGCAGGTATGGTTGCACGTATTCCGGATTCTTTATTGGATTCAGGTCGTACGCTAACCGTTCACCTATACAAACTGACTACCGAACTGTTTACCGTTGAAGAATGGAATCAGGCTTACGGTACGGCAACAGTGCTTATCGTAGTTGTTCTCTTGATCAACATGGTAACGAAACTGATTGCTAGACGTTTTAACACCGCAACTTACTAACAACACTAATTAAGAACGCACGTTAAAAGACACGAATTCAAGAATTAAGAGATTAAGACAATGAACAAATTTGATATTGAAAACCTAGACCTATTCTACGGTGACAACCAAGCACTGAAATCGATCAACTTACCAATTCCAGTTCGCCAAGTAACTGCACTTATCGGCCCGTCAGGTTGCGGAAAATCAACGCTTCTACGCTGTTTGAACCGAATGAATGATCTAATCGAAGGCGTGAAAATTACAGGTAAATTGGCGATGGACGGCGAAGATATTTACGGCAACATTGATGTTGCTGACCTTCGCATCAAAGTCGGCATGGTATTCCAAAAGCCAAATCCATTCCCGATGAGTATTTACGAGAACGTGGCTTACGGCTTACGTGCTCAAGGTATCAAAGACAAAAAGACAATTGATGAAGTGGTAGAGCGTTCGCTGCGCGGTGCTGCACTTTGGGATGAGGTGAAAGATCGCCTTAAATCACACGCATTCGGTCTTTCTGGTGGTCAGCAGCAACGTTTATGTATTGCACGTACAATCGCGATGGAGCCGGATGTGATTCTGATGGATGAGCCAACGTCGGCACTTGACCCAATTGCGACACACAAAATCGAAGAACTGATGGAAGAGCTAAAGAAGAACTACACCATCGTTATCGTGACTCACTCAATGCAACAGGCGCGTCGTATCTCTGACCGCACTGCGTTTTTCCTAATGGGTGAACTGGTTGAGCACAACGATACGCAAGTGATCTTTAGCAACCCTCAAGACGACCGTACTCAAGGCTACGTAAATGGTGATTTCGGTTAATCCACCGTATTTACAAGCATAACTAAATAACTATAAGCGATGGTAACTTTGCCCCTCTTGATGAGGGGCCTTTTTCTTTTTAAGTCGTAGGCTTAAAACATCTACCAACACAAAAATCTTGTAAATAAGTACAACTTTCCTCCCCAGTTTATAAAGCATGTAACTTATGTGAAACATGGCTTTAAAAGTGCTGAAGAGCTCTCGAATGTAACACTAAGTCTGATAATTTTGCGAATGACTTAACAGCTCAAATTTGAACGTATTGATTGCATATCATGGCCTAAGTAGTTTTTTATCGAGGATAAAAAAGTAGATTAGGTTGGTAGGGTGAGTTTAAGAAGTTTTACAAGAAAAGTGTCTTCAACGAGGGACCATCGGTTGCTAGCGGAGGCAATCTTTGATCATTTAGAGAGTCTGTTCTCCCCTCAAGCCCTCGCTATTTTTGAAGATCCTTCAATTAACCCTCGTCATTCAATGAGCTTCTCTCGCGGAGAGCTTTACCCAACCCAAAACTATCCTGAGACATTCTGGGAGTGGGCAAGTCAGTTTGATACCTCTGAAAGCATCATACCTCTGGCGATCAACACTTGTAACTGGAATCACACCCGAGATTTAGGCGGTGATAGTTACATCATGATGCTCGACAACACGCCTATCAAACGTACCTACCTACTGATTCAATCTGTACATGCTCGCACAGCACATAATATCTATGAAGAAAGTTACGACGCAATGCAGCTCGCAGCGGCGCGTTGGCAATGTATTCGTGCTGAAAAAAATGCCTCGAAAGAGATCAGGCACAGAGATATTCGTGAAGCGCAATATGTTGATGAGATTAGCCAACGCGAGCGCTTTATCGAAAATATGAAGTTAGTTCAGCAAGTTGCACTCGAAATCTCTAATCCTGATTCTTTAAAGGACTTGTACTACAAAGCCGTCGAAGCGTTACGTGAACGACTTGGGTTTGATCGCTCTACACTGATGCTTCTCGATATGAAAAAGCGCAGCTTCAGTGGTACATACGGCACGGATGAGTCAGGAATTACGATTGATGAATTTCACACACAATACGATTTACATCAACTTAGCGAGGAGTATATCACCGCGTTATCTAGCCTTGAGAGCAACTTAGTGATTGTAGAAGACGCGCCAATATACACAGCAGGCAAGGTCATCGGGCAGGGCTGGAATGCGATGTTGATTTTACGCGATGGCAATGAACCGTTTGGGTGGTTCGCGCTAGATAACTTTATTCATCGTAAGCCGATAACGGCATATCAAAAACAGATGTTGGACTCGTTTGGTTCACTCTTCTCTCAAATTTACATTCGTAAGCGCCAAGAACAAAACGTACGCATGTTGCATTCAAGCATGGTTGAGTTATCACGTTGCACTACTGTCAGTGGAGTATGCAAATCGGCCGTCACTTTCGCCATTAAAAATCTTGGTATTGATCGAATGGCGGTGTTTTTAACTGATGAAAATTGCTCTTACATGCAAGGAACGTGGGGTACCGATATTCAAGGTAACGTGGTGGATGAATCTTACTTCTTTGGCGAAACCCAAGATTTCTCTCTTATAAATTTGGCTCGCTCAATGCCAAACGAAGTCGCATTTGAAGAATCAGTGCCTATTTATCATGACTGTAATATTGTTGGCTTTGGTTGGGCTGCGATGACGGTATTGACTTCAAATAGCAGTGGTCCTATCGCCTTTATCGCTGTTGATAATTTGCTGACACGTGCGCCGTTAACTTCTCAGTTACGTGAAGTGATTCGTATGTTCGCGTCCAGCTTAGCTGAAGTATTGCAACGTACTCAAGCTCAAGAGGCGATTCGCGAATTAAACGAAAACTTAGAGCTGGAGGTTCAGAACCGAACAAAAGAGTTGGAGGAAGCCAATCGACAGCTTGAGGTACTTTCTAAGCTCGATCCTTTGACGCGTCTTGGTAATCGCCGCATGTTAGAACATGTGATGCAAAAATATTGTGCCCTAGAGTGTGAAGACGACATGTCGTTTGGCCTGATCCTGATTGATATTGACCATTTTGGCTTATTCAATAATCACTATGGTCATCTCGAAGGCGATATCGCATTGATGCGAATTGGCTATATCTTGGATCATCATACCAAAGGTGAAGATGAAGTTTTTTGCCGTATCGGAGGTGAGGAGTTTGCATTGCTCATGATTGGTTCTGAGCAAGAGGAGGTCCGACTGAGAGCAGAGTGCATTCGTCAGTGCATCGAGGGCGAGGGGATAAAGCATCGACATAACCCAGAAGGGGAGTTACTTACCGTTTCAGTCGGTTACTCCTGTTATAAAGCGAAAGGCAAAGACTTTAATTTCGACCATTTATATCAGTTGTCGGATAAGGCACTCTATCAAGCGAAGAATCATGGGCGAAATTGTGTAAGGCGATACGAATACGAGCCCCAAGTTTTGTTGAGTAAGTGATGTTCATAAGAGCAACTTGATAGGGAAGAAGCGGCGGTTGGTGCTCTAGATAAAACCGCTAAAGCAAAATTTGGCCGGATAAGAGAATTGGCAGCTCATGAGAGCTGCCATTGTTATCTAGTTATTTATAGCTTTTCGAGTTGGTGGTCGGTTTTCGTTACGTTTGCTTTGCCAAGGTTTTGAATTTTCGCTAACAGCGAATCAGGGCTCCAAGGTTGTTGGTTAGCACTAAAACGCGCTTGATTCATGGCATTAAGCTCTTGCTTAATTGCTTGTACGTCACCAGGGTTTAACCTGTCTTGATGAGTGGTTAAATACTCATTTACAGAGCGTTCAATTTTCGCAGCATCGCCCTCTTCGATGACTTTTTTTAGCGCGTCGATGCAAAGTGGTTGTTCAGTATTTGAAACCGTTCCACTCGCTGTTATTGACCGCTTTTTCCATGCCCAAATTGCGATTCCCAATGTCATTATCCAAAGCCCTAAGAAAACAAAGGTTAACGTTCGCCAGAGACTGTTTACACCGCCGCTTGATTCAGGACTAGGGGCTGGCACTAAAGGCGCTGAAAGAGGCGATTCCGGCAACGTGATTAGCCCAGTGTCATTTTTCTCTACGTCTAATGTTAGCTCTGGTAACGTTGTTTTCTTCGCTTCATCATTTTGACTGTCCCACCAGTTCACGTCGTATCCTGGTAAGGTATATTTCCCGGCCTCTGTAGGAATAATGACTTGCTTCACCGTCATGGTAACGGTGCCATCTCTTCCGCTATCGAACTTAGGTTGTTCGGGATACACGCGCAGTGAACTCGGGTAACTAATATTGACTCGTGGCAGATATTCGGCTTGTGTACCGCGAGCCTTAACTTGAATGGTTCGAGTGAGTGAAGAACCTTGCTTTACTGTGTTGATCGCGTTAATCGACAGTAGGTTACCTTGATCGTCTTGCCAGCTCTGTGTCATTTCTAACGCTGAAGCAGGAAGCCATTCACCTTTAAATTCGCTCGGAATCGGTTTGACCGTGATTGGCATGCGTTCCGCTTTGGTGTTGATAGGCATTATTTTGGTTGAGCCCGTCAAGCTGTCGCCATAAATATAAGAACCGGTCAGTTTAGGACCTATCAAGGTATAAGTGCCTGGTTGATTGGCCGTTAGGCGAAACGACTGCTCTATGACCGCTACTTCTAACCCATTTAAGATCTTCTGTCTTTGCTGTAAGCCACCCAGTGCCTCAAGCTTCATGCCTTCAATTTGCGGAGGTACTATTTGTGGGTTATCTAGGCGTCGAGTGTCCGCTTTGATTAGAAGCTGTATACGTAATGTTGCAGATTGCTGAGGGTAGAGCGTACTGTTGTCGACCGTAATATTGAAGCTAAATAGATCATCAAGATTGGGGTCTGTTTGGCTCGCGTTGACATGTAGTTTGATCGGCTCCGTTTTCATACCATCAGCGGAAAAACTTGGAATAGTCAGAACACCTTCTTTCATTGGTGCAATTGAGATACTCCACTCGGTACGCACTGATTTTCTTCCGTTAATGTTATTGCTAGAGCGGCCATAACGAGGTTGACCCAAGAAGAAGTCTTTCTCTAGAACATTGAAGTCGATTGAGTCTGAGCTGAGCTCAGTATCTGAAATGATTCTGAGGTTAATCACTTCATTCTTGGCTACTTGTGTTTTATTCACACTAGCTTGAAGTGTCTGTGCCATCACCGAGAAACTGGATATTAGGCTGGCCACAAAAATAAAGACCAGTTTTACGCCTTTGTTCATCACAGGCTTACCACTCCTTTTGAGATTGTTGTGGAGGTTGTTTTTGTTGCGCTTGAAGTTGCATTTGCGCACGGATCAAAAAGCTTGGGTCGCGAGCACTTTCTACTGCTTCTAGTCGACGGAACTCAGGATCATCCTGATGCATTTTTTCGGGATGCGCTTTAGCCTGTATTGGTTCATCTTGATCCTTCACTTGCTTGTCATCTCGTTGCGGTTGATGTTGTTCCGTTTTTTGTTTTTCTTTTTTATTTTCAGAATCTTGCTGATTTTGTGACTGTTGTCCTTGCGCTTCTTTCCCTTCGTTTTGAGACTTTTGTTGCTGTTGCTGTTGCTGTTGCTGTTGCTGTTGCTGTTGCTGTTGCTGTTGCTGTTGCTGTTGCTGTTGCTGTTGCTGTTG